>NZ_JASIUF010000006.1:0-143959 GCF_030363895.1 Paenibacillus sp. S-12
GCTTGGCTTCCGGACGGCAACATCGAATATCTGGGCCGGATCGACCACCAAGTGAAAATCCGCGGGTACCGGATCGAACTGGACGAAATCGAGACGCAGTTGCTGAAGATCGCCGCTGTGCAAGAAGCCAAGGTGCTCGACCGCGACGACGCGAACGGCCAAAAGCAGCTTGTCGCTTACTACGTCGCGGAAACGAGGCTGGCGGCGCATGAACTCAAGGAGGAGCTCGCCAAGCAGCTTCCAGGGTATATGATTCCTTCGCACCTCGTGCAGCTTTCGCGGATGCCGCTGACCCCCAACGGGAAAATCGACCGTAAAACGCTGCCCGCGCCGGAGGAATCCGCGGTCAGAGGAGCGGAATATGTTGCGCCGAGAACGCTGCTCGAAATGAAGATCGCCCGCGTCTGGCAGGATACGCTTGGCGTTCCACAGGTCGGCGTAAAGGATAACTTTTTTGAGTTGGGCGGCAATTCGTTAAGTCTGATGAGGCTCGTTCAAGCCGTTTACGATGAAACGGGCATTGAGATACCGCTGAACCGCCAATTCCATCATGTAACCGTTGAAGCCATGGCTTTCGGAGAGGGGGATCTGGGCCTGGATAATGGGGGAGACTCCTTCATTAAGCTGAATAAAGCAGGAGATCTGAACGTGTTCTGCTTCCCTCCGGGCAGCGGCTTCGGCATAGGTTACCGGGAGCTCGCAAGCAGGCTCGACGGCCGATTCGTGCTTTACGGCATTGATTTTATCGACGATGCCGCTGATTACGAGACCATGCTGAACCGTTATGTGGACGAGATCGTCCGCATCCAGCCCGAAGGACCTTACGTGCTGCTCGGCTACTGCTTCGGGGGCAACCTGACGTTCGAGGTAGCCAAAACGATGGAGAAAAGAGGGTATTCCGTAACGGACGTACTCATGGTGGACTCGTGGATTAAGGACATGCTGACGCCATCCGAAACGTCAGAGAAAGAGCTTGAAGAAATGCTTGCCGATTTCGACGAAGAAGAGAAGGAATTAATGAGCAACCAGCTTGTGCGGGAGCGGGTTCATCAGAAGGTCAAAGCGACTTTGGCGTACGAAGCGCAGCTTATTAACTCCGGCACGATCCCGGCCCGGATTTACGAATTGATTGCGAAGGACAGCGAAGCGTTCCGCTTGGAGCACCAATTGCCATCCTGGCGGGGGGCAACGACGCAAGCTTACGCCGATTACCGGCTGGAGGGCGCGCACGAGGAATTGCTGGAACTCGCGCGCGTGGACGAAACGGCCGTTGTCATCCGGGATATCTTAGAGCAAGTCAAGCGGCAGATCGAAGCGGAGGCCGGGGTACTGCATGGAAGCTGACCGACAGCCGTCTGTTCAAGAACAAGGCACAGCGGCGCCTTCCAAGCGCCAAACCGCTTACGCCACCTGGAAAGCGTTCCGCTGGCTGATGTCCTATGTAAGCCGTCACAAAGGCTGGATGATCGTCGGTACCTTGTCCGCAATTGCCGCCGCCGTTATTGAGATATGGACGGGAAGTTTGATCGAGCAGCTGACCACCCAGGCCGAGAAGGGGGCGGGGCCACTCGTTCTGCAAATCGTATACACGGTCTTTGTGGTCATCTTGATCGGTGTACCGGCGAAGTTTTTCATGAGCTTCGGTGTGGAGCGAAGCAGCGCCTCTGCGGTGCAGGATATCCGCAACCACGTCATGCGTCATATCGGCAAACTCCCGGTCTCCTATTTGGAAAAGCAGCACTCGGGCGACGTGTTGTCGCGGATCAACAACGACCTGCAGCTTATCCAGCAGTTTATGATTCGGGACCTTGCCCAGTGGTTTTATCATCCGCTATTGTTCATCGGCTGTTTTGCTTATTTGATCTACCTCCAATGGGAGCTGATGCTGTCCAGCCTGCTGTTGTTTCCCGTGGCGCTGCTGGTTTCCCAATGGATTGGCAAGCAGTTGGAGCGGTTGACGGAGGAAGCCCAGGCAAACATGGGCCGAATGAACGTTAACCTCCAGGATACGCTTGGGGGTATGCCTATTGTGAAAAGCTACCTGCTATCCGGCATGTTATCTCGCTCCTACCAAGTGATGCTGCAATTGACGGCCCAAAAAAAGCTGGCTGTGAAAAAGCGGGAAGCCTGGGTCAACCCCCTGCTTTCCACGCTGATGATCAGCCCGATCATTTTTGCCGTCAGTTACGGAAGCTATTTGATCTACAACGGGCAGCTAGGCGCGGGAGCGCTGATCGCCTTCCTGTACTTGCTGAATCTGTGTCTGGAGCCTCTGGAGCATATACCCGAGCTCATCACGCGGACGTTCGAAATGGCCGGTGCCCTGAGAAGGGTCTCCGAAATCGTCGAGCAGCCGACCGAAACGGAAAATGGCCGTTCGCTGCCGAAAGCGAGCACCGCCCCCATCGAGTTTCAGAACGTAACCTTCGGGTATGAGGAGAGCTCCCCGATCCTTCGGAATGTTAGCTTCTCGGTGCCGGAAGGGAAGACGATCGCGCTTGTCGGAGCGAGCGGCGGAGGGAAGAGCACGGTGATTAAGCTTGTATGCGGATTTTATCCGCTTCCGGAGGATCAGGGTGAGATCCGCGTGTTCGGCAGCCGGATCGACGGCGCCGATCCGGAGCAGCTTCGGTCGCATTTTTCCGTGGTAACCCAGGATTCATATTTGTTTAGCGGCACGATCGCCGAAAATATCGGCTACGGGCGGGAAGAAGCGTCGATGGACGAGATTATCGAAGCCGCCAAAGCCGCTCAGGCGCATTCCTTCATTATGCAGCTTGAGGGCGGATACCAGACGTATGTCGGAGAGCGCGGAGGCTTTTTGTCCGGCGGGCAGCGCCAGCGCATTGCAATGGCCCGGGCTTTTCTGAAGGATGCTCCCGTTCTGCTGCTGGACGAGCCAACGTCGGCTCTTGATCCGGAGTCGGAAAGCGCGGTTCAGGAAGCGCTGGGCGTATTGATGAAGAATAGAACGACCATGGTTATTGCCCACCGGCTTTCTACAGTACAAAACGCCGACGAAATTTGGGTCATGGAACAAGGAAATATTGTGGAAAAGGGCACTCATGAACAATTGCTGGAGAGGAAGGGACTATACGCCCAGTCGTACTACCAGGAATTTACCGAGTCTGCCGAATGCAGGGAGGTGGCGTACACATGAAAAAGGGCGGATGGCTCTCGCAAGTGAAAGAACTCGGATACTTGCTGACCTTTATGAACCGCAAGCGCAAAACCCAGTACGCCATTGGCCTGGCCGTGACGGCGCTCTCCCAGACATTGTTCCTGATCGCCTTCAGTTTGGTCGTACATAACTTGGTTGATTTCGCCGTGTCCCGAGATACGTCCCTAATGGTGGAAGCCTTTATTATTTTGGGCGCGGTGCTGTTCCTGGAAAATGTGATTTCTCCCTGGTTCATTTACTTATACCAGCGCAGTGTCGAACTGACTGTGCTGAATATACGCAAACGTCTTTATGACAAGCTGTGCCGGGTGCGGCTGAGATTCCTGGAGCAGACGCACCATGGGGACTTGCTGTCGCGGGTGAACAACGACGTAACGACCGTTGAGTTTACATTCTCGCAGGTTTACTTCGTTTTGCTGCTTCAAGTTGTGTTTTGCATCGGCTCCATTGTCTCCATGGTGTTGATCGATTGGCGGTTTGCCGGCGTATCCTTCGTCATTCTGCTGCTGTCCTCCGTGGTCAGCCTGAAATTTGCGCGGGATATTCGCGCCTTGTCCGAACAAGGCTTGCAAACGCTCGGTAAAATGACCGAGAAATTCAAAGATTTTATGGGCGGTATTCAAATTGTGAAGCTGTTCCGCATCCGCACGATTTACGGCCAGTTCGAGGCGTTGAACGAACAAATGACGCAGACGCTTCGGCAAACCGCGCAGAAGAACGGCATGCAGGCTGCGGTGAACCATTTTATCAGCTACGTCACGTTCTGCGGCATCATCGTCATCGGCAGTCTTCTTTATGCCTACGGACTGATGGGAATGGGAAGCGTCGCCGCCCTTGCGGTTCTGCAAGTGAATCTGACGCACGCCTTGTTGAACTTAGGCGTGGTTCTGTCGATGACCCAAAATTCGCTCGCGGGCGCTCACCGGATTCAGGAGGTACTAAGAGAGGAAGAGGAACCGGAGCGTTTGGGATCTCCTCACAGCGAGCTTGTGTCGGAGGCTGCGGTGGAGTTTCGCGATGTGGAGTTTTCCTATCAGGCGGATAAAAAGGTGCTTGTCGACATGTCCATGCAGGTGTTTCCCGGCCAGGTCGCTGCTATCGTGGGGGCCAGCGGCAGCGGAAAAAGTACGCTGATCAAGCTGCTGCTCGGCTTTTATCCTGTGGACAGCGGAGAAATCCTGCTCCAAGGGAAACCGTTCAGCCATTACACGCTTGATGAAATCCGCAGGAAGATTGCATACGTTCCGCAGGAGCCGTTCTTGTTTACCGGCACGATTGAGGAAAATATCCGCTACGGCAACCCGGATGCAACGGATGAAGAAGTGATCGAAGCAGCCAAAGCGGCGTACGCTCACCGTTTCATTCAGGAACTTCCTGAACAGTATAAAACGCCAGTGGGAGAGCGAGGAGCGTCGTTGTCGGGCGGACAAAGGCAGCGAATTGCGATTGCCCGGGCGATTCTCAAAAACGCCCCGATTCTGCTGCTGGACGAAGCGACTTCCGCGCTGGATAACGAATCCCAGCATTGGGTACAGCAGGCCCTGAATGTATTGATGAAGGGGCGCACCACCATTCTGATCGCGCACCGTCTCAGCACCGTGGAACATGCGGATTTGATTACCGTCATGGACCAAGGGACGGTCGTCGAACGGGGCTGCCATCAGGACCTGCTGGCGCTCGGGGGGTATTACGCCCGGCTGTACGGCGGGCGGATTCCTAGGTACAAATCCTATCTATAAGTGCGTGTTCAAAAAGTCAGATTTTCAGCACCGAGAAGGTTGTGAGAACCCGAAGAAGGAGTAGCGGAGTGTAGGCAAAACTACATGAGCAACGGACTTCGAGGGTGAACGCAAGATTCGATGTCGAATAAACTTCCTGTGACACTTCGTGATCAAAACATGACTTTTTTGAACAACCTCTTTAAAGAATCTCTAAAACGGGAGTGTGTCGATGTGAGAGAGAATACCAACGAGCAATACGGATTAACGCAAGCCCAGCGTCGAATATGGTTCATGGAAATTATGAATCCGGGAACGTCCATCACGATGCTTTCCGCGACCTACCAGATTACGGGCCAGATCGACACACAGCTTCTGGAGCAAGCTGCGGCGGAGATCGTCAAAACCTATGACGCTTTCCGAATCCGCATTAGCGGAGATTTGCAAAATCCAACGCAGTGGTTCGAAGAGCCGGAGAATGTCCAAGCTAGGATAAGCCGCCTCGAAATAGGCACAACCGAACAATTCTATGCTTGGGTGAAAGAAGTAAGCGAAAAACCGGCCAGCGTGTTCGACGAACACCTCCACCAATTTACGATTATCCACTTTGCGAACGGCCATGTATGGCTCAATTTGACGGTAAATCATATTATCGCCGACGGCTTGTCCGTCAATGCTTTGCTGCATGCGGTGATGGAAAAATACCTGGAACTGCGCAAAGGCATCTCCAGCAGTTATCAGGCCCCATCCTATCTGGATTATATTTCCGCGGAGTGTGAATATGAGCAATCGGAGCGTTATCAAAAAGGCAAGGAATACTGGCTGACGAAGTACAACACTTTGCCAGAAACGACCGGCATTAAATCGTATCCGCCATTCGCGATCGGCAGTGAATCCAATAAACGGGCCATCACTTTGGACGGTTCCCGGTATGAACGCATTCTGGCCTTCAGCGAACAATATCAGGTCAGCATATATACGTTATTTCTGTCCGCCATGTACACCTTATTGTACAAGCTGACCGATAGCACCGATATTCCGGTCGGCACGGTGTTCGCCAATCGCACCAGCAAGAAGGAAAAAGAAACGATCGGCATGTTCGTCAGTACCGTGGCCACGCGGATTCGTCTGAATCCAGACGGGCACGTGCTCTCCTTGATCCAAACAGTTTCCAAGGAAAATACGGCGGATTTGCGGTATCAGAAATACCCTTATAACCAATTGATCCAGGATTTACGCGAACAACACGGCCGCAACGATCTTTCGGGGCTGTTCCGCACGTCTCTGGAATATCTGCCTTTGAAAATCGTGGAGTACGAAGAAATCAAAGTACGCTTGGAGACTCACTTCGCTAGGCATGAGATGGACGATTTGCTGCTGCGCTTCGACCATATGCTGAATGAAGGTCATGTCATTCTCCATGCTTCCTATCGTACCGGCCTGTTCGAGACGGCCGAGATTGATCGGATTATGGAACAGTATATAACCGTTCTGGACCAGTTTCTTCAGACTCCCGAACTGCCGGTACGCGAGATTTCTCTGCTGAGCGATGAGGAGAGACACCGCATTCTGGGCGTTTTTAACCCGCCGATGACAGAGCTGAACGAGGGAGAAGCATTTCATCGGTATGTTGAAAAGTTTGCCCGGGAAATTCCGGATCATCCGGCAGTCGTCTACATGGACAAGCAGCTGACCTACGGCGAATTGAACGAACGCGCCGAGCGGCTGGCTTCTCTCCTTCGCGAACAGGGCGTGGGAAGGGAGACGATTACGGGGATCTGGGCGGAGCGTTCGGTGGACCTGCTGGTCGGGGTGCTCGCCGTTTGGAAAGCCGGCGGAGCCTATGTACCGCTGGATCCCGATTATCCGGTGGAGCGGATTGAATACATGCTCAGCGATAGCGGTGCATCGGTACTGCTTACGCAGCGTCATCTGTTGGAGCGGGCCGGAGGTTGGTTGGCCGATGACCGGCTGAAACTTCAAGCTGTCTATGCCATGGACGATGAACAGATTTATAACAGGGATGCCTTAGCCGTGGAATTTGAATCTGCCGATAGTGCCCCGCAAGACTTGGCTTATGTGATTTACACCTCGGGTACGACGGGACGCCCGAAAGGCGTCATGATCGAGCACGGTAGTCTCGTGAATACGGCGGATGCGTACCGTCGCGAGTACCGGTTGGATCAGTTCCCGGTGCGGCTGCTGCAGTTGGCCAGCTTTTCGTTTGACGTGTTTGTCGGAGACATCGCGCGGACGCTGTATAACGGAGGTACGATGGTGATTGTGCCGAAGGATGACCGGATTGACCCGAACCGCTTATACGGCTGGATTCGGGAGCAAAACATTACGGTATTCGAATCGACGCCTGCGCTCATCCTGCCATTCATGCAGCATATTTATGAAGAAGGGCTGGACGTTAGCTCCATGCAGTTGCTGATTACCAGCTCGGATGCTTGCAGTGTCAACGATTACCGATTGCTGCAGGAAAGATTCGGCGGACAATTCCGCATCATCAATAGCTATGGCGTTACCGAAGCGGCCATTGACAGCAGCTTTTACAGTGAGCCGCTGGATAAGCTGCCGCCGTCGGGTCATGTGCCGATCGGCAAAGCTTGGCTGAACGCCCGGTTTTACATTGTCGATGCCGCGTTAAATCCGGTTCCTGTAGGGGTTCCGGGCGAGCTTGTCATCGGCGGCGCCGGGGTGGCGCGCGGGTACTGGAACCGTCCGGACCTAACCGCCGAGAAATTTGCGGACAGCCCGTTTGTGCCGGGCGAACGTCTGTACCGGACAGGCGATTTGGCCCGCTGGCTGGAAGACGGCAACGTCGACTTCATCGGCCGGATCGACTATCAGGTGAAAATTCGCGGGTTCCGGATTGAACTCGGTGAAATTGAAACGGCCCTGCTGCGTTTCCCGGGCGTCAAGCAGGCTGTGGTGACCGACCGTACGGATGAGCAGGGGCAAAAGTATTTGTGCGGCTACGTGGCGGCGGATACTTCCTTGCAGCTGAGCGATCTGCTGTCCCAATTGAAGCAAGAGCTGCCGACCCATATGGTCCCGGCCCGGCTGGTGTCTCTTGATAAGCTTCCACTTACTCCGAACGGCAAAATTGATCGTAAAGCGCTGCCTGAACCGACCGGAGAGGTAGAAGCAGGCCGTGAGTATGTGGCTCCTCGCACAACGCTGGAAACAAGACTTGCTCTCATTTGGCAGCAGGTGCTGGGTATTGCGCGAGTTGGAGTCGAAGACGATTTCTTTGACCTGGGTGGTCATTCCTTGCGAGCCTCCACGCTGGTTTCCAAGATTCGGAAAGAGCTGCAAGTCGAGGTTCCGCTGCGGGACGTTTTCCGCTACACCACGATCAAACAGCTGGCCCAAAGAATCGGCGGTTTAAAGCAGCAGGAGACGTATGAAATTACAAAGGCGGCTGAGGCCGAGTACTATCCGGTTTCATCCGAGCAAAAGCGTCTGTACGTACTGCGCCAGCTTGACGGGGCAGAGCGCAGCTACAATATGTCGGCGGCGCTTCTTCTCGAAGGTAAGCTGGATCGCACGCGCGTAGAGCACGCATTCCGGGCGCTGATTCAGCGCCATGAGACGCTGCGTACCGGGATTGAGCAGGTTCAAGGCGAGCTTGTGCAGCGCATCTATGACGAGGTGGAGTTTTCTGTTGATTATTTCCAGGCGAGCGAGCGGGAAGTGGATCAAGTGGTGGAAGCTTACTATCGCCCGTTTGATCTGACCAAGCCGCCACTTTTCCGCATCGGTCTGATCGAAGTCGCCGAGGATCGCCACATTCTGCTGTTCGATATGCACCATATCGTCTCGGACGGCATATCGACAGCGCTGCTCTTCGACGAGTTCAGCCGCCTGTATCGGGGCGAGGAGCTGGCACCGCTGCGCATTCAATACAAAGATTATGCCGTTTGGCAGCATTCCGAAGCTTACGGGCAGATGCTCCAGCCGCAGAAGGAGTACTGGTTGGAACAGCTGTCAGGCGAGCTGCCGATCTTGGAGCTGCCGACGGACTTCCCGCGGCCAGCGGTGCAAAGCTTTGATGGGCGAACCGTGAAGTTTTATATCGGGAAAGAGCGGACGAAGAAGCTGAAGGAGCTGGCGGCACGGACGGGGACGACCCTGTACATGGTGCTGCTGTCGGCTTACTCCATCCTTATGCATAAATATTCGGGTCAGGAAGATCTGATCGTCGGAACGCCGATTGCCGGAAGAACGCAGGAAGAAGTGCAGCCGATCGTAGGAATGTTTATCAATACGCTGGCCATTCGCAGTCGTCCGGAGCGTTCCAAGCCGTACCTTTCGTACCTGGAAGAAATCAAGGACATCACGCTCGGGGCTTTCGAACACCAAAATTATTTGTTCGAAGACTTGGTGGAAAGTCTTCACATTCCGCGCGCGACCGGGCGAAATCCGCTCTTTGATACGTTCTTCTCCCTGCAAAATACGGAGAACGAGCAAATTGTCATTGAGGGGCTGGAGCAATCATTTTATCCGCTGGAAAACCAAACATCCAAGTTCGAGCTGCTCTTGGATATTTCGGAGCTGGATGGTCAGCTCGAATGCCGGTTGGAGTACGCTACGGCTTTGTATAAACAGGAGACCGCGGAACGGTTCGCCAAACATTATGACAAGCTGTTAGAAACCATCGCAGCAGCGCCGGACGGGGATATTGCCTCGCTGGAAATGCTCACGGAGGAGGAAATCCGCGAACTGGTGCGCGGTTTCAACGATTCGGAGGCGGACTACCCGCGGCAGCAGACGATTCACGGCTTGTTCGAAGAGCAGGCGGAGCTTTACCCGGACAACGTGGCCGCCGTCATGAACGAGCGGCAGCTGACCTACCGCGAGCTGAACGAGCGATCCAACCGCCTTGCGCGGAAGCTGCGGGAGACGGGAGTAGAAGCGGACCAACTGGTAGCGATTCTGGCCGAACGCTCGCTCGATATGGTCGTCGGCATTCTGGCGATTCTCAAAGCGGGCGGAGCCTACGTGCCTGTCGATCCCGACTACCCGGAGGAGCGCATCCGCTTCATGATCGAGGATTCGGGCGCGCCGTTATTGCTGATTCAAAAGCATCTGCACGAGAAGACCGACTTCGCAGGAACGCGTCTCGAATTGGATGATTTCGTTTGGGGCGATAGAGGGGCGGACTCCGAAGGTGCGCTGGGTGCTTCGAACCTGGAGCCGATTTCCGGGCCGGACAACCTGGCTTATGTCATCTACACGTCGGGAACGACCGGCAGACCGAAAGGAACGCTGATCGAGCATAAGAACGTCGTGCGCCTCCTGTTCAACGACAAGAACCTGTTCGACTTCGGGCCATCCGACACGTGGACGCTGTTCCACTCGTTCTGCTTCGATTTCTCCGTCTGGGAAATGTACGGAGCGCTGCTGTACGGAGGCAAGCTGGTCATCGTACCGCCGCTCACGGCGAAAAATCCGGCCGAGTTCCTGGCGCTGCTGGGCCGCGAAGAGGTCACGATTTTGAATCAGACGCCAACGTACTTCTACCAGCTGCTGCGTGAGGTCTTGGCGGATCATCCGTACGATCTGCGGATTCGCAACGTCATCTTCGGGGGCGAAGCGCTGAGTCCGCTGCTGCTCAAGGGCTTCAAGACGAAGTACCCGGAGACGAAGCTGATCAATATGTACGGCATTACCGAGACGACAGTTCACGTGACGTATAAGGAAATCACGTGGGTCGAAATGGAGGCGGCGAAGAGCAATATCGGCAAGCCGATCCCGACGCTGAAGGTGTACGTCCTGGATGAAAACCGCCGCCCAGTGCCGATCGGCGTAGCGGGCGAAATGTACGTGGCCGGGGAAGGCCTTGCGAGAGGATACCTGAACCGTCCGGATCTGACGGCGGAGAAGTTCGTCGATTCCCCGTTTGCGGAGGGGGAGAAACTGTACCGCTCGGGCGACTTGGCGGCTTGGCTGCCGGACGGCAACATCGAATACCTGGGCCGGATCGACCACCAGGTCAAAATCCGCGGGTACCGGATCGAGATGGACGAAATCGAGACGCAGCTTCTGAACGTCGAGGGCGTGGAAGAAGCGGTGGTGCTCGCCCGTCAGGACGGCGGGGGCGAGAAGGCGCTTGTCGCCTACTTTGTGGCGGATCGGACACTGACGGTCAGTGAAATGAGAACCTCACTGGCCAAGGAAATGCCGGGGTACATGATCCCGTCGTACTTCGTGCAACTGGAGCGCATGCCGCTGACGACCAACGGCAAAGTGGATCGCAAAGCGCTGCCGGAGCCGCAAGGCGGCTTGCAAACGGGCGTCGAATATGTAGCGCCGCGTAACCGGACGGAGTCCCAGCTTGTGAAGATCTGGGAGGAAGTGCTGGGTTACTCCGGCATTGGAGTTCTGGACAATTTCTTCGAGCTTGGAGGCCACTCCTTGCGGGCAACGAACCTTGTCAGCAAGATTCGGAAGGAAATGAACGTCGAACTTCCGCTGCGCGATGTGTTCCGCTATATGACGGTAGAGTCGATGGCCGGGGCTATTGCCAGCTTGGAGGAAACGCAGCACAGCTCGATTCCGAAAGCGGAAGAGAGAGCGTACTATCCCGTTTCCTCCGCACAAAAAAGGTTGTACGTCCTGCACCAGTTGGATGGCTCGGAGCTGAATTACAACCTCCCAAGCGCCTTGCAATTGGAAGGGGCTTTGAACGAGGCCAAAGTGGAAAAGGCGCTGACTGCTTTGGTGGCCCGGCACGATATGCTGCGCACCGGTTTTGAAATCGTGAATGGGGAGCCAGTACAGCGTATTCATCCGCTCGCAGCTTTCAAGGTCGAGAAGCTTCAAGCAAGCGAAGATCAGGTTGCGGCCATTCTTGAAGACTTTATTCAGCCTTTTGACTTAACCCAGCCGCCTTTGCTGCGCGCCCTGCTGATCGAACTGGAGAAAGAGAAATTCCTGCTTGCGCTGGATATTCATCATATTGGTTCCGACGGCCTTTCCATGGACGTGCTGCTGCGCGAATTCGTGCGGCTTTACAATGGCGAAGAATTGCCGGAGCTGCGGATTCAATACAAGGATTACGCCGTTTGGCAGCAATCCGAGGAACAGCGCCAGCGTATCAAACAGCAGGAGGAATACTGGCGCGGGGTATTCAGCTCCGAGCTTCCGGTTCTTGAGTTGCCTCTCGACTTCTCCCGCCCGGCCGTCCAGCAGTTTGACGGTCGAACGCTCACGTTTACGCTGGATGCAGAGAAAAGCGAAGCTCTCAAACGGCTTGCCGGCGATTCGGGAGTGACGCTTTACATGCTTTTGCTGGCTGCGTACTCCGTATTGCTTCATAAATACGCGGGACAGGAAGATATCGTGGTCGGCACTCCAATTGCCGCCCGTTCTCACGCCGACCTGCAGCCGATTATCGGCATGTTCGTCAATACACTGGCCCTTCGCTTGAGTCCGGCGGCGGAACGGACGTTCCTGGATTACTTGCAGGAAGTGAAGGAAACGACGCTTGGAGCCTACGAGCACCAGGACTATCCGTTTGAGGAGCTGGTGGAAGCTCTTCAGGTGAGCCGGGATTTAAGCCGGAATCCGCTGTTTGACACCATGTTTTCTTTGCAAAAGCACGAAAGCTTGGATTTAACCCTGGAAGGCTTGCAATGGTCGCTGTTTGACATCGAGGAAAAGACGGCAAAGTTTGATCTTAGCTTAGATATCGTGGAAGCCGATAACGAACTGGTTTGCAAGATCGAGTACGCTACCTCGTTGTTTAGACAGGAAACGATGGTACGGCTGGCGGGTCATTACGAGCAGCTTTTAGCGTCGATCCTGGATCAGCCGGGTGCGCGGATTTCGGATTTGGACATATTGACGGACAGCGAAAAGCATGATTTGCTGGTCGGGTTTGACGTGTCGTCTTCGGCTCTTGCGAAGCAATCCGCCGCAGAGGGTACAGGTTTGGAAGCGGATGAGTCGTGGAGAGAGAGGACGTTCCACGAGCTGTTCGAGGAGCAGGCGGAGCGCACTCCTGGAGCGCTGGCGGTTGTCTACGAAGACAGCAAGCTGACGTATGCGGAGCTTAACGCCAAAGCGAATCGTCTGGCATATGCACTGCGGGCGCGCGGAGTGAAGCCGGAGCAGGTGGTCGGCATTCTGGCCGGCCGTTCGGCGGAGCTGTTGATCGGGGTGCTCGCCGTATGGAAAGCGGGCGGCGCTTATGTGCCGCTTGATCCGGATTATCCGGCGGAGCGGATCGAGTATATGCTCACGGACAGCGGGGCGTCGGTTCTGCTCACGCAGACCCGCCTGCTGGAGCAGGCGGAAGTTTGGCGCAGCGACGGAGCTCTAGCGCTGCAAACGGTGCTTGCACTTGATGACGCTGCGACGTACAGCCTCGGAGCGGCGGAAGTGGCTGTGGGCGTACAAGCTTTGGGCGAAGCAGGCGCAGAGGCGGAGGCTTTGGAGCAAGCGGAAACGGCTTCTGCCGAAACGTCAACCACGGCAGAAGCCGAGCAGAACGTACTGGCAGCGGATCTTGCTTCGAATCCGGCGAATGTGAACAAGCCGCGCGATTTGGCTTACGTCATCTACACCTCCGGTACGACTGGCCGTCCGAAGGGCGTGGCGGTGGAACACCGCAGCCTGGTGAACACGGCGGCGGGCTACCGGCGGGACTACCGCCTGGATCAGTTCCCGATCCGGCTGCTGCAACTTGCCAGCTTCTCGTTCGACGTGTTCGTCGGCGACATTGCGCGGACGCTGTACAACGGCGGCACTATGGTCATCGTGCCGAAGGACGACCGGATTGATCCAACCCGCCTCTACGGCTGGATTCGCGACTACGCCGTGACGGTGTTCGAATCGACTCCGGCGCTGATCGTGCCGTTCATGGAGCATGTGTATGCCGAGGGTCTGGATCTCAGCTCGATGCAGTTGCTGGTCACAAGCTCGGATGCGTGCAGCGTAGCGGATTACCGCACCTTGCAGGAGCGCTTCGGCTCGCAGTTCCGTATTATTAACAGCTACGGCGTAACGGAAGCGGCGATTGACTCCAGCTTCTATGACGAGCCGCTGGATAAGCTGCCGAAGACGGGCAGCGTGCCGATTGGGAAAGCGTGGCTGAACGCCAAGTTCTACATCGTGGATGCGAGTCTGAAGCCGGTGCCGATCGGGGTGTTGGGCGAGCTGGTTATCGGCGGAGCGGGTGTGGCCCGCGGTTACTTGAACCGCCCGGATTTGACGGCGGAGAAATTCGTAGACAGCCCGTTCGTTGCAGGGGAGCGGCTGTACCGGACGGGCGACCTGGCGCGCTGGATGCCGGACGGCAACGTGGACTTCATCGGCCGGATCGACAACCAGGTAAAAATTCGCGGCTATCGGATCGAGCTTGGTGAAATTGAAGCGATCATGCAAAATTTTGCCGGCGTGCGTCAAGCGCTTGTTATTGCTCGGACGGATGAACGGGGGCAGAAATATTTGTGCGGGTATGTTGTAGCGGGTTCCAGCTTCGATCTGGAAGGGCTTGTGGCCCATCTGGACGCTGCACTGCCTTCCCATATGGTGCCTTCGCGTATCATGCACCTGGATCAAATGCCGCTTACGCCGAACGGGAAGATCGACCGCAAAGCGCTGCCTGTGCCGGAAGGAAGCATTCGTGCTGAGGCTGCATACACGGCGCCTCGTACTCCTGCTGAGCAAGCACTTGCGTTGGTCTGGCAGTCAGTGCTGGGCGTGGATCAGGTCGGCACGATGGACAATTTCTTTGCGCTCGGCGGCGATTCGATCAAGGCCTTGCAGGTATCGTCCCGTCTTTTGCAAACGGGGTACAAGCTGGTCATGAAAGATTTGTTCCATTATCCGACGATTTCCGCCCTTAGTTTGCAGTTGCAAACGGTGGAGAGAACGGCAAGCCAGGCCGAAGTGACGGGAGAGGTCATCTTGACCCCGATTCAGCGCTGGTTCTTTGAACAAAATCCGGCCGACGTGCATCACAGCAACCAGGCATTCATGCAGTTCTCCAAGCAAGGCTTCGACGAAGAAGCTTTACGCCAAGCGGTGCGTCAACTTATCGTGCATCACGATGCTCTCCGTACGGTTTACCGCCAAACCGAGAGCGGCTATACCGCCTGGAACCGCGGCACCGGGGAGAACGAAGCGCTGTTCGATCTGGAAGTTGTAGATTTCAGGGGAGTCTGCGACGTGAAAGGCGCGGTAGAGGCTAAGGCGAATGATATTCAAGCGAGTATCGATCTGGAAAACGGCCCGCTGGTGAAGCTCGGCTTGTTCCGCTGCGACGACGGCGACCACCTGCTCATCGCGATCCATCACTTGGTCGTAGACGGCGTATCATGGCGGATTCTGCTTGAAGATTTTGCTGCCGGCTATGAGCAGGCGCTGCAAGGGCAGCCGATCCGTCTGCCGCTCAAAACGGATTCATTCCAAACGTGGGCGAAACAGCTCGCTGATTATGCGAACGGTTATGCGAACGATCCGGCGCTGGAAAGCGAAAGAGAGTATTGGCAGCATAACGAGCAATTGACCTATGAGCCGCTTCCGAAAGATTTTGAACAAGGCAGATCCAAGCTGAAGGACAGCGGGCTCGTGACCGTTCGCTGGACGGCGGAGGAAACTGAACAGCTGCTGAAACAGGCACACCGTGCTTACCATACAGAAATGAACGATTTGCTTCTTGCCGCGCTTGGCCTCGCGGTACAAGCTTGGAGCGGCCGGGGACGCGTGCTGGTGAATCTCGAAGGCCACGGCCGGGAAGATATTTTGCCGGATGTGGATATTACACGCACGGTAGGCTGGTTTACAAGCCAATTCCCTGTCGTTCTGGAGCCATGTCACGCCCAGTCGCTCGGTCATCAGGTGAAACAGGTGAAAGAAAGCTTGCGCCGCATTCCGAACAAAGGAATCAGCTATGGCATCCTGCGCTATTTGTCGGCGCCGCGTGACGGCGAGTGCTTTGCTTTGGAGCCGGAGATCAGCTTTAACTATTTGGGTCAGTTCGACCAGGATTACGAAAGCAGCGGCTCGCAGTCGTCTCCGTTCAGCCCGGGCTCCGATTCAAGCCCGAACGCAGTGATGGATTTTGTCCTCGATATCAACGGTATGGTGTCGGAAGGAGTGCTGGAACTCACGATCCGTTATGGGGAAACCCAGTATAAACGGGAAACGGTAGAGCGCCTGGGCACCCTGCTTCAATCGAGCTTGCGTGAAGTCATCAACCATTGCGTATCGAAAGAGCGGCCGGAGCTTACGCCTAGCGACGTACTGCTTCAAGATGTGACGGTGGAGGAACTGGAGCGGTTGGCTGAACATACGGCGGCGCTCGGCGAACTGGAGAATGTATACACCCTGACTCCGCTGCAAAAAGGGATGTTGTTCCACAGCCTGCTGGATGCCGATTCGGAAGCTTACTTCGAACAGGTGACCTTCGATCTGAACGGAAGCCTGAATGTCGAAGCCTTCACCCAAGGATTGGATACGCTGGTGCAGCGGAATGAGGCGCTACGGACCAACTTTATTACCGGCTGGAGGGACGAGCCGATTCAAGTGGTATTCCGCGAGCGGAAGTGTGAAGTGTACTTCGAAGATATTCGCTCGGCAAGCGATGAAGACCCGGAGAAGACGATAGCCGATTTCGTCAGCGCGGATAAAGCGAACAAGTTCGATTTGGCTCAAGGCTCTCTTATGCGCGTGACCGTTTTGCGCACGGGCGACGAATCCTACCATGTGATCTGGAGTCACCATCACATTTTGATGGACGGCTGGTGCATGTCCTTCATGATCAAGGAAGTGTTCGACACCTACTTCGCGTTCCAAGAGAAGCGGACGCTGGAGCTTCCTCCGGTTACCTCGTACTCCCGGTATATCGAATGGCTGGAAGCTCAAGATGCCGCGAAAGCTTCGCGTTACTGGTCCGAGTATTTGGCGGGTTACGATCAGCAGACCAAGCTGCCTCAGGAGAAAACGCAGCTGAAGCAGGGCGCTTTTGAAGCGGCTGAAATCGATGTGGAACTTAGCAAGGAACTGACCGGGCAAATCGAGCGGGTGGCGCGCCAGCAGCAGGTGACGCTTAATACGTTTATGCAGACTGTATGGGGACTGGTTCTGCAGGTATACAACAACAGCGAGGATGTCGTATTCGGCTCCGTTGTATCCGGGCGTCCAGCGGAAATTCCGGGCATCGAAAGCATGATCGGCCTGTTTATCAATACGATCCCGGTTCGTATTCAAGGCAAAGCCGAGGAGACGGTAGCCGATATCTTGAGAAAAACCCAGGATCAAGCGCTGGCATCGGGAGCTTACGAAACGTTCCCGCTGTTCGAAATTCAGTCGCTGAGCGAACAAAAGCGCGACTTGATCAACCATATCATGGTCTTTGAAAATTATCCGATGGAAGAACAAATTGAGCAGGTTGTCGGCGGTGACAAAGAAGCGCTGAAAATCGCTAATATCCAGTCGCCGGAGCAAACGAACTACGACCTGGACATTACCGTCATTCCGGAAGAGCATATTTTGCTGCGGTTTACGTACAATGCGCTGACGTACAGAGAGGAAGACATCAGGCTGATCCACGGTCATTTTGCCCAGGCACTGGAGAAGGTTGCGGCTAACCCGAATATCCGCGTGAATCAGTTGGAGCTTTTGACGGCGGCGGAAAAAGACCAAATTCTCGGTGCGTTTAACCCGGCGCAGCCGGAAGCGGCTCCTGCGGCCGCGTTCCACCGGCTGTTCGAGGAACAGGCGGAGCGCACGCCGGAAGCGGAGGCCGTCGTGTACGAGAACGACCGGCTGACGTATGCGGAGCTGAACGAGCGGGCGAACCGCTTGGCGGCCACGCTGCGCGCAAGCGGCATCGGCCGGGAGACGATCGTCGGCATTCTCGCCGAGCGTTCGATGGATCTGCTGGTGTCCGTGCTGGCCGTCTGGAAAGCGGGCGGGGCGTATGTGCCGCTCGACCCGGATTATCCGGCGGACCGCGTGCGGTTCATGCTTGAAGACAGTGGAGCGAAGGTGCTGCTGACGCAAACGCCGCTGCGAGAACGCGCCGAAGCCTGGCTCGGCGAAGAGGAGCTGGCGCTGGCGGCGGTGCTGTACCTCGACGACGAAGCGTCGTACAGCGAGGAGCGGGGGAATGCGGCGATTGGTTTCGGCATGGTCTCCGGCAAGCTGACGGATGCTGTGGATGACGGCGATGAGAGCCATCCGAATATTGGCATGGGCAGCTTCCATGAAGCCCGTCCGGAGGATCTGGCGTACGTGATCTACACGTCGGGAACGACGGGCAAGCCGAAAGGCGTAATGATCGAGCACCGCAGCCTGGTGAACACGGCGGCGGGCTATCGGCGGGAATACCGGTTGGATCAGTTCCCGGTGCGGCTGCTGCAGCTCGCCAGCTTCTCGTTCGACGTGTTCGTGGGAGATATCGCGCGGACGCTGTACAACGGAGGCACGATGGTGATTGTGCCGAAGGACGACCGGATCGATCCGTCTCGTCTGCACCACTGGATGGAGCGAGAGCGGGTCACCATTTTCGAATCAACGCCGGCGCTGATCGTGCCGTTCTTAGAGTACGTGCACGAGCAGGGGCTGGATATGAGCGGGATGGAGCTGTTGATCACGAGTTCGGACAGCTGCAGCGTGGCGGATTACCGGACCTTGCAGGAACGCTTCGGCTCGTTGTTCCGAATCATCAATGCTTATGGCGTGACGGAAGCGGCGATCGACTCCAGCTTCTACGACGAGGAGCTGACGAAGCTGCCGCAGACAGGCCATGTGCCGATCGGTAAAGCGTGGCTGAATGCGAAATTCTACATTGTGGACGCGCATCTGAACCCGGTGCCGGTCGGGGTGCTGGGCGAGCTGGTCATTGGCGGAGTCGGGGTAGCACGCGGGTACTTGAACCGTCCGGAGCTGACGGAAGAGAAGTTCGTAGACAGTCCGTTCGCCGCGGGAGAGCGGCTGTACCGCACGGGAGACTTGGCGCGGTGGATGGAGGACGGGAACGTGGACTTCATCGGCCGGATCGACAACCAGGCGAAAATCCGGGGCTACCGGATTGAGACGGGCGAAGTCGAAGCGAAGATGCTGAGTGTAGGTGGCGTGAAGGAAGCGGTCGTTGTCGTCAGGGAAGATCAAGAAGGTCAGAAAGCTTTGTGCGCTTATTATACAGCGGAAGAAGGCTTGACGGCGGCTGACCTGAAGCGTGCGATTTCCAGCGAGCTGCCGGGGTACATGATCCCGTCGTACTTCGTGGAGCTGGAGCGCCTGCCTCTGACGCCGAACGGGAAAATCGATCGGAAGGCGCTGCCGGCGCCGGAAGGGGGAGCAGGCGGAGGCCGCGAATACGTGGCGCCGCGCACCGAACTGGAGGCGAAGCTGGCCGCCATTTGGCAGGAGGTGCTTGTTCGGGAGAAGGCGGTAGGCGTAACGGACAACTTCTTTGACCTCGGCGGACACTCCCTGCGGGCGACGACGCTGGTCAGCAAAATGCATAAGGAGCTAGGCATTGAATTCCCGCTTCGCGACGTATTCCGCTACTCGACGGTTGAGGAAATGGCCGCGGCTATGGAGCGGCTGGAGATCGGCTCGTTCACAGCTATTCCGGCTGCGGAACCTAGCGAGTATTATCCGCTATCTTCCGCTCAGAAACGTCTCTATATCTTGAACCAGTTGGAAGGAGGCGAGCTGAGCTACAACATACCGGGAGCTATGCTGCTCGAAGGGGAGCTCGACCGGCAGCGGTTTGCAGAAGCGTTCTGCGGGCTCGTAGCTCGTCATGAAACGCTGCGTACCGGCTTTGAGATGGTAAAAGGCGAAGCGGTTCAGCGGATTTACGAAGAAGCCGCCTTCCAGGTGGAATATGTGCAGATCAGCGGGGAGCAGGCGGAAGAAACGGTGCGCCAATTCGTTCGTCCGTTTGATCTGGCGAAGCCGCCGCTTCTGCGTGTAGGCCTTGCCGAACTGGCGCCGGACCGGCACATTCTGATGTTCGATACGCATCATATCGTATCTGACGGCGTTTCGATGGATGTACTGATCGAAGAGTTCGTCCGCTTGTACAGCGGGGAGCCGTTGGAGCCGCTCCGCATTCAGTACAAAGATTATGCGGTATGGCAGCAATCGGACGAGCAGAAAGCTCAGCTTGCCAAGCAGGAAGCCTACTGGCTCGACATGTTCCGCGGAGAACTGCCGGTTTTGGAATTGCCGACGGACTACCCGCGCCCGGCTATGCAGAGCTACGAGGGCCGCACACTGCAATTGTTTATGAATAAGGAGAAAAGCGAGGGTCTGAAACGGCTTGCAGCCGAGAACGGCGCAACGCTTTACATGGTTCTGCTTGCTGGGTATACAATTTTATTGCATAAATATACAAGACAAGAAGACGTGGTGGTCGGTACGCCGATTGCGGGAAGAAATCACAGCGACGTTCAGCCGCTGATCGGAATGTTCGTCAATACTCTGGCCATCCGCAGTTATCCGGCTGCCGGTAAGACGTTCCTTGACTACTTGAAGGAAATCAAGGAGACGACGCTGGGCGCTTTTGAACATCAGAATTATCCGTTTGAGGAACTGGTGGGTAAGGTGAACGTAGCTCGTGATTTAAGCCGCAATCCGCTGTTCGATACGATGTTTGCTTTGCAGAATACAGAGAATTTGGAAATCCAGCTTCCCGGACTCCATTTGTCGACGTATGCCAGCGAAGAAATTGTTTCTAAATTCGATCTCAGCTTGGACGTCACGGAGATCGAGGAAGGCTTGGAGTATCTGTTTGAATACGCCACTGCTCTTTATAAAACCGAAACGGTGGAGAAATTGGCCGCTCACTACTTGCAGCTGCTTGAATCCATTCTCCGCAACCCGTCGGCGACTATTGCCGAGCTGGGCATTTTGACACCGGCGGAAAAAGAGCAAATTCTCGGCGCGTTCAACCCGGTGCAGCCGGAAGCGGCTCCTGTGGCGGCGTTCCACCGGCTGTTCGAGGAACAGGCGGAGCGCACGCCGGAAGCGGAGGCCGTCGTGTACGAGGACGACCGGCTGACGTATGCGGAGCTGAACGAGCGGGCGAACCGCTTGGCGGCCACGCTGCGCGCAAGCGGCATCGGCCGGGAGACGATCGTCGGCATTCTCGCCGAGCGTTCGGTGGACTTGCTGGTGGCCGTGCTGGCCGTCTGGAAAGCGGGCGGGGCGTATGTGCCGCTCGACCCGGATTATCCGGCGGACCGCCTGCGGTTCATGCTTGAAGACAGCGGAGCGAAGGTACTGTTGACGCAAATGCCGCTGCGAGAGCGCGCCGAAGCCTGGCTTGGCGGAGAGGAGCGGGCGCTGGCGGCGGTGCTGTACCTCGACGACGAAGCGTCGTACAGCGAGGAGCGGGCGAATGCGGCGATTGGCTCCGTCATTGGCTCCGGCAAGCTGACGGATGCTGTGGATGACGGCGATGAGACCCATGCGAATGTTGACATGGGCAGCTTCCATGAAGCCCGTGCGGAGGATCTGGCGTATGTGATCTACACGTCGGGAACGACGGGCAAGCCGAAGGGCGTGATGATCGAGCACCGCAGTCTGGTGAACACGGCGGCGGGCTACCGGCGGGAATACCGGTTGGATCAGTTCCCGGTGCGCCTGCTGCAGCTCGCAAGCTTCTCGTTTGACGTGTTCGTGGGAGATATCGCGCGGACGCTGTATAACGGAGGCACGATGGTGATTGTGCCGAAGGACGACCGGATCGATCCGTCTCGTCTGCACTACTGGATGGAGCAGGAGCGGGTCACCATCTTCGAATCGACGCCGGCGCTGATCGTGCCGTTCATGGAGTACGTGCACGATCAGCGGTTGGATATGAGCGGGATGGAGCTGTTGATCACGAGCTCGGACAGCTGCAGCGTGGCGGATTACCGGACCTTGCAGGAACGCTTCGGCTCATTGTTCCGGATCATCAACGCCTACGGCGTGACGGAAGCAGCGATCGACTCCAGTTTCTACGACGAGCCGCTGACGAAGCTGCCGCAGACAGGCCATGTGCCGATCGGCAAAGCGTGGCTGAATGCGAAATTCTACATTGTGGATGCGCATCTAAACCCGGTGCCGGTCGGGGTGCTGGGCGAGCTGGTCATTGGCGGAGTCGGGGTAGCACGCGGGTACTTGAACCGTCCGGACCTGACGGAAGAGAAGTTCGTAGACAGTCCGTTCTCCGCGGGCGAGCGGCTGTACCGCACGGGAGACTTGGCGCGGTGGATGGAGGACGGCAATGTGGACTTCATCGGCCGGATCGACAACCAGGCGAAAATCCGAGGCTACCGGATCGAGACGGGCGAGATCGAGTCGCAGCTGCTGCGGGTGGAAGGCGTGCGCGAAGCGGTGGTGCTGGTTCGAAGTGACGCGAACGGGCAGAAAGCGCTGTGCGCGTACTACACAACGGATGGCGAACTGACGGCGGCAGATCTGAAACGGGCGATTTCCAGCGAGCTGCCGGGTTACATGATCCCGTCGTACTTCGTGGAGCTGGAGCGCCTGCCTCTGACGCCGAACGGGAAAATTGACCGGAAGGCGCTGCCGACGCCGGAAGGGGGAGCAAGCGCAGGCCGCGAATACGTGGCGCCGCGCACCGAACTGGAGGCGAAACTGGTCGCTATCTGGCAGGACGTGCTCGGGCCGGTCACGATTGGCGTGACGGACAACTTCTTCGATCTCGGCGGGCACTCCCTGCGGGCGACGACGCTGGTCAGCAAGGTGCACAAGGAGCTGAGCGTGGACCTGCCGCTGCGCGATGTGTTCCGGCACTCGACCATCGAAGCGATGGCCGAAGCGATCAGCCAATTGGAGCGACAGGAACACCTCTCCATTCCGGTTCTGGAGAAGAGGGATTACTATCCGCTTTCCTCCGTGCAAAAACGGCTGTACATCCAGCAGCAGATGGAAGGCGCCGAGCTTAGCTACAACATGTCCGGCATGACGGTTCTCGTCGGGCGCTTGGAACGAAATCAATTCGAGGCGGCGCTCAAAGGATTGATCGCTCGTCACGAAATTTTGCGAACCGGCTTCGAAATGGTCGACGGCGTACCGGTACAACGGATTTATCCGGACTTGAAGTTTGCCGTCGAGTATACGAAAGTGACGGAAAGTGAAACGAAGAGCATCGTAGACGGCTTTGTACGTGTCTTTGATTTGGAGCGGCCGCCGCTGCTGCGTGTGGGCTTAGTCGAATGGGAAGCGGAACGGCATCTGCTTATGCTGGACATTCATCATATCGTCACGGATGGCATGTCGATGGGCATCTTCGTCGAAGAGCTGCTGCGCCTGTATAACGGCGAGACGCTGGAACCGCTTCGGATTCAATACAAGGAATTCGCCGCTTGGCAGCAGTCCGAACCTGTAAAAGAGCGGCTGAAACGTCAGGAAGCCTACTGGCTGGACGTGTTGGAAGGCGAACTGCCGACGCTTGAACTGCCTACGGACTTTGTCAGACCTGCCGCTCGCAGCTTTAAGGGAGATGTGGTGCCTTTCAGCATCGACAAGCAGATGACCGACAGCTTGCAGCGCATCGCCGATGAGAACGGTGCCACCCTTTATATGGTGTTATCGGCAGCCTATTCAATCCTGCTCAGCAAGTACTCGGGACAAGAAGACTTCATTGTAGGCACGCCGGTTTCGGGCCGCACACATGCCGACCTGGAGCCGCTCATCGGAATGTTTGTCAACACTTTGGCGATTCGCCATTATCCGTCCGGGGAGAAGACGTTCCTCGCTTACTTGAACGAAGTCAAGGAAACGATGCTGGGGGCCTACGACCACCAGGATTATCCGTTCGAGGAGCTTGTGAAAAAGCTGCAGGTTCCGCGAGATCAAAGCCGCAATCCTGTATTCGATGTCGTGTTTGCTCTGGAAACCAAGGAAGATAACGTTCAAAACTTCGGGGATATCAAGATCGAATCTTATCCGGAAACGCATACGGTTTCCCAATTTGATCTTACCTTGGTCATTTCGTTGCTGGATGAGGGAATGAACGGGCAGTTTGAATATGCCACCAAGTTGTTCACACGCAATCTGATCGACAATTTCGCTCAGAACCTGCTCGTAATCATCACTCAAATTTGCGAACAGCCTTCGGTGCTGTTGAAGGATATTTCCCTGAACGGGCAATCCGAACAGGAGCAAGATGTGCTAGAGGTCATTGATATTATTTTCTAATCCCTTACCCGGCTTGGGTGTATGCCGTATTTCTCTCGGTACGCATCCTGCCGGGTGTTTTTTTTAGACGGATTGTCAAGCTAAGTGCGACAGTTCATCCATGAAAGCTTCGTGAGCAGACATCCAACCGAGACATTTACGGGGACGATTATTAATGAGAGAGATAGCCTTGGCCAAATCTTCATCGGTGACCAAAGCAAAATCATGGCCCTTTGGAAAGAATTCTCGAAGAAGACCATTTCCGTTTTCATTTGAGCCTCGCTGCCAGGATGAATACGGTTCTGCAAAGTAAACCTTGAGATTATGAAAGTTCTCAAGGTTGGCATAACAAGCAAACTCTTTCCCGCGATCTACGGTAGCGGTTTGAAAGGCGGCTTGAGGAAATTGGCTGGCAACCACACCAAAGTCAACCTCCATCGAATAGGCGGTACGATCGGGTATTGTCAAGGCTAAGTAGTGCCTTGTCTTACGCTCAATAAAAGTGGCTACACAAGCCTTGCTTTTGCCACGGCTTGAGACAACGGTATCCAGTTCCCAGTGACCGAAGGTTTCACGCTTGCGAATCTCTTTGGGGCGCTTGCTAATCGGTGTACCTACCAAGAACCAACCTCGAGTTTCCACAGGCTTCTGACGCTTGCCTTTATGCCGTAATGCCTGTACATCACCGCTTGCCAACCGTCCTTCGTATATCCACCGATAGATGGTTTTGAAGCAGACGAAGGTCTTGCTCTAGAGCCGACGTTTCTCTGCTATCTGTTCCGGTGAGCAAGTCTGAATGAGCTTCTCGGTCAGCTCGTTTGCAAGTTCAGGCGTATACTTGCCGACAGGTACAGATGAAGCCCTTCGCTCGTAATAGGCAACCTAAGCAGACTGGGCAAAGTAGCCTCGCACCTCGCTTCCACGCTTAAGCTCTCGTGCGATGGTAGGGGGATGGCAGCCTAATTCATGTCCAATCTTACGGATTGACCACCCTAGTCGGTGTAGGGCCTCTAGTTGTCCTCGTTCAATTATGCTAAGAAGGGAGTAGCTCATGTTAGATTTCTCCTGTAGAAAATGGTTTGTTGTGGTGACTTCCATTTTACACGAAACTAACATGGGCCTTTTTGTATTTTAGGTGTCACTTCATATTACAATCCGTCAAATAATAAATTGTTGTTCTAACGAATTTCTATACAATAAAGACTTGTTCTAAATGATGATTCCTTTAAAAAGTCCCGATAATAAATTTCTAACGGGACTTTTTATTACTCTTTAAGGAGAGGAATAAGATGCAAGCTTCTTTAGGTGATCGTTTCCGGATTTTGAATCATAACTTTTTGATAGCGATAACCGCTTCGTAATAAAAACGAAACGGAATCTCGGTAAGAAAAAAGTCAAGGATGTAATTACTAAGTTTTCTTTAGAGAACGTTTTATTGATGGAGTTATTTTGAAAAAACGATTAGCCAACACTAAATTAACAACAAAGGAATAATGCAACAATAGTATCATTCATTATATTAAGTCTCTTAACTTCATCAAAATTTGTTTTCTGGCACTATCTATAAATTTACGACTGATTGGTATTTCAACAGTTTGCTTATCATTTAAATTGGCAACAACACAATTATTTCTAATTTGTTTTACATATCTAACATTAACAATAAACGAGGTGTGGATTTGCACAAAATTATCATTAACTTTGGATAAAAGGGCTCTTGTTTGAAGAAGCGTTTCATATATATCAGAGGGTGTGTGAATAAGTACGCTCCTTTTATTTTTTTCAAAGTAAATAATTTCACTAAAAGAAAGACTGTAAAAAACTTTATTAAATGTAAACATAAATTTTGAATCATCTAAATCTAAATATTTTATAGCGCGATTCAAGGTAGGATATAGTTTGTCTTTTGTTGCTGGTTTTAAAATGTAATCAAAAGTGTTAACCTTAAAAGCCTTTTCCATATATTCTTTGAAACTTGTAATAAAAATAATTGGACAAGTATAATTATTCTTTCTAATGATCTCGGCAATCTCTATTCCTGATACATTAGGAAACTCAATATCTAAAATAAACAAATCATATGTATTTCTTTTAAGTAATTCAATTAAACGAAATGGATTGTAATATATATCAATTTCAAATAACGAGGAGTTATATTCTAACATTAAATCTTCGATAACTTTTGCAAAAACAGGAACATCATCACAAATAGCAACTTTTATTACCATCGTTTCACTCCTTTAATAATGGTAAGTGTAGCTATGATGCACCATCATGTCATAAACAACAATTTGAGCGAACAAAGTCAACGTTACAATAATAAATTTAAAGAAGAGACTGTGAAGTATGTACAGGCAAGTCGAAAAACACATTGATATTACTGGGGAACTTAACATTCCTGTCGGTACTCTTCAAAAATGGGTAGGACAAGACCGGCAATTTAGAGATGGGGCTTTTGGTGGTGGCGGAGTGTATCACGGAGCGGATTTTACAAGTGGCTGAATTCGAAAGATTCGGAAAGATCTAAGCGACATAAAAGAATAAAACTTGTCGAATCCATTTCCATCATCAAGACACGCAAGGAAGTTATGGTGCGTAAGCTTACACATAAGCTGCATGCAGAAGGTATTCTACGACGGATAGAACCGTCAAACGTATCATGATAGAGAACCATCTACGCTCCTGTACCGTAAAAAAATTCAATGAACAAACTATCAACTCCAGCTCATTCAATCCGATATCACCCAACATACTGTCAACAAAAATTTAAAACAAATGCCTCAAATAAGGTATGGGTTAAGGATATAACGTACCCAAGTAAATCACGTTGGAAGACTTTTAATTCAAGGATTAGGTGAAGGAAAAACTAGGAATGAATTAGTGGCTGAATTAGAAAAGACTTTTGGTTTAGAGAGTGCTAATGCAGAGAATGATGTTAATGAATTTCTTTCCATGCTTAGAGAGGAGGGACTAGCATAATGGACATACCATTTTTTCCAGATCGTCCAGAACAAGTATCAAATGGGGCAAAATGGCATGCCAGACTAGCTATACTTCTATCAGCACCTCTGAATTGGCTCCCTCCAAGTATGATAGAAAAGATATTATCTTGTTTAACGAGAAGATATCCATCGGCTTCGAAGGAACAAGTTCAGGTTATTCGTGATGCAGTATGTACAGTAAGTAAGAGATGTCGAAGTCAAGAGGGTTGTTTGAGACGTTCACTTGCGGTTGTAGTAGCAACGTGGTTAAAACGAAGATCTGTTAGTTGGTGTACTGGATACGCCCTAGAGCCATTTAGGGCACATGCATGGGTTGAATTAAAAGGTATTCCAGTTGGAGAGCCGGATGAAATAAGTTTATATTCTAAAGTTATAAGTGTACCTAGTTATGGTGAGGAAATTACAGAAAAAAACGGAAAATAACAATCTAAAATCTAAAGAACTTAAGTAAGGTAGTGATATGAACCGGTGTTGTTTTTGAAGCACGAAGCAAACGTGCAAGAGTTAATCAACAACAATTGTTGCATAAGGATTAGCAAACAACAATCCTTATTGCAAGTCAGAAGCTGTCTGATGATAAAAAAGTCTGGACCAGTAAAAAACTGTGGAACCAGTAAAAAAAGTCTGGAGCTCGTAAAAAAGTCCCGATGATGCTTTGTTTGGTCATCGGGACTTTTTTATGATGAAGGAGCTGTATTCAATGTTAGGGGAGTGAATTCGAGAAATTAGACAGATAAAAGTGAACCAAACTGAGTTTTCATTTTAGTTACATTTTGTTTCGCCGGATCATAGCGTTATACACTAAACGTGCCTTCTACGTAGTATCAGAAGTTTTCTAAAACAATCTTCCCAATGGATCGACCGGTTTCCAACTTCTCATGTGCTAAACGCAGGTTTGCCGCATTAATGGGTTCTAGTCGTTCAGTTAGCGTCGTTTTTAATTTTCCGTCATCAATTAAATCCGCCAGGTTATTCAGTAATTTGTGTTGTTCAATCATGTCTTTCGTATGGAATAAGGATCGTGTAAACATGAACTCCCATACAAACGTTACACTTTTAGAAAAAAGCAAGTCCACGTTCAAGTTTCCTGCCCAGGAATCTTTATCTGCAGGAACAATACAGCAAATGATACCTTGGGGGGCTATGACCTCCGCCATATTCGCCATATGTTGTACAGTATCATTCAAGCAAAAGATATAATCTATGGTGTCTATACCCATAGCCTTGAGTTGAGGTTGAAAAGGATTGTTGTGATTTATAATAATATCCGCCCCCAGACTTTTGACCCATTGATTCGACTCTGGACGCGAAGCAGTGCCGATGACGGTCAACCCTGCAAATTTAGCAAGTTGAACGGCCATCGAGCCCACTCCTCCGGCTGCTCCGATAATAAGTATGTTTTTGTTTTTATTTGCGTTTAGACTAATTCCTAGACGATCAAATAGGCCCTCCCATGCAGTTATTGAGGTAAGCGGTAATGCGGCTGCCTCTGAGAAATCCAAACTTTTAGGCATATTTCCTACAATTCGTTTATTTCTATGAAAGCTTGGGGGGAGTCTTATAAAGTGCGGCTTGAAAACATTCGAGTAATAGAAGGAGAGGAGAGTTAAAGGCAAGTTGGTTGGGTAACAATTTGAAGCGATCTATTAACCTAATGCTAAAGGTTACAATAAGCTTAATTAATAACTATAAAGTGGCTGCCGGCATGGTTCGGCAGCCGCTTTGCTAACGGGCAGAATCCGTTGTTGGGATTGGAATTGCTGTATGGAAAAACTATGAATTACGGAGGGCGCATAAGAGTGTAAAAAATCATGTTGCTCAAATGGCACTTCGAGGAGCTTACTTTACATCCACAACTCAACAACTAATTAATTAGCGATAAAATCATTGGTTTTGGCTGTGCTACAATAATGTGATTGATGTTAATTGCATCCAAGGGATAGGAATAGGAACAAGCAGAAATTCCGCTGACTCATGATCTCGGCGAGGCGAGTGAACGAATGATGAGAGGGATGGGAAAATGACCGATACAAGGACAAAATTGGTGCTGGATTTGCAAAGAATTGAGAAGGATGAGTATCAGTTACACGAAGGTGAGCAGCATCAAGATTTCTTACCTTTGTTACTTCAATATATTGGCGATCCTCAGCCAGAATTACGGGATAACCTGATTTATCCGATGTTCTATATGTGGATTAAGGAAGAGAATAGGTTCAGTGGAGAGGAGTTGCGTAGCCTCTTAACTGTTCTGACTGATGAGAACCATTTGTTCTATAATATTGGCAGCGAGGATGATCAGTCAGTTTTTACAAGAACGTTCTCTGCTTTGCCTATCGCTTTGATTGTGCAACGCCACAGACAGAATCCATTTTTTAATCAAGCTGAAATTGAGCAATTAATGCATACAATGCTCCGTTATTATAAAGAGGAGAAGGATCTGCGAGGTTACCTTTCGGTAGGCGGCTGGGCTCACAGCGCGTCTCACGGTGCGGATGTTTTTGTCGAGCTGGTGCAGTGCGAAGAGAGCAGCGTAGCAATGCTGCGTGAGGTTCTTATCGCTATTTCTGGCAAGCTTCATAATGGTAAACACATCTTTAGCGATGAGGATGATGAGCGGTTGGTCAACATCGTGGATACGATGATTGATAAGGAGTTGCTTCCACATCAAGAAATCGCTGATTGGATTAGCGGTTTAGCGCAATGCTGCAATTTGCCGAGAAGCCGCAGTCAGGTGATTGCTCGTGTGAACAGCAAGAATTTTTTACGCAGTCTCTATTTCAGAAGGGGACAAGATAGCCGAGGGAATGAGCTTAACACTGTCATGCTTGGTACTGAGGCAAAATTGAACAGGTTTTCTATCCGTTAAAGGATTAGAGGGGGGCTGTCCCAAAAGCCATGGAAAAATTGGCAAAGGGATTGCCCCTTTTTATGTCAAGAAAACAAAAAGAAACTATTCTTTTGTGAAGTATTCCAGATTCACAAAAATTCCGGGCTGAAGGTTTGAACATCATTGATTACCAGACCGTAGAGATTGAACCAATTAAAAACAGCAAATTTACATACTCCTTACAAAAAATGCTACCAAAACTGGACTTCGGATATATAATGATTTCTAACGTTGATGAACTATGGAGATTTACCTAATTTCTCCTACTATTTCGCAAGGTCGCACAGATGGAGTCATCTCGCTTCTTGGTGTAATACTTGGATTCGTGATTTACATGATCGCAACCATGTTCGGTCTCTCAGCTCTTTTCATAACGGTTCCGTTCATTTACGAATCAGTCAAGTGGGCCGGGGCTGTTTACCTGCTCTGGCTCGCTTGGAATGCAGTCAAACCAGGCGCTGCTTCAATTCTCAAGCCTGATGGTCTTTCTATTGAACCGCCGAAAAGTTATTTTTGACGGGATTGATGACAAATCTACTGAACCCCAAAATTGCTATTTGACAGGTCTTGCTGCGAGTCTTGCCTTTGATCGCAGATAGTGATACATGAACAAATTCCATAATACTGTCTGACTCTTCTTTCAGCCGTGAACTTTGTTAAACTAACGGGGTCGATAGTTCAATGAGGCAGTTTATAACTTTATTATTCAGTTTAGATCCATGCTTCGTTGAGTAGAAAACTAATTTTCAAATATCCAGGGAAGACCGGGACTTCTTGTACCATAAGAGGTTCCGGTCTAATCCTTTATTTTTTACTAAACAATTGGTTCAGCATCGTAGAAATGATTATGATGATACTAAAAAATGCTATAAACAGCTTTTTTGCTACTGAATTCATTAGTAGTTTTTTTGTGCCTTTTGAAGTTTTACGTTTTCTTGTCCCCTATGCCCTGGGTAAATCGAACTATTCTTTCAATGGAAAAGCAGCTCCTGAACGTCCCTGCTTTGATAGCGGACACGTTTGAATCATCTCGATAAACCCGCATGCTGCCATGGAAAGCGGCATGTTGCGCATAATCATAATCCCCACGTGAGAAGGCGGCAGCCGCACGTCCAATTGAATCTCGAAGAGGGTGCCCTCTTCCAGCTCTTTCGAAACAAATTCCCTCGTCACGTAAGAAATTCCGAGTCCTTTCCTAGCAAACTCGATGAGAAGATCCACGCTTCCGACCTCAATTTTAGGTGTGAGTTTATATCCGTAGCTTTGAAATAATTCCGTAATGGTCATTCGTGCCCTGCTATTGCGCGAGAACAGGATAATTGGGTACTGGAGCAGCATATCCAGCGTTAAAACCGCATCCTTGAGCTCGGCATAACGTGTCCCCGCTACAAAGCATTCCTGCAGCTGAAAAGTCTCCCGCACTTCAAGCTGGGTATCGACGATAGGCATACGGATAACGCCCAAATCAATTTTTCCTTCTTTTAGGAAGGAAATAATTTCCGGTGTTGTTCCATGATTCAGGTGAAGTCTGATCCCGGGATGCTTCTCATGAAAGTCCTCCAAGTACGGGAGCAGATAATGCTTGAACAGCGAATCGCTTCCGCCGATCCGCAGCTCGCCGCTGTCCAGATTTTTAAGTGCCTCCATTTTTTCTTCGGCCAGAGATATTAAGATCTGTGACTGCTCAATATAGGAATACAGCATGGCGCCCTCTCTTGTCAGCCCAACGCCTTTGGAATTCCGGTAGAACAAAGAGATGCCGAAGCTGTTTTCGAGCTGTTTGATGGCGTGGCTGACGCTAGGTTGGGTTAGGTATAAGGCCTTGGCAGCCTGAGTCAAGCTGCCTGTCTTCGCAGCCCAATAAAAAACTTTGTACAATTCGTAATTTATACTCATAGATGTGGTCTATAGCTCCTGTGAAATATATTTATTACTTGTATAGATGATATTCGTATTATAGTGGAACTACGAAAAAGAAACCAGAGCTTGATTAATAGAGCGCTGCTTGAAGGAGAGAGAAACATGGAGCCGACCACTTTTGTTTTGTTTGGAGCGACTGGGGATTTAGCCAAAAGAAAAATATACCCTGCCCTCTACAACTTGTATATCGATCGGAAGCTGCCGCAATCATTCTCCTTATTTGGACTTGGGAGAAGAGAACTGTCTGATGAATCGTTTCAGGCAAATGTCGAGCAGTCTATCCGTACTTTTTCCAGACGAGAAGCGAACAATTCTTCGTTAATCAAAGATTTTGTGAGCTTATTCCGTTACAGCGTTCTTCATATAGATCGCAAAGAAGATTATAGGAAGCTGCTGCAACTGATTGAACAGAGAGAAGAAGAGCTGAACATTCCGCCGAATCGCCTGTTTTATTTATCTGTCGGACCGGAGTTTTTTGAAACGATCACAGCGAGCATTAAGGAAAGCGGGCTCGGTTCCGCGAATGGCTGGAAGCGTCTCGTGATCGAGAAGCCTTTCGGCCATGATTTGAAATCTGCTCGCGATTTAAATCAGAAGCTGAGCCAAGCTTTTGCGGATCATGAAATTTACCGAATCGATCATTATCTCGGCAAGCCGCTGATTCAGAAGCTTGAGATTTTGCAGCAAAATCCGGTCCTTAATGCCTTATGGACGAATCGTTATATTGCCAACGTGCAAATTACAGCAAACGAGACTGTCGGCGTAGAAGAAAGAGCGGGTTATTACGATCACGTAGGCGCCGTAAGAGACATGTTCCAAAACCATATGCTGCAATTATTGATGATGCTGACGAGTCATCTTCCAATCAACAGTGACTCGGAAATGGTGCGCTTTAAGAAGAAAAAGGTAATGGAAGCCCTCGAGCCGCTGCATAAAGAGGAAGTGAGCGCGAGCATTATCCGTGGTCAATACAAAGCAGGAACCGTTCAAGGAAAGCCGGTAATCGGCTATATCTCCGAACCAGGGATCGCTTCTACTTCCATGAACGATACGTTTATTGCCGCTAAATTGCAGATCAATGATTTCTTTTGGCGCGGCGTACCTTTTTATATCCGAACAGGCAAACGATTGAAAGAGAAATCAACGCGGATTGTAATTGAGTTCAAGGAACAGTTAAAGATGTCCTCTCAGGAAAGTACTGAAAGAAAATCGCCTAACCTTCTGGTATTTGAAATTAGTCCTAATGAAGGCATTACGCTGCAATTAAATACAAGAGATCCTTTGCATAAAGGGGAGTTCAAGCCCCTTCAAATGAATTTTCATGAGAGCAAGGGCGATGTTCCCGAGGCTTACGAAAATTTGATTTACGACGCTCTGCAAGGAGATCCTACGTTCTTCGCACATTGGGATGAGGTCGAATTGTCCTGGAAATGGGTTCAACCGATCCTGGAAGCATTCGAGGAGAATCTGGTTCCGCTTCATCGGTATGAAGCGGGCACTTACGGTCCTGCCGAGTCCGATGCGTTATTGGCGAAGGACGGCTACCATTGGTGGTTCGATGACAAACCAGAACAACATATTAAAACGGAAGAAGGAGAACAATATGCTTACCAAGGAAACCATTGATCAATTAGCTGTCGATACGATCCGAACATTGTCTATCGATGCTATCAACCGCGCCAATTCCGGTCATCCGGGGCTGCCGATGGGAGCGGCGCCGATGGCATACGCTCTTTGGTCCAGACTATTAAATCACAATCCCGGCCATGCTAAATGGTTTAACCGCGACCGCTTCGTTCTTTCTGCGGGTCACGGATCAGCCTTGCTCTACAGCCTGCTGCACTTGTCTGGATATCAGGTATCGCTTGATGATTTAAAACAGTTTCGCAAGCTGAACAGCAAAACGCCGGGGCATCCCGAATATGGGCACACGGATGGCGTAGAAGCGACAACTGGACCTCTGGGACAAGGGTTGGCGATGGCAGTCGGGATGGCGATGGCCGAAGCTCATTTGGCCTCGAAATTCAATCAAGACGGTTTCCCGGTAATCGATCATTATACGTATGCGCTTGTCGGAGACGGCTGCTTAATGGAAGGAATCTCTTACGAGGCGATGTCCATGGCAGGACATATGAAGCTTGGAAAATTAATCGTATTGTATGATTCCAACGACATCTCGTTGGATGGAGGGCTCAACCTTTCCTTCGGCGAAAATATGCAAAAAAGAGCGGAATCGGCTAATTGGGAATATATCCGGGTCGAGGACGGCAATGACATTTCCAAGATTACAGAAGCGATCGCCGCAGCCAAGCATAACGATGCCCAGCCGACGCTTATCGAAATTCGGACGATTATTGGTTACGGAAGCAAGGCAGCGGGAACGAACAAAGTACACGGCAATCCGCTCGGCAAGGAAGAAGCGAAGGCGACCAAGGAAATTTACGGCTGGAAGTATGAGGAAGAGTTCACCGTTCCGGAAGAAGTCAATGCGCATTTCGAGCAGCTGAAACGTAAGGGCGAGGCCAAAGAAGAAGAGTGGAACAAATTGGTCGCGGCCTATAAAGCGCAATATCCTATGCAGGGTAAGGAGCTTGAGCAAGTCATCGACGGTTCCGTATCGATTGAGGCAGCGGACATCCTAACGTTCGATGATTCCAAAACGATTTCTACCCGTGTAGCAAGCGGCGAAGCGATAAATCATTACGTAAAAACTGTACCTTCGATTTTTGGAGGAAGTGCCGATTTATCGCATTCGACGATGACGGACATCAAAGGAGAGCAAAAGTTTGCTGTGGAGTCCTACTCGGGACGCAATATTTACTTTGGCGTCCGTGAGCATGCTATGGGTGCAGCCGGCAATGGCATGGCCTTGCATGGAGGTGTAAAGCCATTCGTAAGCACCTTCTTCGTATTCAGCGACTATTTGCGCCCGTCTATTCGTTTGGCTGCGCTGCAAAAACTGCCTGTGACTTATGTATTTACCCATGATTCCATTGCTGTTGGGGAAGATGGACCTACCCATGAACCCGTTGAGCACTTGGCTGCGCTGCGCACCATTCCGGGACTTACGATCATACGTCCGACCGATGCCAATGAAACGGCAAGCGCATGGGCGTATGCTCTGCAGCAAAATGAAGGCCCAGTAGCTCTGGTGCTTAGCAGACAAAATCTCCCTGTATATGAAGCCACTAAGGCCAATGTTGAAGGGGTAGCCAAAGGAGCTTATGTCTTGAGCGAAACAGGCGGCCAGCCGGATGTCATCCTTATTGGAACCGGATCAGAGGTTTCTATGGCCATGAATGCTAAGGAGGAGTTGGAGCGGGACAACATTTCCGTACGCGTCGTTGCTATGCCAAGCAGAGAGTTGTTCGATCGTCAACCCGAAGAGTACAAGCAGAGTGTCCTTCCTAATTCCGTTACGAAGCGGGTGGCCATTGAAGCTGGCATTTCGTTAGGCTGGGATCGTTATACGGGACAAGGCGGAAAAGTACTGTCGATCGATACATTTGGCGCCTCTGGCGCTGGTACGGAGGTTATGGAATACTTTGGATTCTCCGTAAATCAAGTGGTTCGCCTGACGAAGGAATTACTGAAGTAATAATAAATGTGTCCAATAAAATAATGGAGGTACTTACCTATGAAATTTTTTATCGATACGGCAAATGTAGAAGACATCAAAAAAGCGTATAAAATCGGTATCTTATCCGGTGTTACGACGAATCCGTCGTTGGTCGCCAAGGAAGGTGTGAAATTTGAAGATCGAATCGCCGAGATTTTGCGGGAAGTACCCGGAGTTGAATCGGTTTCTGCCGAAGTAACGCCTGATGCGGTGACAGCTGAAGACATGATCGCGCAAGCGAACGAACTAATTAAAATCAATAATAATGACAAAAACATCACGATCAAGCTTCCGATGACGCTCGCCGGACTTGAAGCTTGCCGCTATTTGAGCGACAAAGGCGTGAAAACGAACGTGACGCTGATTTTCACCGTGAACCAAGCTTTACTGGCCGCTCGTGCAGGTGCCACTTATGTCTCGCCGTTCCTTGGCCGCTTGGATGATATTTCGGAAGACGGCGTCCAGCTCGTCACGAAAGTCGCTGAATTGTTCCGAGTGCATAACCTGGACACGCAAATTATCGCGGCATCCGTCCGCCATCCGGATCACGTAACGCGCGTAGCGATGGCAGGCGCGCATATTGCAACGATTCCATTTGCGGTGATCGAACAAATTTCCAAGCATCCCTTAACGGATCAAGGCATGGATAAATTCGCTGCCGATTGGAAAAAAACAGCCGAGCTTTAAGTGATGAAGTGAACAAGAAGGCACGCGGCATGCTCCCGTTGATGGAGGCGTGCCTATAGATAGAAATGACTGGGAGGGAATTGCAATGAAGAAACAACAAATCGGCGTGGTAGGTTTGGCCGTCATGGGGAAAAATCTGGCCTTAAATATAGAAAGCAAAGGGTTCTCGGTTGCGGTATACAATCGTTCGCCAGAGAAAACGAATGAGCTTCTGGCGGAGGCGCAAGGCAAGAATTTCGTCGGCACGTATAGTATTGAAGAATTCGTCCAATCGCTCGAGACGCCGCGGAAAATTCTGATCATGGTCAAAGCGGGGCAACCGACGGACGATACCATCAATCAGCTTGTTCCTTACCTGAGTCAAGGGGATATTCTTATCGACGGCGGAAACGCCTATTTCCCTGATACGCAAAGAAGAAACAAAGAGCTGCAAGCCAAGGGATTCCGTTTTATTGGCGCGGGTGTCTCGGGCGGCGAAGAAGGGGCGCTGAACGGTCCCGCGATTATGCCAGGCGGGCAAAAAGAGGCTTATGAACTGGTCGAGCCAATTCTGACCGCTATTTCGGCCAAAGTGAACGGCGATCCCTGCTCAACTTATATCGGAGAAGATGGCGCCGGCCATTATGTCAAAATGGTGCACAACGGCATCGAATACGGTGACATGCAGCTCATCGGCGAAGCGTATCATCTGCTCAAAGATGTATTGAACGTAAATACCGAGCAGTTGCATGACATCTTCTCCGAATGGAACAAAGGCGAACTGGATAGTTATTTGATTGAAATTACAGCCGATATTTTCTCGAAGACCGATCCGGAAACCGGCAAGCCTATGGTGGATGTCATCCTCGATTCAGCAGGACAGAAAGGTACGGGGAAGTGGACGAGCCAAAGCGCATTGGATCTGGGAGTTCCATTGTCCATTATTACTGAATCCGTGTTTGCACGGTTTATCTCCGCAATGAAAGAAGAACGCATGGCCGCAAGCAAGCAGTTGAAAGGCCCCGCAGCATCAAGCTACGACGGCGATCCCAAGGAATTTATCGAGGCCGTTCGCAAAGCTTTGTATGCCAGCAAAATCGCTTCGTATGCGCAAGGCTTTGCGCAAATGAGAGCTGCTTCCGACGCGTACAATTGGAATTTGAACTATGGAGGCATCGCCATGATCTTCCGCGGGGGATGTATTATCCGCGCAAGATTTTTACAAAATATTAAGGATGCATACGACCGGAACCCGGAATTGAAAAACTTGTTGTTGGACGAATACTTCAGTGGGATTATTGCTAACTATCAAGAAGCCTGGAGAAAAGTCGTATCGATTGCCGTAGCTAGAGGAATTCCGGTTCCTTCATTCGCTTCCGCTCTAGCTTATTATGACAGCTATCGGACGGAAAGACTGCCGGCTAATTTGCTTCAGGCACAGAGGGATTACTTTGGGGCGCATACGTTCGAGCGGGTTGATCAAAAGGGGAGCTTCCACTTTCAATGGATGGAAAATAATGAATAATAATATTAATATTGTAGCGCAATCCTTCAAACCTTATTAAAAGTATAATTAATAGAATAGGTTAAGAGTGTGTTTTGAACAATCTTTTTCAAAACACGCTCTTTTTTTATGTATGGAATTGGAACGTGAAAACAGAGCAAACTTTGATAAAATAAACACAAAAACAGCTTGTGTTAACGGGAGGTAGTTTCCATAGACGGAGATTTCACGATGCTGCTTCAGCTCTTTGAGCGGGCAGCATTATTGCTCATTATTTTGTTTTTCTTAACTCGTATTCCGAGCTTTAAGCAGATTCTGCAAAAGGAATCGCTGACCACGAAGGAGTTCGCCGTTGTTACGATTCTGTTCTGTACCTTTGCACTATTTGGCACCTACTCAGGCATTGATGTGGAAGGCTCGCTGGTCAACGTACGGATTATCGTGATTATGGCAGGAGGCATCTTATTCGGGCCTTGGGTCGGTCTAGTCGTGGGCGTGGTGTCCGGAATCCATCGTTATTTGATCGATATCGGCGGGGTAACCTCGATTCCATGTCTCATCACAAGTATTATTGCGGGGCTGGTATCTGGCTATATTCATCTTCGAACGCCGAAAGCGAAACGTTGGTTTATCGGGATTGTTGCCGGGATGGCTTGCGAGGCTTTAACGATGCTGTTGATCATATTCATGGCGCAACCTACAAACTTAGGCAATGAAATTGTATCCAGAATAGCAACACCGATGATTCTAGGGCAATTGAATGTGGGATTGATCATTTTGTTAATTCAGAATGTAGAAAGTGAGCGGGAAGGAATCGCTGCGCAGCAAGCGAAGTTAGCGTTGGACATTGCGAATAAGACATTGCCCTATTTCCGCTCTATCAATACCGAATCCTTGCACAAGATCTGTTCCATTATTAAAGAAGATATTCAAGCCGATGCAGTGGCGATTACGGATGCCTCGAGCGTGCTCGCTTACGTCGGTTTTGGGGAAGACCGCTATCAATTCCGGCATGAGATCATCAGTGATATGACCAAACAGACGATACGAAGCGGGGAATTCATGATAAGCAACCATGCGTTGGACGATGCGATGCCCGGCATTCAATCCTTGCTCATTATTCCACTGAAAGAGCGGGAAGAAGTGACGGGGACCTTGAAGATTTATTATCGGAAGGCGCATAAAATTACCTATCCGCTGCAGACTATGGCCGTCGGTTTATCCCAGATTATTTCGACATTAATGGAAGTTTCTCGTGTGGAAGAGATTAAGGAAATGGCGAATAAAGCGGAGCTCAAAGCGCTGCAGACAACCATTCAGCCTCATTTTTTGTTCAATGCATTGAACGCGATTGGATCCTCGATCCGAACCAGACCGGACCAAGCGAGGGAACTGATCGTCAATTTATCCGGATATTTGCGTTACAATTTGGAGTTAACGGATGATTTGATCGATATCCATAAGGAGTTGGAGCAGGTTCGGAATTATGTAGAAATTGAAAAGGCACGCTTTGGAAATCGGCTGCATGTCGTTTATGATGTGGATGAAGTCGCCGTGAAGATTCCGAGTCTCATCATTCAACCGTTAGTGGAGAATGCGATTGTCCACGGTATATTGAAGGTGAAAGGGCCTGGAACGGTCACCATCTATGTTAAAGATACAGACGATTACATTCGAATTGGTGTCCAGGATACTGGCGTGGGCATCCGTGAAGATATCATAAAACAGGTGATGGAGGAGCGTGTTCCGCCGAACCATATTGGTCTATTTAATGTGCATAAGCGTGTGAAGCTCATTTTCGGGCATGGTGTTACAGTGGAGCGACTAGATCAAGGAACGAATATCTTTTTTGACATACAGAAGGAGACACGATGAGAGCGATAATTGTGGAAGATGAAGTATTGGCCAGTGAAGAGCTGGAATATTTGATTACCAAACATAGCCGCATTGAAATCGTGGAGCGATTTGAGGATGGCCTTGATGTGCTTAAATTTCTGCAGGAGAAGGAAGTCGATGCGATTTTTCTCGATATCAACATTCCATCCCTGGACGGGATGCTGCTAGCGACGAATATTAGTAAGTTCGCGCATAAACCGTATGTTATTTTTACAACCGCTTATAAGGAGCATGCCGCTCAAGCTTTTGAACTGGAGGCTTTTGATTATATCTTGAAGCCCTACGACGAGAACCGGATTGCCGCGATGCTGCGTAAGCTGGAGACCGCCTTCGAACGGGATGTGCAGCAAGGTGGAGGTTCCAATCCTGCGGACAACAGGCCAAAATCTGAGGAGAAACGCATTAATCTGCTGAAAAATGATAAGTATATCGTTACGGATAGCGATGACATCTACTATGCGGAAGCACAAGAGAAGGTAACGAACGTATTCACGAAGAGTGGTACTTATACGATGCCGATGAGTATTTCGGACTTTCATGCTATGCTGCCTCAAGATCGATTCTATCGTTGTCATCGTTCCTATACCGTCAATTTGTCTCAAATCCATGAAATCGTTCCATGGTTCAACAATACTTACTTGCTGCGTCTGCGTGATATGGATGCCGAAGTGCCCGTCAGCAGAAGTAAAGTCAAAGAATTCAGGCAGTTGATGCATATATAAATGCAGTTCATTCCGCAATCCCGTCATTTCATGCCGCTTATGGCTTAAGAAAGCGTTTTATCTTGTAAGATAAGGGTGCAAAAGCAAAGCGTAAGAGCTTTCACTCCCTACTGATAAAACACAACTCTTGATCATAGCAGAATGGAAAGAGGGGATCTATTATGAGAACGCATCAAGCAACTGGGTCGCAGGTAAATCGCTGGCTGATCGTCCTTGGAACAATCATTGTACAAATGGGATTAGGAACCATATATACGTGGAGTTTATTCAATCAGCCGTTAGCCGACAAATTTGGATGGGAGCTCAGCTCCGTATCGATTACATTTTCCATCACCAGTTTTGCACTGGCTTTCTCGACATTGTTCGCCGGAAAAATTCAGGATCGCATCGGAATTCGGCGTATGACGATGATTGCAGGTGTTGTTCTCGGTGCAGGGCTTATCGCTAGCTCACAGGTTTCATCGTTGTGGATGTTGTACTTGCTTGCTGGTGTGGTTGTTGGTTTTGCGGATGGTACGGCCTACATCACATCGCTATCGAATTTAATGAAATGGTTTCCTGAACGCAAAGGATTAATATCGGGGATCTCGGTGGGAGCTTTTGGGACAGGCAGCTTGGTTTTCAAATATATTAATGTGAATTTCATCAATACGATGGGGGTCTCCTATGCATTTCTGGTCTGGGGATTGATTGTGATGGTCATGGTGATTGCCGGTTCGTTGTTAATCAAAGAAGCCGTAATTACGGAAACACCTGCAGACGCAACTGCGGAGTCGCAGAGTGGGCGGAATTATACAGTGAAAGAAATGCTGCGTACGAAAGAAGCGTATATGCTCTTCCTTATTCTATTCACAGCTTGTATGAGTGGATTGTACCTGATTGGTATCGTCAAAGACATCGGTGTGCAGCTAGCCGGTCTTGATATCAGCACAGCAGCGAATGCGGTAGCTATGGTGGCGATTTTCAATACAGCCGGTCGAATCATTCTCGGTGCTTTGTCTGATAAAGTAGGACGTATGAAAGTTGTAGCGGGAGCGCTTTTTGCGACGGCATTGTCCGTCATGGCCTTGAACTTTGTACCTCTGAATCTGGGCATCTTCTTCACCTGTGTCGCGGTGATCGCATTCTGCTTTGGCGGTAATATCACGGTCTTCCCGGCGATTGTGGCAGACTATTTCGGCTTGAAGAACCAAAGCAAGAACTATGGAATCATTTATCAAGGATTCGGGTTAGGTGCCTTGGCTGGTTCGTTCCTTAGTGCTTTGTTCGGTGGTTTCCAAATTACCTTTACCGTCATTGCGGTCTTGTGTATGCTCTCTTTCTTGATTGCGATCTTTATCTCCGTACCTAGCCAACGTAATCAGTCGAAGAAGAACCAAGAAGCGAAACCAGAAGTGAACCAAGAAGTTGTGCTAAAACCACATTACAATGTGGGATAAACGCAGTGGAACCTCAGATTGATAGGAAAGGCTACTCAAAAGAGTGTTACCAAAAACAAACAGGTGTTCTTTGCACAGGTAAGCGGTGTAAAAGACGCCTGTTTTTTTTGTTGAATAAGAAATTATATTGGAATGATGTTTACTATTCTAATGTCAGTAAAGGTGCAACCTTTTAAAAAGGAAATGAATCTAAAAAATGAAGTTACATTTTTCCATAATGAAGGAAGGGTTTATATGCGAAGAAGAATCGCTCTACTTACCGTTATGGCCGCCTTATTGACATGCAGCTTTTTTAATGGATCTGTACAGGCAGAAACGCACACAGAAGTTATTGAAAGTACGGCTAAATCACAGCTCGATTCAACTGTTTTAGAGAAGGTCAAAGCCGCTCTTGGGGATATTGCAAAAGGCAATGAGATGAAATCGGATCTCAAAGTAATAGCGAATAATAGTGACAATATTGATCTAGAAGGGGAGCTGTCCCAGCCTGCAGCAAGGTTCACTGTTGGTTACGACAAGAAAAAACAACGAGTGAATAATGCAACCGTCTATTATCAAATCAAAGATAAGGATCTTGCGTTGGAGTCAGCCGTTCTTAAGAAGGTGAATGCCTTCATCGCGAAGTTCGAGGATAAGAAATATCCATTAACGTTCAACGCATTATGGAGAGTAAAATCGCCATATCAAGATAATGAGCCGCGAAATTACTGGGTATTCTGGGGGACTGCATCGCTGGATATCGATCTCGACAAAGGAAACAAAATCATCGCCAGACAAAGCTATTCCTCAGCCCAAGTAGATAAAAAATTGTTGAATAAAGCTGTTAACGCAATTAATCAATTAAGGAAAGAAAAAGTAAATCTTGTTCGCGCGGAGCGGGTAAAGGATGAAGTCGCCGGCAGCTATTTTTGGCATTTTAGAGATCACTACGATCATCATAGCGTCAAGATTGACGCAATAACCAATCAAGTGTTGGAAGTCGATACGATTTATACGGATTGGACGAGCGACAAAGATTTTGCCAAATCCTTTGCCAAACCCAAATATACCCCAAAACAAGCGATTTCTGCAGCAAGCGGCAAAGTAAAATCAATATTCAATGTCAATTTGGCCGGATATAAAGTGACTGTTAAATTGAACGAATATACATTTAAAAAGGACAAACAACCTACAATCGTGGGCAAGATCAACAAGAAAGGAGAATTTTATTCCTTTTCTCTTACGCCTTAAGCTGGAGCGCTACTGTCAGCAGGAAATATAGCTCTAGATTGTCGTTGTTTCAACATAAAAAAAGTGTAGAGAAAGAATAGCTCTTTCTCTACACGCTGAGAACTCGCAGCCCGAGTTTTTTTATTAAAAATCAAAGTTATCTGGGTCTGGACCTACACGATGGTTTTGATTTAATCCATCAATGATTTCCATTTCTTCTTTTGTCAGTTCAAAGTCAAACACATTCGCATTTTCAACAATTCGATGCTCTTTTGTTGATTTTGGAATGGTAACCACTCCGTTCTGCAAGTCCCAACGCAAAATAACTTGGGCAACAGATTTATTATGCTTATTCGCAATTTCCTGAATAACTTCGTTGTCAAGCAATTGACCTTGCATGAGTGGTGACCATGCTTCAAACTGAATACCGTTGTCTTGGCAAAATGCTTGCAACTCTTTTTGAGTCAATCGTGGATGGTATTCTACTTGGTTGATCATCGGCTTAATTTCAGCGTCCTTCATCAAGTCTTGCAAATGATGGATTTGGAAATTACTTACGCCAATTGCTTTTACGCGGCCTTCTTTATAAAGAGTTTCCAACGCTCTCCAAGCATCTTTATATTTTCCTTCAACCGGCCAATGAATCAAATACAAATCCAAATATTCTAAGCCTAGTTTCTTCAAGCTTGTTTCATAAGCAGCAATCGTAGATTCATATCCCAAATCCGCGTTCCAAACCTTAGAAGTGACAAATAACTCTTCTCTTGAAATGCCCGCTTCCTTCAAGCCTTCTCGGATCCCTTGGCCAACACCTTCTTCATTCCCATAAATCGCTGCGGTATCCACGCTGCGGTATCCATGTTTAATCGCTGTTTTGACTGCATTCACCAATTCAGGGCCTTCTTCGACTTTGAAAACTCCAAGTCCAAACCAAGGCATTTTCACACCATTATTCAAAGTTGTTGTATCTTGCAAATTTTTTGCCATCATAATTAAAACCTCCAAATTTTTTATTTTTTGCTTACTTGATCTTTTCGTTCCATAGCTCTGCTAAATCCAGTTAAGATTGTAGCGACTACTACCATAAGTGCTCCAATCCAAGTCGTATGGATTAGTCCTATCGAGTCAGTAACTAGACCGCCTACAAAGGAGCCTATCGCAATTCCGGCATTAAATGCAGCAATATTGATTGCCGATGCCACATCAACCGCACTAGGAACAAAGCGCTCAGCCAGTATCACAACATATACTTGCAAGCCCGGCACATTCATAAATGCCAACAGCCCCATCAACAGGATGGTTATCAACCCAGCAACTTTAAATGGTGCTGTAAACATCAAAATAAATAAGACGATTGCTTGTACTATAAACATATAGAACAATGCACCAATTGGGTTTCGATTCGATAACTTACCTCCAATCATATTCCCAATCGCAATCGCGATACCGTAAGCTAACAGAATGACAGCTACCGTTCCTTCTTTAAACCCAGTGATGTCTTGAAGCAATGGTGATAAGTAGGTAAACACGACAAATGTTCCGCCATATCCTAATGCTGTAATGATGAATAATAGCAATAACCGACCATTTGTTACAAGTTTAAGCTGATCACGAAAAGTAGTTTTTACTCCTTTTCGCAAATGAGATGGAACAAGTATGCTATTTGCAAGTAATGCAATAACACCAATGATAACAATGGCAATAAAGGCGGTTCTCCATCCTAACTGCTGCCCAATAAAGGTTCCGAATGGAACACCCGTTACTGTAGCTACGGTAAGCCCGGTAAACATAATGGAAATCGCACTAGCTCTGCGGTCTTCTGGAACTAAATCGGCTGCAATTGTCGATCCAATTGACATGAAGACCCCATGTGAGAATGCTGATATCACTCGTGCGACTAGCAATAACCCGATTGTCGTTGAGATTGCAGCAACAGTATTGCCAATAATAAAGACAATCATGATCCAAAGTAATAATTTCTTACGTGACATACTTGATGTCAAAGCTGTCAAAATCGGAGCTCCAAACGTTGCTCCTAATGCATATAGGGACACTGTTAATCCTGCCGTGGTAACTGGAATACCTAAATCATTTGCAATAAGAGGCAGCAATCCGACACTGATGAATTCAGTCGTTCCGATTGCAAAAGCACTTACTGCTAAGGCAAGCAATGCTAACATGCTTTGCTTTTTATTTAGTTCCATATTGTCTCCTCCTTTTCTGTTATATAAATGGGAACTTTCTTTTCAGCGAATAATAAAATTTGAAGGATATCAACCTCAAAATGTTATTGTGAAATTGAAGAAAGTATAGTATTTCTCAACCGACAAATGTTATTATGAAATATATCGTTCTTAAATGAAAGTACGCACTTAAAAGTTATATAGGAACCAGAAAGTAATATAGGTACTTTTTAGTGCCTATAAGAAGGAGGAGAATCACGATGCAAAAGAAGAAATACAATATCTCTGTTGAAGCGACATTAGAAGTTATAGGTGGAAAGTGGAAGTGTGTGATTCTTTGCCATTTGACTCACGGAAAAAAACGGACAAGCGAATTAAAGCGCCTCATGCCAAATATCACGCAAAAAATGCTTACCCAACAGCTGCGCGAGCTTGAAGAGGATGGGGTTATCAATCGAATCGTGTACAATCAAGTTCCGCCAAGAGTAGAATACGAGCTTAGTGAATATGGACGAAGCTTAGAAGGGATTTTAAGTTCATTATGTACATGGGGGGAGAAACATTTAACGAAAGTATATGGGGATAAATTTTCTGTTTTAGAAGATAGTGTGTTGAATGAACAGCTTAAGTAGGGGATATGTATACCTCATTCCATTTCTTCCGGGACATGAATCGTAATACAGATAATACAGCCGATTTCCTTAGAGGTGAAATCGGCTGTTTTCTTTTCTTATTTCCAAAATTGTAATCTGAGAAAAAACAGGATTGGAGCGGGAATGGCATTCATTTATCGGGCAGGATTTTCAACGAAGGTTTAGAATTAAAGATATAAACTACGAATATGCTTTTTTTCTTGAACCCTCTCATACGATGAGAGTACTTCTGTATTCGAGGAGATGATCTTGATGAACAAGAACATGAGGATTGCGGATATTTTAGTACGGTTCGACGAGATATCGAAGCATTATGTTCAGGAGCTGGACAAGTATTGTCTGACGGAACTGTGGCGCAAGCCAAGCGAGAACGAATGGTCGCTGGGACAAATGTATCTGCATCTGCCCCATTCCACGCTGAACTTGCAGCTCCGTCTTGCGGAGCAGTGTATGGCGCCTGGTGGCGGCAGCGAGGAGGCAGGCGGGAAAACGGAGGCTGGCCATGCCGTGTTTGAGCAAGGGAGCTTCCCGCCGGTTCGTATTCAGGTACCGGCCGACTTGCAGTATACGCCTCCTCAGCCGGAGAGCAAGGAGCAGCTTGTTGCCAAGCTGGAGGAAGCAAGGCGCCGCATGCATGAGATTGGGACGTTGCTGCAGAGCATAGATTCAGAGCGGCTGCAGCGGAAAGCGATTCATCCGGCTGTAGCCTTCGGCGCGTTAAACGCGGTCGAATGGTTCGCAATGGTGGAGATGCATTACCGCCACCATCTTCTTCAGAAGGAGCGGCTGGACGCTTTCTTACAAATGCAAAGTGGTTAGGCTGACGAACAGATTGACTTCGTATAGATAATCTGTTTCGAATTCAATCCATTTGAGTAATAAAATTGCATACCAAATAAACCCTATCGGGGTTCAAATTTTTAGATTACGCTACATGATTGTGAGAAATAGAAAAATTGTATACGATGCCTAAGATATCAAAGGCTGTTTTTTTCTCATACCTATGGGATTTTCGTCCGTTTTTCTGTAAGAAATTGAACAGACGAAACAATCACTTTGTTATCCTTGGATATCTTTTTGCAAAGATTGATAAATAAGTGGAAAGCCTACAACCTATTTTTACACATATCTCGATCGAACCCCTATGCATTTCATCAATCATTCCCTTGACTCTCCATTTGTAGTACTGTATAGTACTAATATGAAAAAAAATACACTTAGTAATAAAGATATTGCTCTGCAATCCGCTTTTACATTGTTTCTTACTAAAGGTTTTCTGGCAACAAGCATGGACGACATAGTCGCACGTAGCAAAGTTTCAAAAACGAACATTTATTATTATTTTAAGAGCAAGGAGGAGCTGCTGCTCGCTATTGTTAATCAGTTGATAGCACATTACGAACAGCGAATTAATTATATTGTGTCTCAAACTGAGCTCACCGTTCAGGAGAAATTAGAAGCGGTACTCCACATTTTAAGCGATACTATTGAACAAAATAACTACCTTGGCGGTTGTCCTTTCCTGACTCTGTATACACAGACGCCTATTGACGCGGTTGAAATTAGAGATAGAATCAAGAGTTTTTTTGAAAAACAGCTGCATGGTGTTGAATTGATTTTAGCCCAAGGGATTGCACGACAAGAACTAAAGGAAGAGCTGCCTGTTAAACAAACAGCTATGTTGATTATCTCCTCTATTGAGGGTGCTCTCTTCTTGGCTCAAGCTTCTAACAACCAAGATATGATCAAAAATTTATTTCCTGCTTTAGCTTCCATGCTAAAGTAATTTTTTTGACATATTAGTACTAATTAGTACTATAAAATAATAAAGGAGTGTTTTTATTATGAATATCTTCATGACCGGCGGAACTGGTTATATTGGACGTCATTTAATCGCTGAGTTAGCTTCTCAGCATCAGATTTATGCACTTGTACGTCAAAAAAATCGTCTTCTTACCATCATCAATCAACTGTCACCCGATCAACAGAACAACATTGTTCCTGTTATCGGTGATCTAACGCAGCCTCGATTAGGTTTAAGTGATGACAGCTACAAGCAATTACTTGCAACTGATCTAATTATTCATGCAGGAGGTCCAATGAATATTGAGTTGAACCTCAGTGAAGCTGAGCAGTCTTTCCTCGCTCCTGCAAAATCCCTTGCTCGGCTAGCACAGGATATCCACGCTGCAAAAGAATTAAAGCATTTTATCCATGTCGTAGGCTTTATGAGTCCCTATCATGAACAAAATGCATTGTTGGATCTAGATCATTTGCTGGACAATCAACCGCCTTATGAAAAAATGAAGTTTTTAGCCGACTCTTATATACGAAAATCTCTTCATAACATGAGCATTCCCTTATCTACTGTTAATCCTAGTGTAATCGTCGGAGACTCCTTCTCAGGGAAAACAGAACAGATTGGAGGCCTTAGTATCTTAGTCGATGCCGTAAGGCGAAATCTTATGCCACTTGTTCCAGGCGGCGACGATTATTGGTTACCGATGGTTCATATTGATCATGTGGCTTCGTTTATTTCAAAACTTGCTAATACAGAAGGGTTATCAAGCAATACCTACTATCTTTTAGATTCTAAGCAAGAGAGTCCGTCGATCCGAACTGTCATCAAACTCATGGCACACGAATTGCAGACAACAAAGCCGTTAGGAACTATACCGCTTCCGTTATTGAAAACTGTGCTTAGAATGGGTGCTGGTAAGATGCTTGGTATTCCTAAAGAATCCATGAGTTTTCTTGTTAAGTCGGAATTCCCTGTTTACAGTAAATTAGAAATAGAACAAAGGAACGGCAGAAATTCATTCGTAGTTCCGTCCACGCTCCCTTTTATCATTAGTGATTTGGATTATCGGTTAAATCATTTAGGCCTGAATCAAAATGAGCAGAAAGATTTTAGTCAACGAAGAAGGGCTAACTTAGTTTCGCTAGAGAAAGATAGGAATGAAACGCCTATTATTTTTCTTCATGGGACGTTCAGCAATGCCGATGCCCTTTTTCCCCTCTCACAATTTTTAAGCAGTTTAAATACTTGGTTCGTAGATTTACCTGGATTTGGGCGTACCCCTTATCACCATAATCCTTCTGTGCTAGAAGGCTATGTAGAGAGCATTTCCACTATGATCACTGAGTTGAACAGACCCGTTATATTAGTGGGGCATTCATTTGGCGGATTGATTGCGGCTCAAGTGATGGAACGGCTGCCCTCACTGATCAAACAACTCATTTTATTGCAGCCAGTACTGCATCCTATCCAACCTAAATATAGATTTCGACGTATTACAAGTTTCGTTCTAAAATATATGGAGCCCGCCCGTTTGGAAAAAGAGCTACTTCAAGCCAATAGCTTCAGAACATCGAGTCAGTTATTGAGTAATTACGCTCATTCTGTGGTCCGTGATTTAAAATCCCCTCGTATTCGCAAAACTAACGCTACGGTCATGTCTTGCTTAACTATATCAAAATCCATTCAGTTAAATCCCGAGACATGGGATAAGAGGAAAATTAAGATACTATGGGGAGCTTTGGACAAAGATCATCATGTCCCAAAGCAGTTTGAACACTTGGATATTACACGTATTCAGTACGGTCATCAGTTTCCTGTTGAATCTCCTGAACTAACTGCTCAATGGATTTCTCAAGCTGTAACAGTATAAAGGTTCTTTTGATAGTATTGATGGAGGTGTGGATTGTCAACACAAATTCAGACTGCTTTTTTAAGGACTCGTTTTCTGAACTCAACTGGACTTAAATAACCTAAAGTTCCATGAACATGATGATGGTTAAACTGGTTCTGTTGCAAAGTTTGAAAAAAGCATAAACAGGTTGATAAATGAAGAACAATGTTTAGGAAGTAGCTAGTAATTGTTGAAGTTCATTGTACGTTGAAAAGGCGGAGTCTCTTTGAAACATACATAAGTTTCCTGAAGATAAGGTTGTTTATGGTGTTATTACGGTAAGTATCATTTATTATTTGTTTGGATTATTGCTGGTTTTCGCCGAGAAAGGGAAGAAACAATTTTAAGAAAAAGTGGTTTACTTTATGCTGAAATTTGCTTAGTATATATTTTGTTAAAATGTTGAGCGGTATCCCATGCCCATCAACCTAACAGAAACGAAAATTTCATCTTTTCATAGGTGTCCATGGGAATTTAGTTCACTTTTTTCGTTTTGGGGAACAATTAATTTCTTAAGTTGATGGGTATGGGGCGAACCCCTAATTTTGTGTTTTGAAGGAGAGGTCTTCTCATGATTATTAAATTCATTCGTCTACGTTAATTTGAAGCACAGTTCAACTACTCTCATCATTTTTTTGAAAAATGTATGGGTTTATTTGAGTGTGTTTTTATCATTAACAAATTCGAATGAAATGAGGAGTATCTCATGAGTGAAAAGATAAAAAAAATCAATGGAATTGATATATGCACAGAGAGTTTCGGCAATCCAACTCATCCTCCTGTCCTGCTGATTATGGGAGCCATGTGTTCCATGGTTTATTGGGATGATGAATTTTGCCAAAGCTTGGCTGACTCGGGACGTTATGTGATTCGATTTGATAACCGAGATGTGGGACGTACAACGACCTATCCGCCTGGGAAGTCTCAATATTCTGTGGCGGACATGGCTGATGATGCAGTTGGGGTGCTTGATTCATATGGAATTAACCAAGCGCACCTCGTCGGATTATCATTGGGTGGCATGATTGCACAGATAATTGCAATTAAATATCCTCAAAGAGTTCTAAGCATGGCTTTGATTGCCTCATCTATTTTTGGATCTGATGAGAATGATAGAGGCTTGCCTCCGATGGATGAAAAGATACTTGCTTATCATGCGGATGGAGCTGCACTGGATTGGTCGGATGAAGAGGCGGTTGCAAAATACCTGGTCAAAGGCTCTAGCCTGCTTTGTGGTTCCAAGCATGACTTTGATGAGAATAGAGCGTATAAGCAAGTAATACGCGAGATAAAACGAGCTAATAATCTGATCAGTATGTTTAATCACGCACTACTTACAGGTGATGACGCTTACGAAGGAAAGTTAAAAGAAATCAATGTGCCTGCTTTGGTTATTCACGGTACAGATGATACGATTCTTCCATTAGAACATGGAGTTGCACTTGCTAATGAAATACCAAATGCATCCTTATTAACGCTTGATGGAATGGGGCACGAAATACACTTCGACGATTGGAATACGATTATTCAAGCAATTTCGAACCACACATCGTTGGCGTAGTCGTAACTAAAGCAGTAATAAACAGGGTTACAAATAGTACTTTTTAGAGTGTCCTGATGTTTGATCAGGGCACTCTTTTTTTGGAGTGCTGTGGAACACCGCATGGGTATTTGCCATAAGTTATAGATATGATTCTAATTTATGATAAAGGGGAATGCAGCACATGAATAGGTTTATGTACAATAGCTATCCGCAAGCCATGTACCCAACTCCGCAATATTATCGGAATGAAGATGTACAGAGCAAGGGAACTTTGGTGTTTCCGGAACATGTAATGTACACGACATCTGTGGAACCCAAATTCATCGAGCATTTGATCCAACACAAAGGATTAGCGGTTGTTATCACGACAACTGTCGGCAAATTAGTAGGTACTCTGGATGAGGTTTTCATCGATCACGTAGCTCTTGTAGTTCGCGGGAAAAAGCATCATATTCGATTATGTGAAATCGTTTATTTTGAGAAAGCAGATGAGAAATAAGCATGGATGAGAGTCGATATTTATCAAAGATAATGGTGTAGGGGTATCGATGGCATGCATTATACTACGAATAGGGGACAGAAGCGTTAAAAAGAAACAGCGGCAGTTCTAAGACTTTATTTTTCAGTCTTAACGATTGCCGCTGATTTTATATAGAAGTCAATGGAACACTTTATTTCTCTTTTGACATCTGTTTCATCAGCCTGCCGGAGGCAACTCGGCCAGCATAGCCGCTAAGTCGAGGAAAAAATCATCCGTATTTTTCAGGCCCAATCCAACGACATCGAGATGATCCCAAGAATCCATGAGTCCTAAATAGTTCCATTTCCCAATCTGCGGCTTTCCTTGGTAAGTAACGATTTGATCGCTTGAGCCGTTTTTTGGGCCGTCCATGGAAATCGTGTTCACCAGCCCATCATTTGGCCACCAATCCTCATCGATGACTACATGTCCTGGGGAATCATACGCAAAGGAACCGACAAAATAGCTCGGCGGCAACAATAACGGATTCATGAGCAACTTTGGCGCATGCCATCCCGATAGCGGGATGCGATATGATTTGTTGGTGGCGACCGAGAAATAATAGACGCTTGGATTTGCCTGTACTTGCTCGTTGAACTGTTTGGCCCCGTTAGGGCTTAAATCCCATAATGAACTGTCTTGTGATATTCTCCAAAATTTACTATTTATTACCCGTTGGAAATAATCAAAAAAGGATTCATCGGGCATTCGTTTCAATCCCCATTGATCTAATTTGAAATCATATAGGGGGTGCTCGGCATTACCTGAGGCTGCGGCAATTAAGCCGATTAGTTGGTGGATAAAGGGAATGACTCCCTCTACAAAATGCGTGAAGCTGGTGCCGTTATGCGGCGCGGCTAGGGAAACGAGGCTGCTAACATACGGAAGCGGTTGATCACTGAACAACGGGGATAGATCAGATGCAGCGGTGACAGCACGTTCAGCAGCATCTCCTTTTTCCAGCAAATGAATCAGCATGCGTGCGGTTTGTCCTCCCATGCTGTGTCCAATCACATGAATTTGCTTCGGGCGCCCCGTATTCGGGTCAATCTCTCCCCAGGATGGATACAGCCCTTCATACGATCTCCCATATCGCTCGTGACCGTACAGTTCTGAGTGGGCTTTGCCGTAATCTACGGTTCCCCCTTTAATCTGTGCATACAGCTCGCAGGCTCGATCCCAATTGCTCGATACAGTTCCCACCGCAGCTGTATAAACGGAATGCCCGTGTTTCTGTAGTATTTCTTGAATATCGCCGAATCCACCCCAGTATTTAAACGAAAACATCTCGTCTCTTCCCCAGCCTCCAAATCCATGAACCAGTACGATCGGGAAGTCATTGTTGGCAATGGTATTGTTGGTAATGGCATTGTCGGCTTGCGCGTGGACAGACGGCAAGTTGATAGGAAGAATAGAGTAAAAAAGAATAAAGAAGAGCAAAATGAAGCTTGACAGTTTACGGATCATAAAATGCCTCCTATCTAGTTTTGTAATCGTTTTCAAAACAGATGCTCTCAAAATTCCGCTATTCTTTCTGTTCTAACATTGCTGGATTCATGAAGATACCAAAGGAGATTTTTGTGGATGTGTGTGAAGGGATGTGTTTTGAGGGAGGACAGTTAGCATGGTGTTATACATATACATTTACCATATAAACCTATTAATGACAACTATGTAAATTAAATATTTTCTAGTAAATAGATTTTTTGAAGGGTTAGTCGTCCAGGGATCGATTTGGAGCGTTGATAAGCGGGAAAGAATGGGCTGAATTTCTCAAGATAGGGAAATGATATAATACGCTTGGATATGACTGCTGAATGATAAATAGAGCCGTCTCTATGCCATTGTTCAATGACCTGTGAGACGGCTCCGTCCGTTTATGCCCCGGGGAGGTTGCAGTGAAACTGGAAGTTTTGCGCTTCCGTGGAGAGCTTGGCATTACGAGTGCTGCTTATAGCAGCGAAGGCGGGGTTGCAGAGCAGCGGGCAGCAAGGGGGAGTGATTGCAAACCGGGGCGTTATAGCTAATATGACTTTATGTCAACAACGGGTTAGAATCGGTTCCCCTTACGTGAACTGCTCTGCTTCTGTTGAGTCCGTGTAGGCGGTCGTGGATGAAATACCGCCCGAAATCGTTTGTGCCACCTCGTCGAAGTAGCCTGTGCCCACCTCGCGCTGATGCTTCACCGCTTCATAGCCGAGCTGCTCTAGGGCGAATTCAGCTTGCTGCAGGTCGGAGTATGCGGCCATGCCGCGCTCCTTGTAGCCTTGCGCCAGCTCAAACATGCTGTAATTGAGCGCGTGGAAACCGGCTAGTGTCACGAACTGGAACTTGTATCCCATACGTCCAAGCTCGCGTTGGAAGCCCGCGATTGCCTTGTCGTCCAATTTCTTCTTCCAATTGAAAGAAGGAGAGCAATTATAAGCAAGCAACTTGCCTGGATATTTTGCATGGATCGCCTCGGCAAATTGCCGTGCTTCATCGATGTTCGGCTCGGACGTCTCGCACCAAACGAGATCTGCATAAGGAGCATAAGCGAGACCGCGCGCAATCGCTTGTTCAATACCGGCACGCGTATAATAGAAGCCCTCTGGAGAACGTTGCCCCGTCAGGAATGGCCGATCGTACGGATCGACATCGCTTGTCAGCAGTTGAGCCGCATTAGCGTCAGTACGCGCGATAATCAAGGTGTCTGTGCCCATAACGTCGGCAGCCAAGCGAGCTGCGATTAAATGGCGAATGGCTTGCTGCGTAGGCAGGAGTACCTTGCCGCCGAGATGTCCGCACTTTTTCTCCGAAGATAGTTGATCTTCGAAGTGTACGCCTGCTGCTCCTGCTTCAATCATCGCCTTCATGAGCTCGAATACATTGAGCGACCCTCCGAATCCTGCTTCGGCATCTGCCACGATAGGGGCAAAAAAGTAAGTTTCGTTTTTTCCTTCTGCATGTTGGATTTGATCGGCCCGCTGCAGTGCTTGATTAATCCGCTTTACGACTTGCGGCACACTGTTAGCCGGATATAAGCTCTGATCGGGATACATATGGCCCGATAGGTTGGCGTCCGCGGCTACCTGCCATCCGCTTAAGTAAATGGCCTGCAAGCCGGCTTTTACCTGCTGCACGGCTTGATTCCCCGTCAATGCCCCAAGCGCGGGCACGAACTCTTCGGTATGCAGCAGATGCCAGAGACGTTCGGCTCCCATCTGGGCTAACGTATGCTCCACCTGAACAGAACCGCGAAGCCGGAGCACTTCATCGGCAGAATAGGTACGTGTTACGCCTTTCCAGCGTTCTTCTTTCCATTTCGTCTCCAATTGTTGAATCGTATGTTTATCCGTCATGGCAACCATCTCCTCATATTCAATGATTTCATCCCAGCAATTCATAGCCCATCACCGTCAAAAACTCGCTGCAAGTTTCTTCGCTAATCAAATCCACGAACATCTGCTTCGCTTCTGTAAACCTGCGGTTCGCGAATTCATCTTGGCCGATCCGTTCTTCAATCTTTGACATTTCTTCTTCCGTCAGCTTTAAGACTAGTTCCAGCGTGATGTCGTTGCCATTCGTAAGCTGGCCTTCTGGATGGCGAATCCATTGCCATACCTGAGTGCGCGATATCTCGGCCGTTGCCGCATCCTCCATAAGATTGAATATCGGTACGGCGCCAAATCCCCGCAGCCATGCTTCGATATATTGCAAACCGACACTGATATTCGTCCGCAATCCCTGTTCGGTAATTGTTCCATCTGGTAAAGCGAGCAGGTCGTTTGCCGTGACATGGACATCTTCCCGTTTGTTATGGATCTGGTTCGGCTCTTTCATCTGTTCATTGAACACTTCCATTGCGATCGGAACGAGTCCAGGATGGGCGACCCAAGTTCCGTCGTGGCCGTCATTTGCTTCGCGCAGCTTATCCGCGCGCACTTGCTCCATTGCCTTCGCGTTAGCCTCGGCATCATTCCGGATCGGGATTTGGGCTGCCATGCCGCCCATGGCATGCGCGCCGCGCTTGTGGCAGGTACGAATGACGTACTGCGTATATGCCCGCATGAACGGTACGGTCATCGTGACCTGCGATCGATCGGGGAGCAGCGCATGTCGATGGCGATTCAGCCTCTTAATGAAGCTGAAAATATAGTCCCAGCGTCCGCAGTTCAAGCCGGCGCTATGCTCCCGCAGCTCGTATAAAATTTCATCTGCCTCAAATGTGGCCAGAATCGTCTCGATGAGCACAGTTGCTTTAATCGTTCCTTGAGGGATGCCCAGCTCCTGCTGGGCGAACACGAATACGTCGTTCCATAATTTTGCTTCTTGGTGGGACTCCAGCTTGGGAAGATAGAAATAAGGTCCGGAATGATTCTCGATGAGGGCACGAGCATTGTGGTAGAAATAGAGTCCGAAGTCGACAAGGCTGCCTGAGGCAATTTCTTCACCTATGCGAATGTGTTTCTCCTCTAAATGCCAGCCGCGAGGGCGAATTAACAGGTAAGCTGTTTGTTCGTTCAGGCGGTAGGCTTTGCCCTCTGGGCTCGTAAAGGTGATTGTACGGCGGATGGCATCACGCATATTGATTTGGCCGCGGATTGAATTGTCCCATGTTGGGGAATTGGCGTCTTCGAAGTCGGCCATGAATCCCTTGGCGCCGGAATTGAGCGCATTGATGACCATTTTGACATCCCCGGAAGGTCCGGTTATTTCCACCCGCCGGTCTTGGAGATCGGAAGGCACGGGAGCGACGCTCCACTCGCTGTCCCGAATGTGCTTCGTTTCCGGCAGGAAGTCGGGGAGCTCGCCGGCATCCAGTCGGCGTTGTCGCTCAGCGCGGTCAGATAGCAGATTTAATCTGCGGGCATTGAACCGTTCATGGAGCTTTCCGAGGAACTCGAGTGCCCCAGGCGTCAAAATCTCGGCGTACGGTTCAGGCATGTGTCCGAGAACAATAATTTCCTTGCAATTATTAACGGGCATCTTGGACATGACCAATTACCTCCCTCTGCTGAAAGCCGGACTCAAATAGGCGGCTTGCAAAATATTCGCGATCGAGTCTTGTTCATTGAATTCGTAATCCAGGCTGCCGCTTCCATTACAGCGCAAGCACGGCGTAATACCATGCCCCTTGCATGAGCCACATTGGTGGCCGCTCTCTTGTTTTCCGTGTCCTTCGCATTCCAAACATTCCATTTCTCCATTGCCATGGCAGTAGTAGCAGTCCATTCCTAACGCCTCCTGAGTCATTAAATTTATCTGTTATAATACAGATTTATCATTCGTTGATCTGTATTATAACAGAGCTTTCGAAAATGAAAAGCCCCTTTTTTAAGAAAATTTTCCAAAAGTATAGGTCGATCCCAATAGGGGTACGGATCTTTACTGCAAAAAAAATTTTTTGATTTCACATTCTTGAGTCATGTTCGCCAGTAATGTTATGGGGAAAGCGTAGAAGTTCTAGAACCGGATTGGTTCCGATTTTTGGGGGAAGTAACTGCTAGGTTGCCTTCTCGTCCAAAAACTTTATTCTCAAAAAAAGTCGCAGAGTACCGGCGGTTTTGCCGATGCTCTGCGACTTTTTGGTTTATTTTCATTTACTTGCTTTTCTCGTCGGCTGAGGGGCCATAAAGGCCTGGAAGCGGAATATCGAGTAGCCGCAAATAAACTCCGAGCTGTGCCCGGTGATGGATCATGTGGCTTATTCCGAAGGTGCGAAGCGCGATCGCCCGCGGCTGGCTCAAAATGATATGCTCGCCGTTTCGTAAAGTCCATTCCTCGCCAAGTGCGTTCTCGTCACATTCAGATAACAGCTTTTCAAGCTTGATGACGTTCGCATCGAACTCCTTCAGTACGTCTTCACTTTTTTCCAAAGCTTCTCGCCGATTCGGTACGGTTGAAAGATCGAATTCCGGGTAAAGAAAAATTGCGATTTGCCAGTTCAGCAGGTTAATCAGGTGCGTAGCTAGCCCGCCTAACGACATTGATTTCACATGCGGCTTCCACGTCAAATGTTCCTCGGGTAAACGCTCTAGGATGCGGCGCGTTGTGGCTAGTTCGTGCAAGGCATCTCCGACGATTAATTGTTTTATCATGGATTTTTCCTCACCCCTCCTATGGCTAGAATACTATAAAACCAGTCGAGTGGAAAAGATTTCTTATGAGCTGATTTTCATACATTTGCACCATCAAACCTCGTTGGATATGATTATCTAGCAGGGTGTTTTTGTCTATTAGAACAATAATCCCTAACGTTAAATGGACGCAACCTAAGTACTGAAGGAATAGGAATGGGTGTACAGCGACAATAATGTTATGTGAAAATAAGTATTCATTTTAGGAGAGAACAACATGGATGTTTTTGCAGACTTTTTAGAGAAAATTGAGCACCCGCAGCATCGGGATCGAACAGAAGAGGTTTTGGCTTGGATCATTCAGAAATTTCCAAATTTAGTGCCTAAAATCGCGTGGAATCAGCCTATGTTTACCGATCATGGCACATTTATTATTGGCTTTAGCGTATCCAAAAATCATTTGGCTGTTGGCCCCGAAAGAGCAGGGATCGTTCATTTTTCTGATGAAATTGAGCAGGCTGGCTACGAACAGACGAAGCAGTTGTTTCGTATTCCGTGGAGCAGTCCGGTTCATTTCTCATTACTTGAGAAAATGATTGAGTTTAATATGTTGGATAAGGCAAACTGCTCAACCTTTTGGCGAAAGTAAAGCATTTTCTTACTGCTTAGAAGTTAAGTTGTGTTTGTAAGCAACATGCTATGTTACTCGCGTAAGACACGAGAGAAAAAAATGATATTGGACAATATGGAGTTATTTTGAATATCCTATGATCCACCAACTTTTCATCTAAGTCGCTGATAATTCAGCGGCTTTTTTCTTAGGAAGAAATACCTTTCTTGTTTCGAAGTATGACAACAGGAGGTCAATGCCACTCGTGCATAGATGGCAGCAGGTATAGCGTTAAGAGCGACAATGTAACGCTTACTATTTTTATACAAATCATTCGAGGAAAACGATGCTTTTATTACAAGATAATTTTTGCAAAGAATACTTGGGTATTAGAGGCGGCGGTTCTATATTACAAGCTACTTGAACCGAATGCCTGAGTGTAGACGAAGAAATAAGCGGCGATGTATTTTATGTTGGATAATGCATATGTCGAGAATTGTATATTTTACCAATATGTATTTTCATGTACAATTAGAAATTATAACCATCTATTTTTCGATCCAATCCCAAGTTAAAAAGTAAAGAGGAGATGGCGAAGCATGAAGAGATTTGGAATTTTTATTTTAGCTGCTGCCTTAGGGGCAGGCTTCAGCAACAGTGTACCTATTCAGGCAGCGGCAGCGGAACAAACATCAATCGAAATCCCAACGAATTTGGCTTTAAGCGGCAAGGCAACGGCAAGCGGAGAGTTCGCGCCACATCAAGGGAAGGATAAGGCGTTCGACCAAGATATTTTTTCAAAATGGTTGACGTTCAACAGCCCGGCATGGCTGCAATACGAGTTTCCTGAAGCGAAAGTCGTAACCTCATACTCGATTACTTCTGCGGAGGACGAGCCATATAGAGACCCGAAAAGCTGGGTGTTAAAAGGCTCTAATGACGGGACTAGCTGGACTCAACTGGATATGCAGCAGAATCAAAGCTTTACCTCCCGGCATCAAACGAAAACCTATTTATTTTCCAATAAGACAGCGTACAAATTTGTGAAATTCGATAACTTTCATAATCAAAATGGAAGCGGGATGCTGCAGGTATCCGAAATCAAGTTATATGATGGCAGCTCAAAGAACTGGAGTACGACCAAGCCTGAGGTTGCGGCCAGCGGGGAAAATAAGCCTAACAATACCAAAGAGAATCTGGTGGACGGGACTAGCGTTACGAAATGGTTAACAAAAGATAAAAACGCATGGCTCACATTCGACTTTGGGAAACCGGTGACGATCGATGGTTACTCGCTTACAGCAGCTAATGATAGACCCGAACGCGACCCTAAAAGTTGGGTTCTTCAGGGATCCAACGATAATAAGAACTGGACGAGTATAGACAAGAAAAGCAATGAGATATTCAAAGTCCGACATCAGCGCATGTATTACCTTTTAGAAAACAATACCGCAGCTTATCAATACTATAGACTCAGCAATATGAAAAATCATAGCGGAAACTCTATGCAATTGGGTGAGGTCGAATTTTCGCGTACGAATGATATCGGGCATGCCATTAACCCAAAAATCGAAGTACAGATTCTTGATTCAAAGGGCAAAGGTAAAATATTCAAGAAAGCTCTCCCCAATGCAGAGAAAGAAATATTGGCAGTCGCACGTAAAGTACATGAGATGTTATACAAGAGTCCAGCCGATGCGCCTGTAGATGTCAAAAAAATATTGGTTACTATAGTAGATGCTCCTGATGGTGTGGCTTGGGCATCGGGAGATGCTACGCAGAAGACAATAGGCTTCAGTGTGCAGTATCTGCAAAAGTTTGTAGAGAGCCCTGCCAAATCGCTGCGCGACGAAATCATCGGAATCCTTTATCATGAAATCGGTCATGTTTATCAATATAGCCATTTTGATGTGGAGGCAATAGCCGATAGCTTGCGCTTTAAAGCAGGATACCATGACCGTTATAGCGTGAGAAAGGGAGGAAATTGGGAGAAGGATGGGACAGCGAATTTCCTTCGCTGGATAGATGATACGAAAAAACGAGGCTTCATTCGTGAACTTAATGCAACTCAAGTCCCTTATAACATTGGGGGAGAAAATGAAAAAAGATTGTGGAAAGAACGCCAAATTCAATTGATTACCGGAACAGACGTACAGACGCTTTGGTCCCAGTATCAAGCGACACTTCCTAATTAGGAAGTCCCCTTCGTACTAACAAGTACACTCCAGGCGTGAAGCAATTGTGCAGTAGGAGAGAATGACCCCATAACGCAAGACAAATCAAAACACCTTCAAGAGAATGCTCTTATATCGTAAGTGGATATGAGGGACAACCTTGGAGGTGTTTTTGGTTGGCAACTAGAGGTTGTAAAAAAGGTACAAGGAGTCGGAAAGGAGGTGTACCTTATATAGGTTACTTTTTAGTCCCTATATCACTACAAAGTACGTACTTCTCTTTTTGGTCTACATGATCAATAATAAATCATGTCAGTAACCATTCTTACAGACTAACGAATTTTCAATTCGAGGCAGAACAAATCTTAGGAGGGTTTATTCAATGAGAAATATACTGCAAGGTAAACTAGGTTTTGGTACTGCGCCGCTAGGTAATATGTACCGTAATATCCCAGAAGAGGAAGCATTAGCGACTGTAGATGCTGCATGGGAAAGTGGCATTCGTTACTTTGACACTGCCCCCCTTTATGGATCTGGCTTGGCGGAGATGCGTCTTGGTGAAGCTCTGTCAAAACGAAATCGTGATGATTACGTGTTAAGTACAAAAGTAGGTCGAATCATTTCGGATGAATTGGAAGACCCATCAGCTCGTGATTTAGGAGAAAAAGGCGGGCTTTTCGAATCCGGCCGTAAAAATAAAATCATGAATGACTATAGCGCGGATGAAACCCTTCGCTCGATCGAGGATAGTTTAAAACGTTTACAAACAGATCGTATAGATTTTGTATATATTCATGATGTGGCGCAAGACTTTTATGGTGATGAGTGGATCTCCCAATTTGAAACTGCCCGAACAGGGGCATTCCGTGCGCTAACACGTTTGCGTGAAGAAGGAGTCATTAAAGGTTGGGGACTCGGAGTAAACCGAGTAGAACCAGTTGAACTCTTGCTGGACTTGGAAGAAGTTAAACCAGATGTAACTTTGCTGGCTGGTCGTTACACATTATTAGACCATAAGCGTGCGCTGCAACGGTTAATGCCTGCGGCTGCAAAACACAATATGGACATTGTCGTTGGTGGTCCATATAGCTCTGGTGTTCTTGCTGGAGGAACACACTTTGAGTATCAAAAAGCATCACCTGAAATTATGGCTAAAGTTGAGAAAATCAAGAGCATTGCAGAACGTCACAACATCGGCATCAAAGCGGCTGCTTTGCAATTTTCACTGGCGAATCCGGCGGTTGCCGCTGTCATTCCTGGTGCTAGCCGCCCTGAGCGAATTGCAGAAGACAAAGCTGCCTTGAACACAGTGATTCCGGCAGCGTTCTGGGAAGAAATGCGCGAACAAAACCTTGTGGCATCTGATGCACCACTGCCAATCAATACGAAATAAAAAACGAAATTATATACGAAGTAAAAAGGAGAGAAATCATTTAACTATATCCGAACCCATCTTTCCCCGCCCATTTTATCGACTGTACCCGCATTGTAATGAAGCACAATTAGGCAAGCCACGAACAACGATAACGAAAGGAGATGTGATATACTCAGGGGAACAATTTAGACAGTTTATAACTATTTTAGAGGAGCAATCGAAATGCTGCCGGAAAACGTGATCAATTATTGCAAAAGCAAAAACTGGTGGTTTGAAGACATTACAGAGGAGTATGAACATGCATTGGTAAAGTTAGGCATTGATTTGGGTTCAGATTTTGCTGCGTTTTATTTGCATGCAGAGGATGGGCCGACTTTCTATAGTAGACGACGTGAAATCTTTCAGATTTGTTGGTTTATGATCAATTCTTCGGATTATATGTTAGGTATGGAGAGAACTCATGACGTTTTAAACCTGCCTGAAGAATATATTCCGTTGGACAGCTTTGAAGGGGAGTTCGGCTTTTTTTATAATAAGAACACAGACGAAGTGTTAGGCTTAGGATTGGGCCGGCAGATGGAGGATTTTTTTGCTGGTAAATTGAATTCGCAATGGAAAAGCTTTAACTCCTTCCTAGAGTGGTATTTTGAACTGGCAGATTCGAGTGTGACTCTATAGAAAAAGGCCGTCAGCACCGCTGCACTGAAGCTAACCTAATGATGGAATGCTCCAGAGGAGGCATGACGGCCTTTTATTTATATGAAACAAACGTTAAATCAAGGCCATGAACGCTCGCCTTTTATTACTTGTGCGCCCATTTCCAGATCACTTGTGTTCTTGAAGTTCGGGTAAGCCTTCTTCATCGCTGCAATCAGTTCAGCAGAATTTTTAGACTGTTTAGCCGCTTCTTCAAATTTTGCAATATAGTCACGAGTGAAGGTGACACTGGATGTATTCTCAGAGCTCTTGCCAAGGTAATGACCCGGGATAACCCGTTCTGGCTTCAGGTCAAGAATCTGATTCAGAATCTCCCGCCAGTGAACACGGCTCTCTGGGGTCTGGTTGTCTGCCATCCAGACATGCAGGTTTTCATAGATAGGTACGCCGCCCAAAATGGTTTTTTTAGACGGAACCCAAAGGACGGTATGAGACGGATCAGAACCATTGAGACCGACTACCTGTACGGTTTCACCATCGACTGTCAGCTTATCACCGTCTAGGACATCAGGCACAATCAGTTCTGTCGGAGCGTTTTCTTTCAGGATTGGACCCCAGAAATCATTCTTTAGCTTGATTGTCGCCTTAATCCCTTCCACAGTGGCGGGGGTAGCAACTATTTTTACATCAGGAAAGGCTTTGCGGATCGCTGACAAGCCGAAGTAGAAATCCGGATCTTGATGGCTGATATACACCGTAGACAACTTCTTACCCGTGTCACGGATCATTTTGACCAGTTTTTCGGCGTTGCTTTTTTCAAATTGAGCATCAACGAGCAATACCTCGTTCGGTCCTTCGATTAGGCTTGAGCTGACAGGGAAAAGACCATTTTCTCCAGGGTTGAACGGCGTGATTTTCAGTTCAGCCGTCGGTGCAGGCTTCTTAGCCTCTTCACTTGCATTGTTCGCCGTATTCGCCCTGCCGGCACATGCGCTTAGCAATAGCGTGAAACTAAGCAACAAAATAACTCCTATAGATGATTTCTTACTAAACATCACAAATCTCCCTCTTTCTTATGCTGATAATAATTGTTGAAACAGAAACGTTTCGTGACTTCCTAAAGTAGGTAAAGTATGCCCGTCACAGCTCATATGCATGCGGTTTTATCTTGTGTTTGCGTATTTAGCAACCGGCATATCAAGCGGGTCGTAGGCGACATTCTCCTTTCGAAGTATTTCGATATCTTTCGTTGTAACTATTATAGTTACAACAATTCCAAAAAAAAGAGGTTCGCTTTTCATATTGAAAAATGAATCTGAACCGCAATGGAATTGTTATTGCTTATGTGCTTTAGAAGCACCCTCTTGATGTAACCATTATAGTTACAACAACTAAGAAGTGTCAAGACTGATTTTAAAAATACTATAAAATCCCAATTGTTATTCAACAGTACGTGGTTGGGAGAGGACTTTGAATTTCTTTATGATACTGATTTGAAATCGAAATGTACGGTTGCAGGTTGTGGCGATTTTCCCCTTTAGATAAGATTGTCTGAGACAGTTTTTATGTTAAAAAACGAATATCTACTGTGGAACGTGTATTCAGGTTTGTAGTACAGAAAGGGGAGTAACATGTACACCATTGGGCAAGTAGCAAAATATTTAGGGGTATCTCGAGATACGTTGAAGTTTTATGAAGAGAAGGAATTAGTAAAGCCGGAGCAAAATAGGGAGAATGGGTATAGAACATATAATCATTTTGATATCTATGATATTGCAACCGTTAATTTTTATAGAGAAATCGATTTTGAAATTAAAAAAATCCAGGAATTAAGAAAAGGGAAGAGTATAGAGGGGATACAGTCCTTATTAGAAGAGAAAGAGCGGGATGTATGGGAGGAAATCGAATATAAAAAGCTGTTGTTAAAAAAGCTCCAGCTTGTTAAAGAAGACTGCGGGAAAATTAAACAGTTCTTAGGGAAATACATACTCAAAGAAATGAAGCCTTTAGAAATAACGGGCGAAATCGAACATTTCACTGCGTACGAAGAATATGAAGCTTTAAAACAGAATACAGAAAACGTAAAAAAAGCAGTGACACTAACCTCTTTAAGAAGAGTTATACGATTCAATGAAGAAGGTATGATTGAAGATAAGTTTATCATTGTTAGAAGAGTAGAGGAACATAAGCGTGATATAGAAGGGGAAATCCTAGTTCATCCTAAATGTTTGTATACCGTTATTGAAAATGGAAGATGGGCAACGGGGGAAGAAAGCATTGATCATCAGGTAGAAGCTAGTTTGCGAAAAGCAGCAATGGAAAAGGAGTATGAGCTTTTGGGACTCGTTTACATCAATCTATTGCTTACTACTTATGAGGATGGACTCGAACGTGTGTTTTTGGAAATTTATGCACCTATAAAGTAAGACAGACGGGTATTGACCTGTGAGTTACCCCCAGGTTTAAGCTGAAGGTGTTCGTAAATGGAACGTGTTGCTATTTACGAAATACTTAGTTGAAGCGGGGATTATGCATGAGTAGAGAAAAGAAACTCAAAAAACCGGTAGCAAGTTTTATTTTCTTAACCAATATCATTTTCTGGCCATTTTTTTGCCTTGTCGGAGCAGTAAGCATGCTAGGGTTTCCTGCATGGGTCATTGACGTCCTGTTTTGTATCTCGGCTTGGTCATCGACCTTTGCTTTTGTTGTGCTATTTCGCAAAATCTATCCTGGTCAGCGTTTTATGCGATTTGTAAAAGATACATTCAAGAATAAGCTTAATTGGATCGTAATTCTTATTGCCGGTATGATTCAAGTCCTCTTATTTTTGCTGACTTTGTTTCTCGTATCTTATCACCGCGAAGCAGGCTCAATGTTTACAATCTCTTCGTATGGGATGCTGATCTACGTTTTCGTAAAAAATCTTTTTGCAGGGCCATTGGGAGAAGAGTTAGGCTGGAGGGCTTTCGCACAGATTGAGCTCCAAAAGAGGCACTCACCATTAAAGGCTTCGATTATCATCGGGTTTTGGTGGGGGATGTGGCATCTGCCTGTATGGTTTACTATAGGATACGCGGGCATGGATTTAATCAAATATATCGCATTCTTTATGATTGCACTCATCGCTACGAAGATTGTGATGACCGCATTTTATAACGTAAATCAGAATTTAACGATTCCAATCCTGATCCACCAATTGTTTAATTTCTTTATCGGCTTAATAAATGAAAGCTTAATGGAGTTAATTATGTATAGCGCAATTCTTTATTCGATAGTGGCTGTTATACTCGTCGTGATAAATCCCAAAAACGTATTGTATGGAAAGAGAGATGTTAAAGATTCCTTACACATAGGGGATACTGGTCTAATAGCACCAAAAATGCCGCCGGATCATCTGGAAAGATGACCCGATGGCATTTTTTTATTTTGTCCGTTTAGGCGTGCTGCAGTTCTTCGTCTACGATCTGAGGAAGCGCGGCAATGCCGGCTGTATTCAAAAAGTTCCAAGGCTTGTTAAAGTGAGGCTGGAAGAAGAAGTCGACAAAAGCCAGTTCGTCGATTGTCATCCCGTTTTGAATGCATACCGACATTGTGTTCATCGCTTGGGTCAGATCGACTTTGGACATGATTTGTGCCCCCAGCAGACGGCGGCTTTCCTTTTCATATACAACCTTCAAGGTTAGCGTCTCTGCTGTAGGCATAAATTCCGGACGGTAGGCGTCTGTTATCATAACCGCTTCGGCCTCGATCTTCTCGTCGGCGCATGCGATTTCGGTAAGTCCGGTCGAGGCGAGATTGAAATCATATATTTTAAGGCCTGACGTCCCTTGCGTGCCCAAATATTTTGTTGTTGGCTGTATCAGATTGCGTGCTACCAGCATCCCCATCCGTACTGCATTTGTAGCCAACGGAATATAAGCGGCCTTGCCGGTTGGATTGTAATGTACAGCACAACTGTCGCCGGCGGCGAATACATCCTGCTTGCTAGTCTGCATATATGGGTCGACGATGATCGCTCCATTTGGCAGCATATCCACTTGGCCTTTCAGCAGTTGGGTATTCGGGCGGAATCCGATACAGAGAATGACCATATCCGTTTCAATTTTGCCCTTATCAGTAATGACAAGGTTTATTAGGCCGTCCTTGCCTTCAAAACCTTCTACAGTCTGTCCAAGCTCCAAATTTATGCCTTTGTCGCGGAATGCTTCTTCGATCTTGCAACTGAATTCAGCGTCCAAATAACGGTTCAAAATCCGGTCAGCGCTGTCAATCAGCGTTACCTGCTTGCCACTTTGCTGGAATGCCTCTACAAGCTCTACTCCGATATATCCAGCACCAACTACTGTAATATGATTTGCTTGTTTTGCTTTTTCAATAATGGAATTGGCATGTTCATAGTTTTTGCACAGTAGAATGTTGTCAAGCTCCATGCCAGGGAGCTGTGGAATGACCGGCCAAGATCCCGTCGTGACAATCAGCTTATCAAAACAATCCGTGAATTCTTCTCCGGTTAGCAGATTGCGCACTTGCATCGTTTTCGCATCCGTATCAACAGAAAGAACCTCATGACGCATGCGGGCAATGACCCCCAAATCGGCCAGTTGCTGTGGAGAGGAGTAAAAGAGCCCTTCCGGCTGCTTCACGACCCCGCCTACGTACAAAGCGATCCCGCAAGATAAAAACGATATGTTATCGTTGCGTTCATAAACGGTAATATGGGCATCGGGATAAAGTTTGGCAGCGTTGACTATCGCTGCTGTTCCGGCATGGGTACATCCAATTACTGCAATTTTCATCGTAATTCCTCCCTGAGCTGTAACATCTAGTGAAAAACCAAATGGTTGAATATCAATGTGACATATTTCACAATTACAGTGTACTGTGATTTATTTCACAAATCAATAGCCAAATTGTTCTTTTTTTCACAAAATGCATTGTATGCCGGCCGAGGCATAACTGAGATCCCCCTTGGAGACGAGAGAGGATTATAATCAAATATAGAATTAAACCCGAAGATTCGCCTTCGCCACTATTTAAAACAACTGGAGGAACCAAATACTTAAGAAGAAATGCAAAGAGAGGCTGCCCGGCATTCTTCCGGGCTAGCCTCCTTATCAGTCGTTAAAAAGACTATAGAGCGGATCGCCATTAAGTCTTACGCTTTGCCCTCGGTACGTGCCAGTTCCTTGCGTACGAGCGGCGCAACCTTGGTTCCGAGCAGTTCAATCGAACGCAGGATATCACGGTGAGGGATTGAACCGACGTCACAGTGTAAGAAGAAGCGCGTCACACCCAAGTTGCGGCGGAGCAGTACGATTTTTTCAGCGACGTGCTCTGGATCGCCAACATATAGGCAACCACGCAATTTGGAGTCTTCATCGAAGGTTGCGCGTGTGTACTGAGCTCCCCAGCCACGCTCACGTCCGATCTTGTTCATCATGGCTTGTGTTCCCGGGAACAGCAGCTCGGCTGCCTTCTCTGCAGAATCAGCTACAATCCCGTGCGAGTGAGTGGCAATTTGCAGCTTGTTTACATCGTGTCCAGCCTTAGCGGCAGATCTCTTATAGAGCTGGACAAGCGGCGCAAAGCGCTCCGGCATGCCTCCTATGATCGCATAAACAACCGGCAATCCAAGTGTACCGGCCCGGACAGATGATTCCGCGTTGCCGCCGGTGGCAATCCAGACGGGAAGAGGGTTCTGGACAGCTCGAGGGTACACACCAAGATTATCAATGGCTGCGCGATGGCGGCTTCCACGCCAGCTTATCTTCTCCGATTCCCGGATAGCGAGCAGAAGCTCCAGCTTCTCTTCATACAATTGTTCGTAATCATTCAGGCTGTACCCAAACAACGGGAAGGATTCGACAAATGAGCCGCGGCCTGCCATAATCTCAGCACGTCCATTCGAGATGGCGTCCAGTGTAGCATACTGCTGATAAACACGTACCGGATCGTCTGAGGACAGGACGGTAACGGCGCTGGTCAGCCGAATATGCTTCGTCTGGGCCGCCGCTGCCGCCAGAATGACTGCAGGGGCCGAAGCAGCATACTCATACCGATGATGTTCGCCAATGCCATAGACATCTAGTCCAACTTGATCGGCGAGTACCATCTCCTCAACTGCTCGCTGTAGTCGCTCGGTATGACTGATGCGCTCACCGGTCACCGGATCCGTCGACGCTTCCAAAAAAGTGCTGATTCCAATTTCCAGATCAACAACCGGTTTATCGGTCATCGTGTTCGCCTCCTTTATTCATATGATACTATATAATATAAAGTAACATAACTTTTATTAGTTTCAAAGGAACAATAATTATCCTTCCCACTATCAAACGCTAAATTCATCTTGCCCGTCAGCCTGCGTTCCAATCCAATTATGAGAAAAAGGTGCAAAGCGGAGAACAATTAACTCCACGCAAATACGTTCGCAAAATGATGGATTGCAGGCTAAACTAAATTCGAACCTTTGCTCATGTCTGCAGCTAATTCGATGATTCAGGCATTGTATAAGTTGATATCGTTGGGGTTAAGCAGGGATAATGATACGGACAGATAAGAGATCTGTCACATGATCGCACAGAATGACAGGATAGCAAGGGGCAGCCTTGATATTCTGTACTCAGAGAGGAGCTATTGCGAATGGAATGGCTAAATCGAATGATGTCGGCGCTTGACTTAATCGAAGCGAAAATGGAGGAGCCTTTGGATATGGTGGAACTTGCGAAGGCGGCGTATTCCTCTCCGTATCACTTTCAGCGAATGTTCTATATGCTGACAGGTATGACCGTGGCCGAGTACGTACGGAAACGGCGCTTAACCTTGGCGGCTCAAGAGTTAGCCATGAGTGGTTCTAAAGTGATCGACGTCGCGATGAAGTATTGCTACGATTCGCCAGAATCGTTCTCTAAGGCGTTCCGCAAGCTGCACGGCATCTCGCCCTCTGAGGCTCGAAATTCGGGTGTTCAGCTGAAGGCCTTTCCTCGTATTTCCTTTCACCTATCACTGAAGGGAGACAAAGAAATGGAATATAGAATTGTACAGAGAAAGTCATTCACCGTTGTAGGGAAATCGATCCAGACGACCACGAAAGAGGGAGAGAATTTGATCGAAATTCCGAAGTTTTGGCGCGATAGTCACGCGGATGGAACCGTCGCAAAAGTTGCTGCATTGGGCAAAAATCAAGATACTCTAGGCATGTGCTATGGCGCGCAGCAGGGTGGGGAGGTCTTTCACTATGCAATTGCAGTAGAGACCGATTGGACGGAATCAGACAGTGAGTTTGAATGTATTCAAGTTCCAACTGCGACGTGGGCCGTATTTACCTCGATTGGTCCAATGCCTGGAGCCATTCAAGAAGTATGGAATCGCATCTATCAGGAGTGGTTCCCTGCTACAGATTATGAGCAAGCCGAAATTCCAGATTTCGAACTGTATCCTCCAGGGGATCCATGGTCGGACGACTACCGCTGTGAGGTATGGATTCCGGTAGTGAAAAAATAAAAGTGCAGAGCATGATAGAGCAAAGCGGTAATCGTGGGCATGTTTTCGCCCAGGGCTACCGCTATTTCTTTTATAGGGGCTACCCCAATCATAGATGTTATCTATGATCCCAATTTAAATATAGACATTGATCAGATGCCCTGTTTTTTCTAAAGTGGAGGTAATCCAACATGAGGAGGAAATAGGCATGCTCGAATCCGTATTCACAATCAATTCGATACAGACATCCGAAGAAGCTCAGGCCTTCAAAATTCTAAATGAGGAATGGATCGCCCGCATTTTCGCCATTGAGGAGGCAGATCTCGTTATCCTCAATAACCCGGTGGAACACATCGTGAACAGAGGGGGAGACGTACTCATCGCACGCGAAGGCAATTCGATCGTCGGATGTGTTGCACTCGTACCGACTGGAGCTGGCGTGTTCGAGCTCTCGAAGATGAGCGTTTCACCTGAATTGCGGGGGCGCGGATACGGAAGGAGAATCCTACATGCTGCCATTAACCGTGCACGCGAGCTTAGCGCGAAATCACTCTTTTTAGGTAGCAGCACCAAGCTGCCGAACGCCGTTCATCTTTATGAATCGGTTGGATTCAAGCATGTAGCTATCGAGCGGATCGGGCCCATGCCCTATGTAAGAGCGGATGTATTCATGGAGTTGGAGCTAAAATGAAAATTATCGACGCAGCCTTTCTGTTTTAAAGGGAGATAATAGCATGCTAAGCGTCAAATAGCCCTCAGCGCATAGCCAAGCTGGCACGCATGAGAGCTTTTGACGTTTACTTATATAGGTTCAGCTAAGCTAAAAAGAATCACCAAGTGTGTCTGTTGAGTTGTTCGTACCATGATACCTAATCTAAAGCTTAAATAGTTACCTTAGGTTTTGTCTTTTGTATTCTATGTTTGAGCATATTACACTGTCTTTTTACGAACTTTTTACTAATATGTGCGGCTTCTACCCCATTTATAATTGGATTTCGTCTAAGCGTCTTATATGTGATATCTTTCACATTCTACTAAAATATATCGTGATAATATTTGGTTGTGGTTAAATATTAATAGAAATGGAGGAATTAAAATGAAAAAAAGAAAGAGTCAGCGTAGACGTATTTTGTTCTCTTGTCCAAGTTGCTGTTAATGAGTCCATATTATGATGAATTAAAAATTCCTCTCAGTTATTTGAGAGGAATTTTTAATAGAGGGAGATTTATATGTATATAAAATGGAATCTCACAAAAAAATGTACATTAGGATGTAAATTTTGTATTAATGCCGATAGACGCAAAGAATGGAATACTGATATTAACGGAAATGATTTAGAAAATATTTTAGAACAAATTTCAAAAGTGAGTAATTTAAAGGGGATAACATTATTAGGTGGAGATCCTCTCGATTATAAATATATTTTTGAACTGGCAAAAGGATTCGAAAAACATGATGTTGCATTCGGGTTTATTACAGCAGGGGAACATCTGCATTCAGGGAAATATGATGTATTATTGAAAAATAAAAAATTAGAATTTATTGGATTAAGTATAGATTCGCTTAATCGCAAGATTGTTGAGTCAATTCGAGGGCGTGACATTATTGATTCCCAACTGAAATCTTTAGATTATTTAATTCAGCTAAGAGAGCGTTATAATCTGAACTATAAAATATTTACAAACTCAATATTAATGAATATTAATAAAGATTCATTAATAGATCTTATCGATTATTTCATCAATAAAGGTATAGATAAAATTCAAATATTGGAATACAATCACAGGGAAAATTCAAAAAATGATTTTTCGATTCCTTTCTCTAAAGAATTAATTTTTATAGAAGATCTTATATCTTATTTAATTCCAAAGTTACAAGAGAACAGAGAAGCTATTAGCAAACTGGAATTATGCTTTCTTCCGGAATTAGGGAAAGAGTATCTTGAAAAAAGAATAAAAATGGGAAGCTTGAATAAAGGGAACTCAAATGTGTGTCCAGTATTCAGGGAAACAATTTTCCTTTCTAATGATGGATTTATATATCCTTGTGATAGTTATAAGCCATATCTAAAATTTGATGAAGAAACTGAAATACCAGAAAAAATATATACAATAGAAAATATGTTAGAAACCGATTTAGATGATGTAATAAATCACAATGAATATTTCAGAGATTTACACGAACTCATTAACAAACCAAAGGGTGAGTTGTATAGCAATTTTGAGCCATGTCAAGATTGCGATTATTTGTTAAAAAGCTGTTTCCCTTGTCTAATAGTCTCAGAAAATTATAAAGATGAAACAATAGTCTTTGGCAAATGTGCAAAGTATAAAGAGCTTCTTACTACTGAAAAGGTGGGGAAGTAATGATGAGAAAAAAACCAGAACTTCTGTATTTGCATATGGATGTTACTGTTAAATGTAACTTAAAATGTAAGCATTGTTTTTATGGAGATTATAATAAATCGGAATTTATTTCGCAAGAGCTTGAATTAGGTAGGATGTATGAATTAGTTGATGAAGCTAAGAGCATGGGATGTCAAAAAATAATTTTCTCTGGTGGAGAGGTATTTACAAGCGAGAAATTTATTCCATTGCTTCGATATTGTAAATCAATAAATTTAAAGACAATTTTCATCACTAATGCAACGTTGATAAATGACGAACACTTGGATGAACTAGTAGAGTTAAAAGATAACATTGATGAAATTAAAATAAGTTATGAAGGTAAAAATAATGATTTTGTAAGAGGCAAAGGAACTGAAGAAGTTATTTTAAGAAATATACTAAAGTTAAATGATTTAGGGTTTCGATGGACAATAAATACCATTATCAATAGATTTAATATTAATGAATTAGATTCTATTTATGACTTTATGAAAGCGCATAGCCCATTTGCTTGGAGGTTAGATTTACCATTTAATGTTGGTAGATTTCGTGAGTATTCTTCTCAATTAAAAGTTGATGATTTTGAATCTATATTTATTAAGCTTTCTTCAATTTTGAAAAAATATTTGGAAGAGAAACCTAATTTTGAATTATGGATGTTTAGTCTCTATAGACCAGGATTGGAAGACTTCGATTTTGAAGAAAAAAAATTAGATATGCATCCTTGTTCATATAATAAACGAAACTTAGGAATTAGGGGCTTAGGGGAAGTTACTCCGTGTTCTAGATTTCTACCTATAAATTTAGGTAATGTTAAGAATAACTCAATTAGAGAAGTTAAAGAACAAGAATTGTTTAAAGATTATTGGAAAATAAAAATATCAGATATTAAAGAATGTATTGATTGCAAGTACGTAAAGATTTGCGGGGCTGGTTGTAGAGCAAATGCGTTTGAAAATTTTGGGGATATTTATAGAAGAGATCCATTAAATTGTGCAGTTCTTCCTATGTTTGAGAAGTACATCATTCCTCTCTTCTCAGAAGAAACTCAAGAAAATTTTAGAGAGTTAACGACAGTATAGTTTTTCGTCCTACGCTGTAGCGAGAAGTGAGAAAACATTAGCAAGAAATTTAACTAGGTCACCATGCAGCCTCAAAGTACGATCCTGTAATTTGAAAAGAATGGCGGTTTGTAGAATGAAAATTAAAGCACATAAATTATTTTATCTTATAAGTTTTCTCCAATTTTTTATGGCTGAAATTACAGGGACGACACTTATATTATTTATTCTAAGCAAGGGATATTCTCTACAAATAGCAAATAATTTATTCATCGTTTTATTTGTGAGTATAATGATCTTAGAGATTCCAACGGGTATTATTGCAGATCGGTTTGGAAGAAAGAAATCGGTGGTTCTCGGTTTTTTATGCTACCTTATATATTCATTAATATTCTTAGCAGCAGATAATATATATTTCTTAATTCTTGCACAGCTTTTTGGAGCTCTCGCTACATGTCTGCAATCTGGTGCTTTAGAATCATGGGTTGTTGATAACTCAGAGGAATCAATAGATCATATTTTTGCAACGTCGAATAGTATTATGTATATAGCGGGGTTTATCTGTGGTATATTAGGAGCTTTCCTTGCAAATATTTATTTTGGGCTTCCATGGATTATCAGTATCTTTACTAACATAATTCTCCTTCTGTTATCTATTATTGTAATGAAAGAAAATAGATGGAGCCCTCATACAGTTGAGAATAATAAAACATTTTCAGTGAAATCTATTTTTCAAAATAGTAAGAATATCATTCTATCAGAGAAATCATTATGGATAATTTTTTTAGTAGGTATATTTGTTAACTTCTCTAATTCTGCAGCCAATACGTTTCAGCAACCAAGATTTGTAGCTTTATCAGAGCAAGGGGTTTGGGTGTTTGGAATTATAAAAACGGTATATTCATTATTCATGAGTTTGGGGAGCTACTGGGTAAAAAAATTAAGTGGGAAGTATGACGATCGTACGGTGTTGATCTTTTCGCTTCTTATGCTAGGAATCTGGCTTATTTTTTCAGGGATACTGGACAGCTTTTACCCTGTTCTAGTCACGTTTATGGTTTATGAAATAGGACGTGGTATGTACCCGACAGCAAGCCAAATTTATATTAATAAAAGAATCTCAGGCGAGTACCGAGCAACGATATTATCTTTGGAATCTGCAATTACGAGGATCGGGATGTGTGTTGGGTTATTTGTGACAGGAGTTATAAGTAAGAATTTTGTAACTCTTTCTGATAGCCAGTTGCCGATCAGGGTTTCGTGGGTAATTTGTGGTATAGTTGCGATTATACCGGTGTTTTTTTTGAAATATTTTAAAAAGGTTAAGTAATAAAACTGACGCGGCGATAAATTTGGTTTAGATAAGAACGGTAAGGAGATCTAAACGAGATTCAGAACCACGAACTTGAGAAATGTTGAAGAATTATTTTCAAGATATACAAGTTCTACAAAGCCGGTAGCTGGTACATATTTGAACTACACATTATCAAGTAATTAGTATAAAAATTTAAAGTCAAATTCTGCAGCCTTCGTCCTGTAAGACATCGGATTGAGGCTGTTTAGTTTACTTGAAGTTGTTCGATTCACTAAATATTGTCGGTTTCGGGAATAAAAAGTTTTAGATCACGAAAAGTAGCTCTTACAGAATAGAAAGTATATATTATTTTTCATCTCTACCGCATAAGCGCACTTAAAGAAGTGGGGATTAATGGAATTACTCATGAATTGATGATATGAGGTTAAGGTTTTGTCGATCATTATAGCAACAATAATTATACATTATCAATATAGTGAGTAGAAAGTCTAGCGGGCAGCCTGATGAATGTACATCGGCAACCCGCTTTTTTCCTACCGTTTCTCGACCTGTGGTTCTTGGCTAGCAAGTTTCATTTCTAGCTGCGTCAATTCGTCGGGCTTTTTTTGTTCGCTGCAATGATAGTTATGAGTGCCGTAAGGAGACCCGACTCACCGATCCAAACTTCGGAAAGCTCCCCGGTTGTTTCATGGTCGAAAGGCCCTTGGATTACAGAATCCCATGAGGTATGGATGATGACAGAAGGCCAGACGCTACCTGTAGCTAATCGCAAGTGGGCGGTAATAAACGATATACAGGGTGATGCCCAGGACAGAGAGAAAGACGGACGATCCAGCTACATACATACCGGAAATGACAATCGGGATATGCCAAGCTGCCCAGATCAATCCGCTAAGCAAGATAGGATACGGAGCCTTTGCCTCGATCAATCGCGTCAACATATACCCCCGCCAGCCGACTTCTTCCCCCATAACGGGGATCAGGCTGGTAATACTTCCAGCAATGCCGGCCACTACGACCATAAGTACGAAGCTCAGTGGTGTTGGCAGGTACTACAGACCAAGAGCAAGATGGAATGTTTCGAAGATGCCTCCCACAGGAAGCAGGAATAAGGCTATACCACTCATCCAAGCAATGGAGTAGGTGACTCCGTAGATGAGCATAGGAATGAGCAAGCCTAGCCCGCTCCCTTTCCATACTTTTACGCTGCCCAAACGAAAGGATACATCTGCAAAACCTTCCCGCAAGAGGAGGCGGGTTAGAATGGAGGCGATTGCAGGTACGAGCATGTACACAACAATAAGCAGAATATTTCCCGACATGATGACAGCCGTATTCATGATCAGTGACAACACAAATAAGAAACCAAAAAATAACTTGAGCCCTTTTCTAGCGCATTGAACTTCCGTTCCGAAAAATCTGCAGCATTTTTTTCTACATTCGAATTCAAAATACACCTTCCTTTCGATTCATTAGGTAATTTTTATATGGATGCCTTCAACCTTTCGCAGACTCATTATGGCTAATGGGGTATCATCCTGATTGTGAGGCATGTAACGAAATGATATGCGATGGTGTCATCAAAAAGGATGATAGGGTGTAACTAGGAAAAGTGATACGGGATGACTGAAAATCGGGTATAGCCTTGCTTGCTCTGATCATTGCGTTCATCAAATTACTCGATTGAGGCGGAATACATGATATTCTATTCCTTCTATAAAGTAGTTTCAGCTTTGTCCAGTCAGCATGGCCAAAAATTATAAATGGAGCGATTGTTATGAAGAAAATTTCATTTTTGGCTTTATTGGCGGCTCTCTCGGTTATATCTTTTGTGCCTGCTGCAAATGCAGAACAGGTATCGTCTCGCGGAAACGTATCATATGCTTCAACACCTAGTAACAATTCAACGATTTTAGCATCAACAAATATGCATTACGAAGGAACTTTTGATTCAATATCTACTAATCTCCTCGTCAAAAAAATATGATTGTTGTGAGGGTAAATATGTAGCTGTGACAGCTTATGCAACATATCCAAAAGACACTTTACTACATGCAACTTAAAAAAAAGAATGGAAGCTCCTGAGATATGGTTAAAGAGGACATTTTCACCGACAATATTAAGGCACACACGTACACAAAACTTAAAGCGAGTACTTACCGAGTTCAATTGTGGTATCAAATTCAGAAGTCATTTTTCTTTCTTGTTGACTAAATTCATTTTATTTTATATAATTATCTCGAATTAGAGATACTTCAACCCAAGATAAAGTGTAGTCATCCAAGTAGCTGCTTTTCATATTTGTATAAATGTGAAACACGCAGGATACATTAATTGGGGATCGATGAAAAAGTATCGAAAATGATGTATTCAATTCAATTACAATGTTTTCACAAGATAATCGATATTGAAGGATATTCGAATTTAGGAGGAAAAAAACGATGACAAAAGATTTCTACACTGCGCTTAAAGAAAGACGTACTTACTACGGAATCAATAAAGAGGTACAAGTATCAGATGAAAGAATTAAAGAAATCGTAGAATTTGCAGTGAAACACACTCCGTCAGCTTTCAATTCGCAATCTTCACGTTTGGTTGTATTGTCTGGTGAGGCACATAATAAATTATGGGACATTACAACGGCAGCATTGAGAAAAGTAGTTGGTGATGGAGACTTTTCAGGAACACAACAAAAAATGGATTCCTTCAAAGCAGGTTATGGTACCGTATTATTCTTTGAAGATGAGGCTGTAGTGAAATCACTTCAAGAACAATTTACTGCATATGCTGACAACTTCCCAATTTGGTCAAACCAAGCATCAGCTATGCACCAATTAGTAGTGTGGACAGGATTGGAAGCAGAGGGGTTAGGAGCATCTTTACAGCATTACAATCCACTAATTGATGATGAAGTGAAAAAAGAATGGAATATCCCTGACAATTGGAAGCTTATTGCGCAAATGCCATTTGGTAATCCAACAGCCACACCAGGCGACAAAGAATTTAAACCGTTAGAAGATCGTGTAATGTTTCATAAGTAATTAACTACTATGTAAACGGAACGTTCATTAAAATAAGGAATCCATTTTGAATTTGTCTTTATTCAAAATGGGTTCTTTTTTTGTGCCAACAAGTAATTTTCATCAACTTTTTGATATGCTCAGGACTTCGGTATGTTCATTTTTTCTTACAAGTAGCCGTTATAAGTAATATAGTAAATAATTGGACGGGTAAACTTTTTTGAACCCATTATAGTCTAATCGTTAGCTATACATAAAGAAACGTTGAGAGAGAGGAGAAGTTATGAAGTCAGTATTTGAATTAAGAAAAGGACGCATCGGTATGGGGTGGCTCGTCGTTTGTTCGATGATTATCTCGGCATTATCATACCCAACAAGTATACAAGCTCTGAGCAATGCGGTGTCGGCAACATACGGCAATCAGACTGGTTCCGTTCAGGATTTTGCGAGATATGACGTGGATCCGTCCACATCAGTCACTTTAGGTGCGGGTTCCTCTAAGGCGATAAAGGTATACGGATACAACTCTAATGGGAAAAAAGTATCGCTCGGAACGAAGGTTCAATGGCGGTCAGGCAACGAGCAAGTTGTGAAAATGAGCGGGGCAACGATCAAGGGCGTTGCGGAAGGCAGCACGATCGTTACAGGCGTGTACGGTTCGCAAAGGTTCGATATTTCCGTACAGGTTACCGCCACGGTTAAAAAGCTAATCGTAACCCCAGCGAAGATGGCGCTGTCTCCCGGGAAGTCTGCGACTTTTTCCGTTCAAGCGGTCTTTGCAGGCGGGAGTACAAGAGATGTTACTTCACTGGTAACGGCGAAAGCATCAGGCCAAGGCATTGAGGTTCGAAACGGTGTCGTAACAGCGGTGGGACAGCCAAAAGGAAGCGCCAGTGTAAAGCTGTATTACGGGGGCAAAGGGACAACCCTTCCCGTTGCTCTGCAGGAGAACATGGTAAACATCGATGTTCAACCTTCGTCTATCGTAATGGGAGCGGGAACGACGAAGCCTATCAAAGTCATCGGCACTTTGTCGAGCGGCAAAAAAGTGTCGCTTTCAGGAAAGGTAGCGTGGAAATCCGGCAATGATCAAGTTGCAAAGGCGACGGTTTCGGGTGTAAAAGCAATTGCAGAAGGCACGACGAGAATCGTTGGTGTGTACGGTGATCGCACTTTTGAAATTCCGGTTCAAGTCACGCCTAAATTGAAGAAGCTGACGGTTGTGCCATCTGCGACGAAGCTTGCTCCGAATCACACGACAAGCTATCGAGTACAGGCGATCTACAGCAGCGGCAACACGTCTGATGTAACTTCACTTGCTCAGTCGAAGTCAAATGGCAAGGCAACCGCGAGTTATGGTACGATCACCGCAGTCAGCAAAGGGAAGTCCGTGATTACTTTTTCATACGGCGGCAAAAAGGTATCTCTGCGCATCACGATAGAGTAGCATGAACAATTGATGCTTGGTGAAGAAAAGGTATTCGTTTTACTCTCCATTTCATTAATATTGAGAATATGATATGAAGACCGAGGGCTGTCTATAGTAGTTCATCTACTATGGACAGTCCTTTTTGTGATCATTAGTTCCCGTGTTGAGGTATACCAATCCCTGAAACTATGTAAACTCGTTTGATTTTCATATTTTCAGTAACCAAAGGGACAACCTCTGAATATAGTAATCTTAGAAAGGCAAGAGGAGGTGATACTCATGGCAGTATTTCAAATCGCTTCTATCTTGGGAATTAATCTCGCAGAGGCCCAGAAGGTGCTGGAAGAGATCCTGAATGGCGTTGTGCCGCCAATTCTTGAGCCTGTCAAAGATCTGATTCTGTTTCTTGTAAACGCAGGCTTAAGCAATATTGCCGTTGTATTGTAAGGCATTTTCAGGCTCTACGATATGAAGCGCATCCGTTATTGGGGGCGCTTCTTTTTGCTGGGACGACCGATTATATAGCTAGCTTAGCTGCAGTTTTATCTAACACGCATTCACGTACTTCTACATATGATGTACTTGGTTGGAACAATGGTAGAGGAAGGGGGGGTTATGTGCGAACATTCTGGAAGAAGATTTGGCAAGAAGAGAAGACGCTAATCCGAGCCTCGGCAATATGGTTCTCCGTAGGCATTGCACTCAGTCTATTCATTGGAAATCAGATTCATTTGGAAAAAGCAAATCTGCTGACTGGTTTTCACTATGAATGGTACCAAATTGCGGCGAACAATATCGGTGCAGGGCTTCTCGTTGCAGCCAGCGGGATTCTATTATCCGTTCCTTCCGTTCTTCTTACGCTATTCAACGGTTTTATGTTAGGCTATCTCGCTATGTTGTCTGCCTCTCATTATTCTGCGGCGGCAATTATTGCGGCGTTGGCCCCTCATGGCATCTTCGAGATTCCGGCGATCATATTAGCTTGTACCATAGGACTGAAGCCCTTTAACTGGCTCCTTCGATACGTAAGAACCAAGCAATCGGTTGATTGGAAGCAGGAAGGGTTGAGGATTGCGTGGCTGCTGGGCCTAATGATCTCATTGTTTATTGTTGCAAGCTTGATCGAGACGTATGTATCTCCCGTCACCATGAGCTGGCTGCAATAATGACGTACGAAATTGATCATAATTGCCTGCATTATAATAAGGAGTTCGTTGCGAAAGTTCACTTGGCGGTAATGGAAAAAGTGTAAATAGTGATAGCGGCATAACAAGGTTCATTGCTCCTTGTTATGCCGCTATTCGTTTGGACGCTGGATTCTGTTTCTAATCCGTTATGAGAAAACCTATTTCTTTGAGCGCCTCGCACACTTCATCCAATCGCTCTTCGCTTGGTGAGGTCAATGTATGCAAGTGTACGCCGTTCGTCAGCTCAGAGATGAAGGCTGCTCCGCTGCTGCGAATATTTCGCATGAAGTCATATACCTCTTTGCGGGTGTTTACACGGATTTGTGCTGAAATTTGTCCGTATATAGGATGTTCTACAATAACATCCTGAACACTCACGCCATAATCGACAATGAGCAGCAATTCTTCTTCACTCTGCTGCGGCGTATGCTGAACAGCAATCACCCGCTCATACAACGCGGCGTTATCCTTTTTGTCATGATCCATATATACGTACCCTTGGCTGGTCGCGAGAATAGGCTCATTACGCGCTTTAAGCAAGGTCATATCCTGTACGATCACTTGGCGTGACACCTTGGCTCGTTGGGCCAGTTCGGTTCCCGTTAGCGGGGAGGAGGACTTCAGCCAATCCAGCAATTTGGCTCGTCGCTCGTCGCCTGTCAGCTTCGTGTTATTCGCCAATCGGCTTCGCTCCTTTCAAGGATGCAAGCAATGTCAGCATGCGATCCAAATGTTCGATCGTCGTGGATCTGCCGAAGGAAATGCGGATGAACCGGAGCGCGTCTTCCTTACTTAACCCAATAGCCGCAAGGGAAGGCGAATGCTCATGATGGCCTGCTGTACAGGCCGTTCCAGTAGAAATGCAGATTCCGATCCTGTTACATTCTAGCATAACATATTGGCCCTCCATTCCGTCAAAGAGACACCCGGCGATATGGGGGACAATGTCTACGTTCTTCTCACTCATTACACAGACCAACGGAATATGGAGATGCTCTGCCTGCGTGAACAGATAGCTGCGAAGCGAGCGGAAGTGTGCCGTCCGTTGCGCCAGTTCCTCCACACAAAGTTCAGCCGCTGTAATAAAGGCGCCGATACCGGGAACATTGACTGTGCCCGCACGGAAGCCGCGTTCATGACGGGTTCCTGGAAGGATGGGCTGCCAAGGAACATGTGGATGAAGATAGGCTGCTCCCACACCTTTAGGGCCATGTACTTTATGACTGGATAGTGAGCAAGCATCCACCCCAAGCTTCCGGATATCAATCGGAAGCTTGCCGAAGGTTTGAACCATGTCGCTGTGCAGAAAGATGCCTCGGGTGCTGAGAAGAGGCGATAGCTCGGCCAGCGGCTGAACAATCCCCGTTTCGGAATTGGCGTGCTGGATCGATACCAAGCCTGTGTCCGATTCCAAGGACGCTTCAAGAATTTCCTTCGTAATGATGCCTCTTTCATTTGGCTCAATGAGGGTCACACGGTACCCTAGCCGTTCTAGATATGGAATGGCGTTGCGAATAGAGGCATGCTCCATTGTCGTTGTGATCAGATGTTTCTTGCAATCTGGCAAGCCGTTCAGGATCGATTGAAGGGATAGTAGGTTCGATTCTGATCCTCCGCTTGTAAAATATACCCCCTCAGTAACACCGCCGATCATGTTCGCCAGCTTCTCACGGCAATATTCCAATATATATGCTGCATGGCCGCCAGCATCATGAAGACTAGAGCTGTTGCCGTACACTTCGCGGTTCAATTCGTTAAGCATGCGAATTGCACGTTCGTCCATAGGCGCGGCAGCAGCGTAATCCAAGTAGATCAACGTATTGATTCCCCTTTTATATGCAAATCCTTGCTTGCAAACTGATTGAGCTTATTGTAAGGTGGTATCAGATTCACTGTCAATACAGGTGTAAAGACATGTGTAAAAGTATGAACGTTATCATTGTAAACGTCCTTAGTACGTAATCCAATAAATAAAGAAGTGAAGAGCTATGAAAATCGTAGACCAGTCTGTCATTATAGTTGGATCAGGAGCAGCGGCATTGTCTCTCGCATCCTCGTTGCCTGCGCATATCAAGGTAACCGTATTAACAAAGGAAAAGGTGCTAGCCAGCAATTCATTCCTTGCGCAAGGGGGAATAGCGACTTCCTATCTGCCAGATGATTCGGAGTTCAGTCATATCACAGATACGCTTACGGCTGGAGCAGGGCATAACGACTTGGACATGGTGAAGACTGTCATTCGAGAAGGCAAGAAGATCATGATGGAGCTAGTGGACGAACAGTTCCCTTTTGACCGTGATCACCATGGCAAGCTGATGCTTGGGCGTGAAGGAGCTCATCGTGCAAATCGGATTTTCCATGCTGGCGGTGATGCTTCTGGCCGAAGGCTGGTGGAGTATTTGCTGCGGGAGCTGCCTAGTCATATTCAGTTCCGTGAATTTGTTACGGTTGTGGATGTGCTGGTGGAGAATGGACGTTGCCAAGGTGTTGTGCTCATAGACAAGGAGGGGCAGATCGCAACGCTGTATGCCGATCAAGTCGTGCTGGCAACAGGCGGCTGCGGCAGTCTCTATTGTCATCACAGCAATCATCAGGTTGTAACCGGGGATGGATTAATGCTGGCTTATCGTGCTGGAGCTGCCTTAACAGATCTCGAATTTATGCAGTTTCATCCGACGCTTCTCGTGAAGGATGGGCGCAGCTATGGGCTCGTGTCTGAAGCGGTGCGCGGCGAAGGGGGCGTGCTGATTGACGAACATGGACGCCGGATTATGAAGGGCCGACATGAACTAGAGGATCTGGCTCCGCGCGATGTGGTTGCTCGGGTAATTTATGAAAAAATACAGCTTGGGCATCACGTATCTATTGATATTCAGGCATGCAATGATTTTCGAAGTCGGTTTCCTAGCATTACCCGTCTATGTGAAGAGGCAGGAATTGATCTAGAGGAACAGCGCATTCCAGTTGCGCCGGGCATGCACTTTCTAATGGGTGGCATTCAAGTTGATGCATGGGGAGAGAGCGCGGTTCGCGGACTGTTTGCAATTGGAGAAGCGGGATACAACGGACTGCATGGGGCGAATCGTTTGGCAAGCAATTCGCTATTGGAAGCACTGGTTTCAGGCCGTAGAGCAGCACGAAGGATCAGTGAGATGGGGGGACAGGGATCAGAAGCAAGCGAAGCGGGAACTAGAACTGGAGCAACCGAGGTTGGTGCAGCTAGAGCAGATACAGCAGATGCAGCAGCCGAAGCAGATGGCGCAGCTACAACAACAGCAGTTGAAGCAGATAGCGTAGCTACAACAACAGCAACCGAATTCGTCGAAACGGCTGGTGGCGAGGTGACATCTCAACTGATATCCATTCAGGTTCCGGAGATGACGCTTGCTGAGCTTCAACGCAGGATGACCGCAGCAGTAGCGATTGAACGGAATCAGGATCAATTGGGAAACATGAAGCAGTGGCTGGAAAATATGCCGTCACAGGCAATCAAAGTGCAAAAAATCACAAGGGATCAGCTGGAATTAGCAAACCTATGGCAGTTGGCTCGCCTTGTTACGAAATCAGCCCTGCTGCGGGAGGAAAGTCGTGGTGCTCATTTCCGAAGCGACTTCCCAGAACGGGATGATAGACGATGGGGAAGCAAGCAGATTGTGCATTCCCAATCAGGAACCCAAATCATTGTAAATGAAAGGATCATGCCATCATGGAACGTTTTCAATTGAGAAGACTGCTTGAATCTTTCTATGCAGAGGATATCGGCAGCGGGGATCAGACTTCATCTTTCCTATTTGGCGGTGAACAGTGTGAAGCTGTCATTCGCAGCAAAGCAACAGGCTTGCTCGCAGGATCAGAAATCATTACGGAAGGCTTCCGATTGATGTCGGATGACATTCAAGTGTCCTTGAAGAAGCAGGATGGCGATTCGTTGTCTGACGGAGAAGCGATAGCAGTTATGAGAGGGCCCGCTGCCGCACTATTGACCGGAGAACGGGTTGTGTTGAACCTGCTTCAGCGGATGTCGGCTATTGCGACACAGACACATAAGGCGATCCAACTGCTTGATGACGAGCATACCCGAATCTGTGATACGCGCAAGACAATGCCGGGCCTGCGGATGCTGGATAAATATGCGGTTCGCATAGGCGGGGGCTACAATCATCGCTTCGGACTGTATGACGGCATTATGATCAAGGACAATCACATCGCGGCCTGCGGCTCGATCACGGAAGCAATCAAGCGGGCGCGTTCATGTGCGGGACATATGATTCGAATTGAAGTGGAAATTGAATCGGAAAAGCAACTGCTGGAGGCCGTTGCTGCAGAGGCGGACGTCATCATGTTCGACAATCGCTCACCGGAAGAGGTGAAGCATTTTGCATCATTAACGCCATCAAGCATCGTTACCGAGGCATCTGGCGGGATAACACTGCACACACTTCCGCAGTTCCGAGGAACCGGCGTGGATTATATTTCGCTTGGATTTTTAACACATTCTGTATCCAACTTGGACATCAGCATGAATGTTGAGCTTGGATAAGTAATCGGGAGGAGGAGAGAGACAATGTCTATTTTAGACGCACTACTTGTTGGATCTGCAATGATGCCAGAACGCTATAAGCAGTTGGGCGTGGAAGAAATGGAGCGTCGGGTGCGTGACATTAAGCTGAAATTTGGCTCCAGACTGTTAATTCCGGGTCATCATTATCAAAAGGATGAAGTCATTCAGTTTGCGGATATTACTGGCGATTCGCTGCAACTGGCTCAGCAGATAACCGATGCCGAGTACATCGTATTTTGCGGCGTACACTTTATGGCGGAAACGGCTGACATGCTGTCGGCCCCGAGCCAGACGGTTGTCCTGCCGGATATGCGTGCTGGATGCTCGATGGCTGATATGGCTAACATGCAGCAAACGGAAGCGGCATGGGAGCGTCTGCAAGCGATTTATGGAGATACCATTATTCCGTTGACTTATGTCAATTCCTCGGCTGAGATTAAGGCATTTGTCGGACGCCATGGCGGCGCGACAGTGACCTCGTCCAATGCCAAGGGAGTGCTGGAATGGGCCTTCAAGCAGAAGGAGCGCATTCTTTTTCTGCCCGATCAGCATCTTGGCCGCAATACGGCCTATGAGCTAGGCATTCCAATTCACGATATGGCGGTGTGGGATCCAGAGGGCAATGAACTGGTAACGGATCGTGAGAATGTCCAGGGCATTCAGCTCATTTTGTGGAAGGGGCATTGCTCGGTTCATGAGAAGTTCACGGTAGACAATATTCGCAGCATCCGGGAGCGGGACTCAGAGGTGCAGATTATTGTACATCCCGAATGCTCACGCGAAGTCGTCGAGCTGTCCGATTATGCGGGATCGACAAAGTACATTATTGATACGATCAATGCAGCGGCATCCGGTACGAAGTGGGCTATTGGCACGGAAATGAATCTGGTGAACCGCATCATTCATACTCACTCTGATAAGCAGATTGAATCGCTTAATCCGCATATGTGTCCATGTTTGACGATGAACCGGATCGACCTGCCTCATTTGCTCTGGTCGCTAGAGCAAATTGAAGCCGGCAAGCCGGTAGGCGTCATTACGGTGCCAGACTCAATTAAGGTCGATGCTATCAAGGCACTGGATCGAATGCTGAACATTCAGTAAGAACTTTCTTGACAGAACTGCATACAAATGTAATAGTTAAAGGAATGGATATATTTGCCTATCTATTTCGAATGAAAGGGCGATGCAGAGTGAGGCGCGTTCATCATTGTTACTGGGATAAGCAATTTCATAGGTCGCCCTTTTTGAACAAGAGGCTGTGTGGAAGATAAGAACTTCCGCACAGCCTCTTTCTTTTGGTAAAGCAAGAAAGGAGAGGGATGGTTTTGGCGGTTAAACATTTGCATCAAGAGGAGCATACAGGGCCTATTACACTGGATGGAGGACAATTGACGCTTCGCCAACTGGTTGCGATTGCCTATGACTATGCACCAGTTGTGCTTGCTGCTGACGCGGTACAGCGTGTCGTGCGATGCCGGGACATGGTCGAGGAATTCGTCGATGCGAATAAAGTGGTATACGGAGTTACGACCGGGTTCGGCAAGTTCAGCGATGTCATGATCTCACCGGAGGACTCTGCCGAGCTGCAGGCTAACTTAATTCGCAGCCATGCATGTGCGGTAGGCTCTTCTTTGCCAGAGTCGACGGTACGCGCGATTATGCTGCTGCGGGCAAATGCCTTGTCCAAAGGTTTTTCGGGCATTCGTCTGGAAACGCTTCAATTGCTTGTCGACTGCCTGAATCGGGGCGTGCATCCGGTTATTCCCGAACAAGGCTCGTTAGGCGCTAGCGGGGATTTGGCTCCGCTGTCGCACTTGGCGCTTGTGCTCATGGGAGAAGGCGAGGCCGTCTATAACGGGACACGCATGTCAGGCCATGAGGCATTGGCATCGGCAGGCTTGAAGCCGGTTCAGTTGCAAGCCAAGGAAGGATTGTCACTCATCAATGGGACACAGATTATGACGGCAATCGGCTCACTGACTTATGTGCAAGCACTGCGGCTTGCCAAGACGGCGGATGCCGTTGCTGCCCTTACGGTGGAATGCCTGCATGGAATTACGGATGCCTTCGCGGATGAACTTCAGCGAGTCCGGCCTTATCCGGAGCAGATTGGCGTTGCAGCTAATTTGCGAACATTGCTGGAAGGCAGCCAATTGACGACGAAGCAAGGTGATATTTGTGTGCAGGATGCCTATTCCTTGCGCTGCCTGCCTCAGGTTCATGGCGCATCGCGTCAGGTGCTTGCCTATGTGGAAGATAAGCTGAACGTCGAGATGAATGCGGCAACAGACAATCCGCTCTTATTTTTAGAAGAGGGAACGGTCATCTCCGGGGGCAATTTCCATGGGCAGCCGATGGCGTTTGCAATGGATTTCTTAAAAATCGGCATGAGCGAGTTGGCCAATATTGCGGAGCGTCGCACGGAGCGGCTTGTCAATCCAGCATTATCCGGCGGTCTTCCGGCATTTTTAAGCCATCAGCCCGGAATAGCGTCCGGCATGATGATTCCGCAGTACGTCAGCGCATCTCTCGTCTCTGAGAACAAGGTGCTGGCTCATCCAGCGAGTGTGGACTCGATTCCGTCCTCTGCCAATCAGGAGGATCATGTATCCATGGGTACGACAGCCGCACGGCATGCAGCCCAAGTCGTAGACAATGCAGCCAAGGTGCTGGCGATTGAACTGATTTGCGCGGCGGAAGCCGCTGAATTCAGAGGGGCTGATAAGCTGGCACCAGCGACGCGTTCAGTATTCGACTTGGTGCGCAAAATCGTACCTCCGGTAACGATAGACCGCTCACTTGGCAAGGAAATTGAAGCAGTAGCATCCGCACTTAGCAAGGGTGATTTCCTGTATGCTGCAGAGAGCATAACCGGACCATTATATTAATCTGCTTAATTATAAAAATGGTTTCATATGAAAAGGAGGCGTAACAAGATGAATCAAGTGAAGAGAAGCGTTTGTGCACCACGCGGCAAGGAGCTGACATGCAAAGGATGGGTTCAGGAAGCGGCCATGCGCATGCTGATGAACAATTTGGATCCAGAGGTAGCAGAACGGCCAGAGGATTTGGTTGTCTATGGCGGAATTGGCAAAGCGGCCCGCAATTGGCCTTCCTATGAAGCTATTGTCCGCGAGCTGCAGCGGCTGGAGAGCGATGAAACACTGCTTATCCAATCCGGTAAGCCGGTAGGTGTATTTCGCACCCATGAGCGGGCACCGCGCGTGCTTTTGTCCAACTCAGTGCTTGTGCCTAACTGGGCGAATTGGGAACATTTCCGTGAGCTCGAACGCAAAGGGCTGATGATGTACGGCCAGATGACTGCTGGCAGCTGGATTTATATTGGGACGCAGGGCATTCTCCAAGGCACATATGAAACGTTTGCGGAAGCGGCCCGCCAGCATGCGGGGGGGTCGCTGCGCGGCACGCTGACATTAACGGCTGGCCTGGGCGGCATGGGCGGCGCTCAGCCTCTCGCTGTAACGATGAATGATGGTGTTGTCATCGCAGTCGAGGCAGATCGTTCTCGGATTGAGCGCCGCATTGAAACGCGCTACTGCGATGTGCTTGCTGAAAATGTAGATGAGGCGCTGGAGCTTGCTCGGCATGCAATTGATGAGAAAAGATCGTTATCGATTGGGCTGCTTGGCAATGCGGCTGAGATCTTTCCCGAATTCGTCCGCCGCGGCATCAAGCCTGACTTCGTAACTGACCAGACGTCTGCTCATGATCCATTGAACGGATATATTCCTGCTGGATACAGCTTGGAGGAAGCGGCAGCTTTGCGTACCCGCGATCCGAAGCATTATATCGAGCTGGCCAAGGCCAGCATGGCAGTTCACGTTCAGGCGATGCTTGATCTGCAGAAGCAGGGGGCTGTCGTGTTCGATTACGGCAATAACATACGGCAAGTTGCCTTCGACCAAGGCGTGCAAGATGCGTTTGCATTCCCGGGCTTTGTTCCCGCCTATATTCGTCCGCTGTTCTGCGAGGGCAAGGGGCCGTTCCGTTGGGCTGCCTTATCGGGCGATCCAGAGGACATCCGCAGGACAGACGAACTCGTATTGAAGCTATTCCCGGAAAATGATCATTTGCGCCGCTGGATTACGATGGCGCAGGAGAGAATAGCTTTTCAAGGTTTGCCGGCCCGCATTTGCTGGCTCGGCTATGGGGAACGCGCCAAGTTCGGCCTTGCGATCAATGAGATGGTCAAATCTGGCGAGTTGAGCGCTCCGATCGTGATTGGCCGCGATCATCTTGACTGCGGCTCAGTCGCATCTCCGAACCGCGAGACGGAAGGCATGAAGGACGGCTCCGATGCAGTAGGCGATTGGGCGATTTTGAACGCACTCATCAATACTTCGGCAGGGGCTTCTTGGGTATCTGTGCATCACGGCGGGGGCGTCGGCATGGGGTATTCCCTGCATGCCGGCATGGTTGTCGTTGCCGACGGGACGGAGGAAGCGGCGGAACGGCTGCGCTGCGTTTTGACAACCGATCCGGGCATGGGTGTCATTCGCCACGTAGATGCAGGGTATGATGAAGCGGTTGCGACTGCGGATCTGCACGGAATCAGCATTCCAATGCGCCAGCAGTCTTAATATACACATACATGTCAATGTCGAACATGCTGCACAACGAGGGAGGTTGCTTTCTTTGAAAAAAACGGATTTGCTGCTAACGGGAATCGGATGCTTATACACGCCAGAAGGCAGGGTGCCGAAGTGCGGAGAAGAAATGGGCCGCGTTCGTCAAATACAAGATGCGGCTGTTGCCATTGACCAGGGACGAATCGTAATGGTTGGGCAGAAGGATGAAGTGATGGCAGCTTTAACAGCTGAAGAAGCAATGATTAAGGAAACGCTTGATGTGGGCGGCCGCATTATGACACCGGGGCTGGTCGATCCTCATACTCATCTCGTCCATGGAGGATCGCGCGAGCATGAGCTGGCGATGAAGCGCTCGGGCGTGCCGTATTTGGATATTTTGGCGCAAGGAGGCGGAATTTTAAGCACCGTCAAATCGACGCGGCAATGGAGCGAACAAGAACTGTACGACAAGGCGCATCGAAGCTTGGATGAAATGCTGCTTCAGGGCGTAACGACGATTGAGGCGAAGAGCGGCTATGGCTTATCTCTGGATGCGGAGCTGAAGCAACTGCGTGTAGCGCGTCGGCTGCAGGAGAACCATTCCGTAGACGTTGTATCCACCTTCATGGGAGCGCATGCCATTCCGGCAGAGTACAAGGGTCGAACAAATGATTTTGTAGACATAATTATTCGAGATATGCTTCCAACGGTCGCGTCAGAAGGACTGGCGGAATTTTGCGATATTTTCTGCGAAGAAGGCGTATTCGATGTGGAGCAGTCGCGTCGAGTTTTATTGGAAGGCAAGCGCTATGGACTTATTCCGAAAATTCATGCGGATGAAATTGTAGCATTAGGCGGTTCTGAGCTAGCCCAAGAGGTGGGAGCGATCTCAGCAGAGCATCTGGTAATGACAACCGATCAAGGATTATCCAGTCTGGCCGCAGGTAATGTGATTCCGGTCTTGCTTCCGGGAACGACCTTCAATCTTGGTCTGGACCAGCATGCCCGTGCCCGCGACATGATCGACAAGTTCCGGCTGCCTGTCGCTCTTTCAACCGATTACAATCCGGGCTCATGCCCGACGGAATCGATCCAACTCATCATCATGCTGGCATCCTTGAATTTGAAAATGCAGCCTGAAGAGATTCTGACGGCATGCACGTTGAATGCAGCCGCTGCGATCGGACGTGCAGCAGACATCGGCTCTATCGAAGTCGGCAAGCGGGCGGACTTGACCATTTTCGATGCGCCGAATCTAGCTTACTTGCCCTATCACTTCGGCATTAACCACACGTTTGGTGTGATCAAGAACGGAACGCAGGTTGTATGGAACCGTACTTTGAAGACGAAAGCAGTGCAAGGTGAAGGTGTACGATAAACGATAACTTCTCTTATTTGCGCATAGGTTACATCAAGGCCCGCCGTATCATTTATGCTGAGCTTTTTGAGCGGAATGGCGGAGCACACGCAACAAAAAATCCCCCTCATTGAGGGGGATTGTCATATTCAAATGAGAGGAGCCGGCTATCAACCTGCGGCCCATACATCCAATTCAATTTTTAATTCAGGAAGACCCAATCCAGCCACATAGGCGATCGTCATGGAAGGAGGGGTAGCGCCGAATACGTTATTCCACTCCGCATCGAAATGATTCCAGTCGATTTCTTCCGTCGCCCAAATATTCACTTTCACGACATGATCAGGCGTCAACTTCTGAGAAGCAAGGATGGCAACAATGTTGCTCATCGTGTTCGTTACTTGTTCATTGAAGTCAGTGGGAATGTGATTGCTTGGATCGATTCCAATTTGACCAGAAAAAACATACAGTTCTGAATTTCTGCTAATTTTGGTTACATGGCTGTACTCTCCAACCGGCTTTGCAATCGATTCAGGATTATATCTGGAAACGATAGAATTGGTTTGTGTCATTAATCATATCTCCTTTTAAATGGTTTTCGTTCATTTCCTTCAAAATGGACAGACGTATCCCGTCCCCATGAATTCTAGAAGAAAACAGCAGTAGAATACCCGATACCGAAGGATAGGTTTTTCAAAGCTCTCTTTTTCATCAGGTATTCACTCCTTCCCATTTAAAAGTTAATCATTTGATGTAAAACACCTAAATTATAGCATTAAATTTCCTCCAATACTAGGGAATTTCACTTGGGGAAATAACAGACTTTTGAATTGATATCGAAGAAGAAAACAGTAGCATATATCGCTTCGATTATTTTTATGATGGTTACTATAGGGAGGGATTTGCATGAACCAATTTGCCAACATAAGCCTTGAGGAACGAGAAGCTTTGTTCACTTCGTTCATGGCCAGGTATGAAGCATTTAAGCAGCAAAAGCTTTCATTAGACATGTCGAGGGGCAAGCCTTGCTCTGAACAACTGGATTTATCGAATGAACTGTTCTTTCCATTGACGCAGGAAGCGTATTTTGACGGAAATACAGATCTGCGGAATTACGGCGGACTTGATGGGCTTCCGGATATGAAAAGATGGTTTGCCGAGCTGCTGCAGGTTGCGTCGAATGAGGTCATTGTCGGCGGCAATTCAAGCCTAAACATGATGTACGATACGATAAGCAGAGCCATGCTGTTCGGTGTATGCGGCAGTGATCGGCCATGGGGGAAGCTGCCCCGAATTGCGTTTATATGCCCGAGTCCGGGTTATGACCGGCATTTTGCGATATGTGAGACTCTCGGTATCGAAATGATTCCAGTCGATATAAATCAGGACGGTCCCGACATGGATCGAGTTGAGGAGCTTGTTAGACAAGATGATGCGATAAAAGGAATCTGGTGCGTTCCGAAATACAGCAACCCGGAAGGGATTACGTATTCAGATGAGGTTGTCCATAGACTGGCTACCATGACCACAAAGGCAAATGATTTCCGCATTTTCTGGGACAATGCCTATATCATTCATCATTTAACGGATACGCCCGATCAGCTTCAAGATATTCTGTCTGCCTGTAAGTCTAGCGGGAACCCTGATCGTGTCTTCATGTATTGCTCGACCTCCAAGATTACATTCCCAGGCGCCGGCGTGGCCGCAATGGCTGCGAGTCTCACGAATATCAATCATATGAAAAAGCAAATGGCCGCACAGACCATTGGTCCAGACAAAATCAATCAGCTCCGGCATCTTCAATTTCTGCAAAATACAGAAAAAACGATGCAGCTTATGCAGCGGCATGCGGCGATTCTAAGACCGAAGTTTGAAAAAACGCTAACCATTTTCGATGCTGAACTGGGCGGTTTGGATATTGCCACATGGAGCAAGCCCAACGGCGGTTACTTTATCAGCTTACATACGTTGGACGGCTGCGCTGATCGTGTTGTCGCTTTGGCTGCTGAAGCAGGCGTTATCTTAACGAAAGCGGGCGCCACATTCCCTTATGGGAAGGATCCGCGGGATCGAAATATTCGAATTGCGCCTTCATTCCCGACCATACAAGAGCTTGAACTGGCAATCACGATCGTATGCCTATGTATCAAGATAGCAACGATTGAGAATTTGAACAATATGAATGCCAAGACCGCTAGACAATAGTGTATTGGTGGGCGCTGTTCATGCTTGCAGTGGTAAGCTTTAAGAAGAAAATGAAGGGATAAGTATAGGGGTTCAGCAGTATGCCCGCCTTCCTTTACCTATTCTAACTCAGCGAAGGGCTCGAAAAATCTCTCGCTAGAATGCATATTCGCCGTGTCCCACAAGGATTCGCGTCATAAGGTATAGGAGGGAGGGGAACAAGAATGGAAGCATATTATAATTGCTTGCACTGTATGAACAAGAAAGTTCGTATTCTGACGGTGGATCGCAAGGAATATCGAGGGACGATAGTCAAGGTAGATTATCAAAATGTCTATTTGCGTCCCGAAGCGAATTATGGAGGGGTGAGAACATCTGGCTTCTTTCCTTTCTTTAATAACGAAATTTTAACGCTGAGCTTGTTCACACTGCTTGCTATCGCATTGATATGACTGACGTTCATTAAGAAGATATTACAAAGGAGCTGCATCTCAGCAGCTCCTTGTATGTTATTTCGCAGTGTATTCATTTACTTCAAACGTTAAAATTTTATCGTAAATTACATAGTCTTTACGGCTGGTAAAAGGGCCTTTATTGTTGTTATGTTTATTGATGGCATAAGATGTTGTGCCTATGCCTGCATTTTTGTTTTCATACCACGAGATGAAGGAATTGACTTCTTCCATGGAAAGATCGAATTCTTTTTCCAGTCCAGTCGTCATTGTAACCGTGAGGATGGCACGATTACCTTTAGGTTGTTCTGGGTTAGTCGGATCTGTCGGCTCAGTCGGTTCTTCACTAGTGCCAGGATAATAAACTTCAACTTTATTAATAGCATCAGTGGTTTCGCCGGCTATTGCAAAAATCGCATTGTTGAAGGAGACTACGCCTGCTCTTCTTGTAGTCGGCATGTCTAATTTTTTTGTCCATTCATTTTTTGCCGGATCGAATTCATAAACGGAGTTTATTTTTGTACTACCTTCAGGTTTGCCGCCTCCGATCCCATAGATCTTTCCGTTAAGCTCTGTCGTCCCAATATATATAGCGGTTTCCGGATAAGGAACTCCATTTTCCCAGGTATCTGTTTGAGGATCATAGATTTCAACTTTACTTTGGGAGTTTGAATTAGCTGAATTTTCCCCACCAATTGCATAAATTTTTCCGTTTAATATAGTGAGGCCAATACCGGATCTAGAAGAAGGCATTTTCGCCTTCGTAGCCCAACTGTTGGTTTCCGGATTGTATTCATACACGGTGTTGGAGTTTGAACCACCAGGGTAATATCCCCCTATTACATAAATTTTGTTATTAAATGCAATCCCTGATGTGTAACTTCTTGTTTCGGGCAATCTTGTTTTGCTGGACCACTTGTCCGTTTTAGGATCATACGCTTCAACTAGATCAGAGTACCCGCTATTACCCTTGCCTCCGATTACGTAAATAATATCGTTCACGACAGCTATTGCTGCTCCGTATCTTGCTGTCGGCATGGGAGCTTTTTCGATCCATGAGTCATTAGTAGGATCATAGGCATATACATCTTTGGCAGCGGTATATCCGGAGGAAGAGCCCCCGATTACATATATGGTGTGATTGGCTACAGCTACATGAGGATAGCTTTTGTTTACCGGGAAATCATTTTTTTGTTCCCATTTTTCCACGCCAGTGGAGGCGTATGCGCTTGGTATGAAACATAGCAGTAAAAGTAGCGACAATAGAGCAGATAAGATAGGCTTTTTCATAATCTTCTCCTTTAAATTCAGACTGTATAACGATTATATGGAATTGGAATATGATTGTCTATATATATGTATATATGAAAATATGTAAATAAATGTTTGTTATATACTAAAAAAGTGGGAACCTTACTGATAAGGTGATTCATTCCATTGGAAGTGCCTTATGCGGACATCATGCTTAAACCTAGGTTCCAGTGAAAAATCAAAAAAGTAAATTTATTCAGTGAATCATGTCATAATGCTGCCCTAGTTGGCTGCCTAATTGAATCATAAAATGATAGGTAGAACGACACCTCAGATTCCTTATGCTTCAAATTATTTTGGGAGGTCATTGATTTATGAAAAAACAGATTATAGCAGGTATTTTGGGGCTTACTATGGTAGCTGGCATGTCCACGCCAGCGTTTGCAGCGGAACCGATTTTTGTTCATGAGGAGGAGAACAATAATACGTTTTCAAAGGCTAACGAGTTTAAATTAACAAGTATAGTCATTATTGATGGGAAAGCTTATGAAGGGGATAAAGACTACTACAAGTTTACTCCAGATGAATCAGGATCATATAAGTTTGATTTTGGTCGTGTCAATAATGAACTTCCTGCTGGGGAGGCAGAGGTTACTCTTTACGACGTAGATAGAAATGAAATAAGAAGTAAAAGAGTGAATTCGAGAAACCTATTGGAATTTACCGAAGATTTAAAAAAGGGTAAAGAGTATTATCTTAAGGTAAAAAGTACTTACACTAGATCCTATGAGTATGCAATATGGATCATTAAACAAAACTAATTGCAACATCAAAAATATCGACTCGTTTGTCCTGATGAATGATTTATTCATCGGGATTTTTCTTTTGGTGTAAAAACCTCGACATATTGGTTTTACCATGCAAGATGTATTTCGATCGGAGGCTGCCCTAATTTGATACTAATAGAACCGTTATAATCATATTCTTATAAAAGAAAATAATAAGAAGGAGGGTACAGTTATTTGGAAAAAGTTAAGGTTCGTTTACGCCCCATTGTAAGTAAGTTGAATATGCCCACTGTTTTGAAAACGGCTATACTTCCGGGTGACTCAATGGAAAGATTATTTATTGCAACCCAGGTAGGAGAGATTTTTTACATAGGAAACGGGGATGTAAGGACTTTTTTAGATATTCGCTCACGAATCCTAAAATTAGGTGCCTCTAGTGGCGGGTATGATGAACGGGGATTGATAGGGCTGGCATTTCATCCTGAATTTTATTACAATGGCCTGTTTTATCTCCATTATTCAGTAGCTGGAACCCAAGGTTCAGGTGCTCTTCCAGGTTCTTTTGAATCTTTTAAGCCGAACCCGTGTGATTCTAAAACCTTACACTTGAAGTGGCTTAATAGAGAAACTCAATATGATCATATAGATACAGTTGAAGAATGGATTCTACATTCGAATGATGAACCTCAAAGACGCCGGACATTACTGAATATAAGAAGACCCTTTTTAAATCATAACGGCGTCAATAGCTTAAACTTTTCACCTGAAACAGGAAAACTTGTTCTGACAACCGGAGATGGCGGATCAGGCTATGATCCATTTCATTTAAGCCAAAATAATATGGAAATCGCGGGAAAAATCATTGAAATCGATGTCGCCAAACCTACATTTATCGATAATCCGCCCGTCGTTACACGTTTTAATGAGCTACCCGCATCTATTCAAGAAACGCTTACGGTAATGGCCAAAGGAGGCCGCAATATACCGGGCATTTCTTTTCAAAGGCTTTATCATAATCAGTATATCAAATACGTAGGAAATGTCGGACAGGATCTCGTAGAGTCGATTTTTTCATTCATTCACTATAAACCAATACCGGTTACTCAGCTTGTTCAAGCTTCTTTAGCGAATTCTGTACTTGATCAAGAAGGATTTATTAATTTTGGCTGGAGAGGGTGGGAAGGCGCTTTTCCTACTTCGCTTCTAACAGGCTGTTCTGCAGATCCGGCTTTGGATGAGAAAACAATTTCTTATTACGATGAAGCAATAACAACTTCAGTGCGGCGTCTTCCGCCTCTAATTAGTTATTTTCATAAGGATCCCCGAACCGATAAGTTTGGAGGAACTGCACTTACTGGAGTCCAGGCATATTTGGGAAATGAAATTCCCGGTTTAACGGGAAGCGTTGTGTTTACCGATCTTGCCAGGAATGAAGGATCTCCCCCTCCAGTTAAAGGGGTTTTAGCTTATACCAGGGCTAGAACGGATTGCAAACTAAGTGATTTTCGTGTTATTGAAACCGATTATGATTTTGGGTCTCAATCCGCTTATTATGTAAGTTTAGGCACGAATCTGAGTCAATCCAGGTTATATCTAGGGGTTTATGGCTCTACAAAAGTAACCGACGTTAACCAAGGCACTGTTTTCGAAATTGTTCCATAGTTCAGTTTCTCCCTACTATTTTTTATGCGCCCTTCTCATTATACTTACATGTGACAAGAACTTTTGTATGGTTGATCAACATTGTTTAGGGGGAGCAGCATTGAAATCACCGCTTATGTCTTATGCGACATTATTTCTTGGCGTACTCGCTTTATCGACTTCTGCGATTTTTGTGAAGTTAGCCGATGCGCCTGCGGGTATTACAGCGTTTTATCGGATGTTTTTTGCAGCGATTATGCTGCTGCCGTTTCTTCTCGTGAACAAAGAGAATAGGAGAGAATTGCGTTCACTATCGAAGAAGCAATGGGGATTTGGAATGCTGTCGGGCTTATTTCTAGCCGCGCATTATGTGTTGTGGTTTGAGTCTTTGAATTACACGTCGGTCGCAAGCTCGACAGTTATCGTAACACTGCAGCCGCTGTTTTCTATGGCTGGAGGCTACTTTTTATTTAAGGAACGCTTTCGAACAGGGGCTATTCTTGGCTGTCTGGTGGCTATTGCGGGCAGCTTGGTCATCGGATGGCAGGACTTCCAAATTAGTGGACAAGCGCTATTCGGCGATATTCTTGCTTTTATTGCGGCGGGTGTAATTACGGCTTACTTTTTTATTGGGAAGCATGTTCGCAAACAGCTGTCACTCATCCCTTACTCCATCATTGGTTATGCAAGCAGTGCGCTTTTGTTAAGTTTCTTTTCCTTGAGTCAGCAAGCATCCTTCTTCGATTATTCCGCTCCAACATGGTGGTCCTTTTTTGGACTCGCCTTCATTGCAACGATATTAGGTCAAACGATATTCAACTGGCTGCTGAAATGGCTTAGTACGTCCGTCATTTCGATGAGCATTTTAGGAGAGACGGTCGGAACATGCATCCTTGCTTATTTCATATTGGATGAGGGTATCACACTCCAGCAAGGCATTGGGATTGTACTCATTTTGACTGGACTTGCGGTCTTCTTATTACAGCAGCGAAATTCAGTCGTGCCGCAAGTAGCTAGTGAGGAAATCAGGGCATAGATTCCTACGATTAGTATGTACCATAAGCGACATGACGCGACGGCGAACTGGGGAGACTAGGAACAGCACGATTGTCATAAGCACTACGGATATTGCAAGCATAAGTGCCATGGTAGACATGACCTCATCCTTCACATCGCCTAACACGATGGGCATTCCACCTGTTTGAACGGTAATAGCAGCATCGAAGTTACTGCTGCTAATGATGTGGTTGATTCTCGAATGATTCAGGCGTAGGTGCCGATATTTGTGTTTTTTGATGTATTCAGTACGATGACAATATGTTCACCTTGTCCTGTAATCATAGGAGAGAGTTGAGATGGAACCTTCCTATTATCAGAAAAGACAAGCTGACGCAGCAAGTTGTCATTCATATCTTGCACGGCAAGCAAGTCTTTCAGGACTTGAGCAGCTATAGCTGTTTGTTGTTATTCCGTCAGCAAATTCTGTGTAAAGACTTTCTGTTGATGTAACTTCTTTAGGAAGTTGTTTTAATTGATTAGGAGCTTGTTCCAATTCCCCGACAGTAACAGTAACGGAATCATCTGAAAAAGCAACAGCATCAGCTTTTTTCAGATCTCTAGGATCTAATCCTAGATATTCAATAACTTGGTTTACATTCTCTTCAGTTACAATTGTGTCCGTTGAAAGTGCTCCACTTGCGCTCGCCTGTCCACCAAAAATTAGAGCGATACATAAACTAATAGATTTTCTTACCATTGGACTATCATCATCCTTTTTTTTTCGCTTTACCATACTATGTACATATTTACCGGTATATTTTTCAATTATTCAATTAATAGAAATAAATTGTAAATAAACTTTTGGAAATGACTATATTTCTTTCGCTTCAAATGCGCCTCCAACACGATTCCATTTCAGCGATTTGTGTTAACTAGTCCAACAAGTATATGATCATAAAAGAAAAGGAAGTGCTGTATCTAAATGGAATTTATAGAAATAGGACTAAAACTATTTGTTTTTATAATAGGTATTTCACTATTCTTTGCTCTGGTAGGTTTTCTAGTCAAAAAATATCTAAGTAACTTCTTTGATAAAATATTTTCTTCAATTAAAAATATTTTCAAAAAAAAGGACTGACCATATTGTACGAATTCAGACAATTTGTAAAGACTGTGCATATAATCCCGGATTTTGTGAAATAGTCTAGCCTCTCGAACGCCGTATTCGGGCAAATTCAGCCTTGAGCGGGGATTTTCTTCTTCGGTCGATGATACATAATCCATCTTCAAGCAAATCATGAGTGCTTCCCAACTCTATATTCTCCTTCGGTCACTCTATGTACTTCGTACCGATCATCCGTACCAGTTGCTACTCCGCCGAACGTCACGTTATCTCCTACATCCATCTGGCGGATTGTCTCTTTCTGCACATTGTTTAATATCATGTTCTCATCTTCTTACTTTTCAGGGTAATGATAAATTAGCCCATGATCGAACTTATCCGGATCTATTTGACTCGACTCCAGATCATGAAGCTGCAGATTGATTTTGTTGCTGGACGATGTGACCGAGCGCGCGAATCATATCACTCAGTTCGTTCACCGTTTTTTGTAGGTCAGATAAAGCTTTCGCCAGATTTACTGTCACATGGCCACCATTATCATTTACATCGTTCACCGTTCTGATCGTAGGCGTTCTAGCTGCAGCCAACACATAACTCTTATGCCGCTTACGTAGCTGCAGGTGATGGTCGTGTTGCCGAATATGAGTTGGCTTTCTTTATTTTGCCTATTCAAGAGACTCGATTCATTTTGCCATCGCTGCTTGCTCTACGTTACCAAAATACGCAGCCGCCAGCTGATTGATCGATAGAGCATGGGTTCCTTCCGGAGTCGTGCTGCCTTCGCGTATGAAAAGATGCATTTCCCCATAGGTCTAATGACGATTATTACAGCTACTCCCTTGCTTCTGTTGAACCCATTATTCGGCAATATGAGCGGATCAACAACACACTCACTCGGAAACTTCCCAACAAGTAGCGACAGCAGCCTATACAAGCGAAATGCTCCTGAAACTGATATTGTTCGCTGCGATCAGTATTGCATGTGCGCGTATCGGCACCAAAATCAAATTGCCGACAGCTTATTTATTAGGCCCTGCAACCGGCATTGCCCTTGTTCAACGATTCGGAGTCGACGGAGTTCCTCTTCCTCCTTCTGTGATTCATATGGCTCAGCTTCTCATCGGCACTTATGTAGGGATGACGCTAAAACCAGGTCAGATGACGAACAAGTTGAGGACGATTGGCCTTGCGATTGCCAGCGGACTCACGCTGGTGGTTGGTGCTCTCGCATTAAGTGTGTTGCTAGCGGCACTGCAATCTGTATCCGAGTCGACGGCGCTGCTCAGTCTCGCTCCCGGAGGCATGGAGCAGATGGGGATCATTGCACATGAGATTCAGGCTGACCTCTCGATGGTATCAGGCTATCAGATATTCCGTACTCTGTTTATTTCCTTTGCGGTTCCTCCTCTCTTACAATTCTTGTTCCGCATCATTGCTAAGAAAGAGACAGGCAGACATCATCATTTGTAGCGTGGACAGATTTTTTTTAATAGATAGAACCAATTCATTCCGTTATAATCATCTCAGATTGCTAGCACATCGGAGGTGCTCTACTTGCTAGAAGGAAACCGAGATTATTCTCATACCCTTCACCACATTCATTGGGACGACCTGCGCGCCGATTGCGAAAATTGCTTCGGGCTTTGCTGTGTTGCGCTCCCATTTGCTGCATCTGTTGATTTTGCCATGAACAAGGATGCGGGAGTGCCTTGCTCGAACTTACAGGCTGATTATCGCTGCGGCATTCACACGAATTTACGAGAACGAGGATGTAAAGGGTGCACCGTGTTTGAATGCTTCGGCGCAGGACAGAAGGTGTCGCAGATTACGTTTGAGGGAATCGATTGGCGGGAAGGCTCAGAGAGAGCGAAAACGATGTATAACGTCTTTCCGATTATGCATCAGCTCCACGAAATGCTATGGTATTTACATGAAGCGCTTATGCGGGAGGCAGTGCGTTCTATTCGTCAAGAGCTTAGCATGGCGCTGACAGAGACGATACGTCTGACAGAGCTCCGTGCAGATGAACTTCTGAAGCTGGATGTTCCTACACATCGCGCAAATGTAAATATGCTGTTAGTGCAAACTAGCGAACTGGTATGGCTGGAGGTACGCCGCAATCTAAATGGCAGTTCGAATGGAGAACGAAAGAATTATCGCGGCGCTGATCTTATGGGAGCCAAATTAACAGCAGCCGATCTCAAAGGGGCTAACTTTCGAGGCGCTTATCTGATCGCTGCTGATTTGAAGCATGCGGATTTGCGTGGAGCCGACTTCATCGGAGCGGATTTGCGAGATGCTGATCTTTGCGGTGCGGATTTGCGAGACAGTATTTTTCTGACTCAGGTGCAAATTAATGCTGCGAAAGGGGATGCGCATACTAAATTGCCTGGAGAGCTGTTCCGCCCGGCACATTGGACACCATAGCAGCAGTAGGCAAGCTGGCGTAGAAAATAATGGTTGCGTAATATATTGGACTTCCGTATATTGGTATAGTGCTTCTTTTGAGGATACGGAGGTTATTGGTTTGTTTTTACTTTATTATTGATATCGATCATTTATCTCAGACAAGTCCATGAGGAGATGATCGAATATGATATACAAGTACTCAGTCGATGGAATTACAGTTGAAATGTTAGAAGGCTTTTTTGTGAATTGGCCGAATCCGCCGAGTCCGGAAACTCACCTTCGGTTATTGAAGAACAGCAGCAAAGTGATTCTGGCGATGGATGAGCAGACGGGTCAAGTCGTAGGATTTATAACAGCGATAAGTGACGGTGTGTTGTCTGCATATATTCCACTGCTTGAAGTATTGCCTGCATATAAAGGCAAGGGAATTGGTAAGCAATTAGTCAGTCAGATGCTCAAAGAGTTGGATGACATCTATATGATTGATTTGTGCTGTGACGATGACCTGGTTCCTTATTATGAACATTTCGGCATGATGAAGGCGAACGGGATGATGTTCCGGAATTACCGCATGCAGTCCGGAAGTCCTGACTAAATCAACGTGAAAAACGCTTGGACTTCTGTCCAAGCGTTTTTTTGCTGGCTGTATGATCTACCAATTAGAGCCGCCTGAGGAATTTTTGTTGCTGCTGTCCCAACTGGAGCCGCCGGAGCTGTTCGAACTGCTTCCCCAACTGGAACCGCCGGAGCTGTTGGAGCTGGAAGAGTTGGAGCTGCCTGAGCTGCTCGAATTGGCTTGCTCGCGGCGTCTCTTCTCTTCCTCGATTCTGCGCTCCTCGGCGCGGCGGGCCTCCTCGCGTCTTCGTTCTTCCGCACGTCGAGCTTCTTCGCGGCGCCGTTCTTCTGCCAGTACGGCATCATAGGCTGCGTTCATGGCATTAATGATGCCCGCCAACATGGCAGCCTCCTGACTTGCGCGCTGGTAGTCTCCCCGCTGCATATAATCATTGGCATTGGAGATCACTTGCGAATATTGATAATCAAAATGGGACAATTTTATTTTTCTTCGTGTACGATTGTAAGTTGAACGATACCGTGCTTCCATATCGTTAATATTGCGTTCCGCATCGCGCTTCAAAATCGCGGTTCGCTCCACATCCTGGAGGTAGGCCTCTGCTTCCCGCACATATCGGGAGCTTAGCTCCGACATGAAGTCGATGTCATAAGGAGGCTGAGCAATCAACTGCTTCAGTCCAGAGTCAAGCTTCAATAGAGACGCTTCAGCAGGGCCCCATACTTGAACGAGTCGATTGCGGGCGATGACGTCCCGGCCTCGGGAAAATGCTTGTTCGCCGCTCTTTAGCTGCCTGTTGATCAGATCAACCGCCTGATCTAATTTCGTGACGAGTCCTTCATATTGCCTTTGATTGCGATCCTGATCCTGCAGAGCTTGCAAAATTCCGTCAAGTTCCTGACGAGCCAATTCGTATTCCTGCACCTCTTCGGAAGATAACGAACGAACATCGTTCAGCCTCGATCGCATTTGGGCAATTTCGGGAAGCCCGTTATGATACAGCTCCCAAGCATGCTCCCAGTAGGTAGATCGATATGTATGGGTGACTCGGTTATGAAGCTCATTCATCTGTCGTTCTTGATCCATAAAATTCGATAATCTCTTCGCAATAGCTTGGATGTCTTCGGCATTTTTTAACTTCAAATCAGCTATTCGCTGCGTCATTTGAACGGCCTCCGCCAGAAGCTGGCGTCTATGCTCTGCCAATTGGGCAACTTCTGAAATATTGCCGATTTGCAGATGCTCCAGCATCCGTTCATTCGTGTCCCTAGCTTGCTCCAGACAGCCGTAAGGATCGATTCGGATCAGCTTAAGCCTATGCTCCTGTACGATGCTTTCGAAGCGGGAACGGCTGCTGGCCATCTCGTTTGGGAACTGCTGGTATAGGTTCGCATAGTGCGAGATGGAAGAGATATCTTGCGACAACTGCTCGATTCCAGTCTTGCAAGTGTCCATGATGGCATTGGCGCCGATCGGATCGAATGTGTCCATATCGTCCACAGTTTGGATGCGATTCACAAGGTCATGGTGGCGCTGCTCGATCCCGTCCAGCGACCAGCCCCGCGCATTGGTTTCTGAACGATATTCATATTCGAGCTGTTGAAGGCGCGTACGCGCTTCGCGTATGCTGTCCACAAGCTGCCGTTCAATCGACTCGATTTGTTCAATCTGCCTCGATAGCTCCGTAACTTCGTTTTCTTTCGTTTGCCGCACGTTCTCAGCGGAATCGAGTTGTTTTTTTAACGTAGGCAGCATCGTGCGAACGAAGCTGATTTGTTGAAGCTCCTTCAAGCTAGAATCGAGCTCGATTATGGATGACGTTAACTGCCCTTCGATGGACGACGCCTCCTGCTGGGTCGTGCCCTGATATAACTCGGCGTAATGACGAACGCGTTCGAGCGCGTGGCTGACAGCAGCCATCACGACAGGAATTTGATTACGCAGCTTGCGTAGTCGTTGCAGGCGCCATGTCCATATGCATAATGGTATGCATAATGCGATAATGCCCGCTATGACTCCCACGGTCGGCCAAGGGATGCCATTCCAAAATCGTTCGAATGCTCCGGGTCCGGCAGGCTCCTGCGGCTTTATTGGAGCTCCGCTATCGCTATTCGATGTGTTTGGATGCTTGTCGGATGGAAGATTTCCAGCAGGTTCTTCCGGAATCGAAATAGCTGCGGGCTTTAATTGCTTAGTCGCTTCTATCAAGGTAATAGCGGCTCTGGCGAAATTGCCTTCCTTGGCTTTCGGAATAAAGTGCCTATCGACGAATTCACTTAGTTTGGATCGGGACTGGCCATCCCCGTTAAAATCATCGGGAAGCGCATCGATCTTCTCCTGCAGGGCAGGATTGTTGAAGTTCATTTCTACGCGCCGATCTTCCTTGGATAAAACGATAAGTATGTCATCCGCTGTCAGCTTCCATTTACGATACACTGCGGTTGCATACTCGGCTGCATCTTGTCCATTTAGACTATTGATGGTAAGGAGATAAAAGGTATACGGATTCCCTTTCGCGGCCCGTTCGATATATGGAATCGATTCTTTAGGGATCATTTTAGCCGTATCCTGAACAACGCCGGATTTTATCGGCATAGAAGCAGCTTGAACAATTCCTGGGTGAAGCAAAATCACAATCATCATGATGGCGGATAGCCATCGCATTGCATTCCTCACAGTGATCCTCCGTTTCCATTCGTGTTGTATGTGTTGTCACCTATCATGCTACTTCCAGTATAAGGGGCGATTGGGGGAGCGGGAAGGACTTTTCTTACAACTTATGCCGGCCCTCTATTCAGAACTGAACTGAAAATCCATGGAATTGGTGAATGCCTGTTCCGAAGCGGACAAGCTCCTTTTCTCGCAGTTCTGCTGCTGCATCTTTCACCGCACCTAATAATTCGGGCTCCAGCCCAAGCCGGTTATGGGAACCGAATATTTGCACAATGCCCTCGATCTCCGAGATTTTCTGCCATGAGGACACAAGATCTTCCGGACTCGTTGAAGGATAGAACGCATAGATCGGTGTCTCATCGTACAGCAGATCGCCAGCAAATAAGTATCCTCTGCTTGTATCGTGCACCACGATATGTCCGGGAGAATGACCTGGCGTATGATAAACGATGAGTTTGCGATCTCCTAAATCAATTGCATCTCCATCTCGCAGAAGGCCAGTCGGCTTGCCTTGATAGGGAGTGTAGGCAGCAGGATCGAAGGTAGCCGGTAAAGGTCTCGTAATATCACGCGATACATCTTTGCGAACCTGCTCAATTGGCAATCCTTTAATGCCGTTGACAAGCCAATCTTCATCCATCTCGTGGACGTAAATGCGCTCGAACTTGCCATGGCTGCCGATATGATCCCAGTGAACATGGGTGGTAAGCACTGTGATGGGCAGACTGGTTAGTTGATTAGTCATTCGCGTGATATCATCAATGCCGAGGCCCGTGTCAATTAGAGCGGCTCGTTCGCTGCCGATGAGCAGAAAAGAATGAACTCTCTCCCAATGGCCGTATTCGCTAATTGCGAACGTGCTATCGTCCAGCTTGGAGACGGTGAACCAAGCATCGTCTATGACGATTGGATATTTTGTTGCGCGCTGCTCACGCTTGGTTGAGTTAGCTAGCATGTGGTATCCCTCCAGAAAGTGAAAACGTAATCATGGAATGGCAATATCTTCGCTGTCATCTTGAAATGCAATTAAGGACAAATAGTAGCCTTTTTGTTCTTCTGTTTTCTCTGTCTGTAAAGCATGTTGTTTACGTTCATTTTTACTATGATTCTGCCCTTCATTCCCCGTTTGCTGCATAAAATGCTTATCCAGCAGTAGCTTGAATTCCTCGATGAAGGCGTGGAAATTTTCTTCCGTCGCCATCATTTGATAGGTGTAGGCGATGTTCTTCCGTTGCTCCAGGTTGCTGCTGTTCAGAGCGAAGGATGCAGCCGGCGCGCTCTCGATCTTTGTGCGGGTTGCCTCGACAGTTTCCATGAACACTTGACGCGATGTATCGATTAGATCCATGCTCGGCAGCAAATGATCCTCCGGAATAAAGCGGCTCGCAACTGCACGGTAATACTTTTGCACGATACCGTTCTTCTCTTCTTTCCGTACGACTTGAATTACCTGATGCTTCTCTAGCTCCTTCAGATGAAAATAAATATTATTTCGCGTTATACTAAGCATTTCGGCAAGCTGCTGCCCAGTATATTCTTGCTTGACCAGGTTCATAAGCATCTTTGTCCGGAGAGGATCAGCGATTGCTTTTAGCTGCTCATGAGTCTGGATTTTATAGACGCTAGTCACATTCATCCAATCACCTCACTACGATTTACCGGTAAATTAAAATTTACTGTTGATTGTTCATAATACTAACATGAATCGCCGCGATGGACAATCCTTCCATTCGATATCGGGGAGATAAACAGCGTGAGCTGGGATCCTGATGTAATATAATTCCGCCTCTACGCTGATTTTTGCTTTTTTGATACACTTGGGACATATGTCCTTCCCCGGAGGCATGGGTCTGATTTTAAATAATAATGAAATCGAAATCCAACTTAGGGGAGCGGGAAAAATGGCAGGAATCCTATTTGCATTGTTAGGCGGAGCGTTCATTACGCTGCAAGGTGTGGCAAACTCCCGAATCAGTCAAGATATTGGCACTTGGCAAGCGGCAACGATTACCCAGTTTACGGGATTCGTACTGGCCTTCATTCTTCTACTGCTTGTTCGCGACGGTAAATGGAGAAGAATCAAGCAGGTGAAGCCGCTCTATTTGACGAGTGGAGCCTTGGCGGCAATCATCATTTGCAGCAATATTACGTCTATTCATCACGTCGGCGTTACCTTGACAATTGCTGTGGTGTTGATTGCTCAGCTCAGCGTAACCTTTATCGTCGATAGCAAAGGTTGGTTCGGTGTAGCGAAGCAAAAAATGAAGCTGGCACAGTTCATCGGCATTGGGATGATGATCGCCGGAGTGATTATATTAAAGATGTAATTTTGCGGCAGGGGTGAAGGCGCGCTATGAAAGAAATTAAGGATCGTGAACAACTGGCTCACTATATGGAGATTCATCAGATATCCTCGATATTTAATGCGAATATAACGCCGCATTTGACATTGTACCGTTATGAGCAGGGGGAACTGATCTGTTCGCAGGGCGATCCTGCCGAGTATTTATGTGTGCTCGTGAAAGGAAAGGTCAAGGTGTATAACACCTCGGCGGAGGGCAAAGCGCTGATCGTGTCGTTCAAAACTGCACTTGAAGCAGTCGGAGACATTGAATATGTGCAAGGCATCGACTTCATGAACACGGTTGAGGCGGTGTCTCCGGTTTATATGATCGCCGTCCATTACCGTTGGCTGCATCAGTATGCGAAAGATGATGCAAATCTGCTTCAATTTCTGTTGAAAATCATAACAACGAAGTTTTGCATGAAATCGGATTCCTTAAGTTTTAATCTGATGTATCCGGTGGAAGCGCGCTTGGCAAGTTACCTCTTGTCCATCTCGTACGATGAATCGGATCCGCGATTTAATGGACAGCTTCGTGCCGTAAGTCTGCGGGACGTGGCCAATTTCATCGGCACCAGCTATAGGCATCTGAATCGAGTTATTCATAAGCTTTGTGATGAAGGTTTGGTCGAGCGCAATCGAGGCTTCATTTCTGTAAAGAACAGGGAGCGATTGCGGGCATTGGCTGGCCATAATATATATGAAAAGTGAGAGGAGAACGTTTATGATTACAGGCTTGGTACTGGCGCTCATAGCCGGCTCGCTTGTGGGCATTCAAAATGTATTCAACAGCCGAGTAAACGAAGGCGTGGGAACGTGGACGACTACGACGATCGTGCTGGGCATGGGATTTCTGGCTTCATTCGCGATTGGCTTGGCCGTTGAAGGCAAGCAGCTATTCGATTTGCCGAATATGAAGACATGGTACTGGTTCAGCGGCATCATTGGGGTCGGCGTCGTTCTTAGTGTCGTACAGGGAGTGAAGCGGCTTGGCCCGACGTTTGCCGTCTCGATCGTGATGGCGTCCCAGATCAGCTTTGCTTTGTTATTCGACTCATTGGGGTTGCTTGGCTTAGACAAGGTTCCTTTTACGGGAAAACAAGCGATTGGAGTATTGATCATAGTTGGAGGTATTATCGTATTTAAGACAGGCGGCAAGCGCAGTGATGTACGCAAGGCGGTTCCGAGCCAGCCGGCTGCTTCGGAAGGCATATAAGACATATGTGCGGTACACAAATTTGATTATTATATCGGTTTAAATGAAGTGAAGTTGAAGAGATCAGCGGAGAGGATAAGGGAATATCAATGTCAATGAGAACTTATCGAACCTTATTATTTGACGTGGATGATACATTGCTGGACTTTCAGGCAGCTGAAAGGATGGCGCTGCGCTTATTATTCGCGGAACAGCGGATCGTGCTTTCGGAAGAAATTGAAGCGTATTATAAGCAAATGAATCAAGGGCTATGGAAGGCTTTTGAGGAAGGCCGCATTGATCGCGATGAAGTCGTGAATACGCGATTTTCTTTGTTATTGAAGGAGTACGGGCATGAAGTTGACGGCGTTTTGCTGGAGCAACAATATCGAAGTTATTTGGAACAGGGACACCAGCTTGTAGACGGGGCTCTGGAAATGATTACGGGACTGCACGGCGCATATGATCTGCACATTGTGACGAATGGTGTGTCTAAGACACAGGATCGGAGGCTTCGTGATTCTGGACTGCATCCGATGTTTACGAGCATTTTCGTATCAGAGGATACAGGGTACCAAAAGCCGATGAAGGAGTTCTTTGATTATGTGTTCGCACGCATTCCTAATTTTGACCCGCAGCAGGCATTGATTATCGGGGACTCATTAAGCTCGGATATGAAGGGCGGGCAGCTCGCAGGCCTGGATACCTGCTGGTTCAATCCAGAGGGGAAAGTGAATACGACGGATATTGTTCCTACCTATGAGATTTCTAGGCTCCAGGAGTTGAATCAAATATTGGGGCTAAAGTAAGCGTTCAGAGTCAATTGAAGCCTTTCATTCAATTGATTATGGAGTGTGCTGCTGATAGTCTGCAGGCGTATTTATTCGCCGTGGAATAATAGAAGCGGGGCTGTCTTGCGGTCATGTTAATCATGATGGAAAGACAGCCCCGTTTTGTGCTCTCATTCAATTGTACGGTGATGGCGTTACTTCCAATGTCCGCCTTCCACGATAATGTCGTCAGGGGTGACATCTGCACCGAGTTCGTCTTTTACATATGTATCATATAGTTGAAGCAGGAACTTTTCCTTTCCTAGCGACTTCAGCTCCTGATTCACCCAATCGCGAAGCGCGGTATTGCCCTTCTTGACGGCTGGTGCAATTGGGGATTCCTTCTCTAGTTTCTCTGGAATAAGGGAGAAGCCGGGATTTTTCCTTGCCCAAGCAAGCAGAATGAAATTATCCTGTGCGTACCCGACGCCGCGCCCATCCTTTAACGCTTGCAGCGATTCGGTGTTTTTCTCGAATTTAACCAGTTCAACATCAGGGTAGTTTTTCGTGAAGAAAATATCGGCTGTCGTTCCCTTTGTTACGATAATTTTCTTCCCTTTCAAATCATCTAACGTTTTAATGCCGCTTTTATCGTTTACGAGCACCTTTGTAGTGACCTTCAAATTTGGGTTCGTGAAATCAACGATTTCCTTGCGTTCATCCGTTACGGTCATATTGGCTACGATGAGATCCACCTTGTCGCTTTGCAAATACGGAATGCGGCTTGCCGGCTCTACAACAACAAACTCAATTTTGCTTTCATCTCCGAGCAGGTCCTTGGCGAAACGCTTTGCCAAATCATTGTCGAACCCAACCAGCTCGCCTTTTTCATTCGTGAAGCCGAATGGGGGCTTGTCGGAGAACACGCCGACGATAAGTTTGCCGCGTTCTTTAATTTTGCTTAGTATGCCAGCGTCTATGCCCGCTGATTTTCCGCTTTCCTGCTGATCGGCTATTGCAGGTTGATCTTTCGAGGCATTGCCTGCATTATTCCCATTGTTACTGCTCGTGCCGCATGCGGACAGCAATCCTAACGCTAGCAATACGACTAATAAGGTGAATCCCAGTTGCTTCTTCATCTTCTTCATCCCATTTCTCTCCTTTTCCAGGTTTCAATGTCCATAAACTTATCCAAAAAACGCCGAGCTCGTTCGGTTTTCGGCTCTGTAAAAAAAGCGTCCGGCACACCTGTCTCGCCTATTCGACCTTCATCCATAAAGACAATCCGGTCGGCTACCGCCCGGGCGAACCCCATCTCATGAGTGACGATAACCATCGTCATGCCTTGATCCGCCAAAATGAGCATGACTTCCAGCACCTCGCGCACCATCTCGGGATCAAGTGCGGCCGTAACCTCGTCGAAGAGGATAACCTCGGGATTCATACACAATGCCCGCACGATCGCGATCCGCTGCTGCTGGCCGCCTGACAACTGCCGGGGATAGACATCCTTTTTGTCCAGCAGACCTACACGAGCAAGCAGCTTCTCCGCTTGGGAGACAACTTCCGCTCGGGGGCGGCGCTGGGCCTTTACAGGCCCGAGCACGATATTGTTCAATACGGTCAGATGGGGGAATAATTGATAGCTTTGAAATACCATTCCGATTTGCTGACGAATATGCTGCCAGCGCGTGGCAGAGTGGGTCAATTCTTGACCATGAAACTGAATGCTGCCGCTCTGCGTCGTTTCGAGTCCATTCAGGCATCTGAGCAGTGTGCTTTTGCCGCAGCCGCTTGGGCCGAGTATGACGGTCACTTCTCCTCGGGCAATCTGCAGGTTGATGTCCCGCAGCACCCAATGCTTGCCGAACGACTTTCCGACATTGGAGAGTTCAAGCAATGCGTCGGGCATGAATGCTTCCTCCTTTCTTAGTAACCAGTGGGGATTTTGAAAATTAAGACAGCAACTGGCGCTCCAGCTTCCGCGATAAAGCAGATAACGGGTAACAAAGGATGAAATAGAGCAGGAATAACGCTCCGTAAATCAGTACAGCCTCTCCTGTCCGCTCAATAATTTGCTGCCCTGTCTTAATCACCTCTGTTACGCCAATCAGAACGGTGAGCGAAGTCGTTTTTAGGATGCGTGTGTACACGTTAATCGTGGGCGGGATCATGCGCCGCAGCGCTAGCGGGAACAGAATGTATCGGAACAGTTGTACCGTGCTGAGTCCAATCGCTTTGCCCGCCTCCAATTGCCCCTTCGGCAGCGAGACGAGAGCCCCTCGCACGACCTCGCCAATCTCTGTAATTCCCCAAAGAGACAGCACAAGCACTGCACATACCGAACTTGGCATATCCAGATTGAAGAAGATTGGGAGACCGAAAAAGAAAAAAAACAGCCACACGAGAATCGGAATGGAGCGGAACAATTCCAAATAAACACGGGCAAAGATCCTCACTCCTACCTTTCGAGAAGTGCGCAGAGCGCCGAAAAGAAAGCCTCCAATCGTACTAAGCAGAATGCTGCAGATGGCGATAAGAAGCGTGTGGTATAAACCCTTGGCAAGCTGGGGAAGCGATACAGCAAGCAGATCAAGTCCCGAACTGTCCATGCTGGAACCTCCTTTCCAACCAAGAGAGGACAAAAGATAATGGCAGAAACAACAGCAAATAGAAGGCCGTCATCATAAGCAGCATTTCATAAGTTTTGTAGTACAGCGCAATGTAGTTCGTGGTTGTGTACAAAATTTCCGGAACCGCAACGGCAGACACAACTGTCGTTTCCTTCAACAGAAAAATGAAGTTGGCGAACAAGGACGGCGCGGCAATCCGCAGCGCTTGCGGCAGAACGATGTTGCAGAACAGCTGCCAACGGGACAAACCGAGTGCTAATCCCGATTCGAGCTGGCTCTTGGGAACGGCTTCGATCCCGGCACGGAATACCTCTGTCAAATATCCGCCGCCGAGAAACGTCATTGCCAGTAAGGCTGTGGTGTAGCTGGACATGCGAATTCCGATGCTTGGGAGTGCAAAGTACAAGAAGAACAATTGAATGAGCAAGGGTGTATTGCGAGCCAACTCGATATAAGCACGCACGATTGAAGTGAACACAGGCACTCGAAAATAGCACAAAATGGAGTTGAGCACGGCGACGAGCAGGGAAGCAGAGATGGCCGCTCCAGCAATCCCGATCGTTACTAGGGCTGCATGAATGAAGTCGGGCACATGCTTCAGCATGAAGGTTGTATCAAGTGTCATGTTAGCCAATTCCCTCCCACGGAGTGGGAGGTCTGCTGGTAGCATCTATTTTGCTGTTCAAGCGGTCTCCGGGCTTGATGACAGGAATGTTCGTCTGGATGACATGCGGATACTTAAGGCCTAGTCCGGTATTTATTACAACGACACTGTCACTATCCTGAATCCATCCGCTATCCCGTAAGCGGCGAGCGGCAACTAACGTAGACGCGCCTTCTGGGCAAATGAATGCTCCTTCTAGTTCCGCAATAAGGCGCTGTTCTTCTAGTATTGCGCGATCATCTATGGCAATCGCACAGCCCTCGGTTTGATAGAGGGCATCCAATACGAGGAAGTCCCCGAGTGCCTTCGGTACGTTGATGCCGAACGCAATGGTTGAGGCCTGGGGCCAAAATGTAGATTCAATTTGCCTGTTCTTCCAAGCTTCAACGATTGGAGCACAACCGGCAGATTGGACGGCGACGAATCGAGGAAGCTTGCCTTGAACCCAGCCAAGTGCCAGCAATTCCGTTAATGCCTTATAAATGCCGATGAGGCCAACGCCGCCCCCTGTTGGATAGACGATGACATCGGGCAGCTTCCAGCCGAATTGCTCAACAATTTCGAAGCCTATCGTCTTTTTGCCCTCGATCCGATACGGCTCCTTTAGTGTTGAAGCATCGTAAAGGCCGTCATCGTCGCTGATCGCTTGCGCGACAATTTTGCCTGCATCGCTAATTAAGCCCTTGACCAGATGCAGCCGGGCTCCTGCAATCGTGCATTCGCTGCGGGTAATGGCCGGCGCATCCACAGGCATGACAACCGTGGAGCGTATGCCTGCACGTGCAGCATAGAGTGCCCAGGCTGCTCCCGCATTGCCGTTCGTGGGCAATGCCAGTTCGCGGACCCCCAGCTCCATGGCCTTGGATACGCCAACAGCCGCGCCGCGGGCCTTGAAGGAGCCGGTCGGCAGAAGCCCATCATCCTTTAAGTACAAGTGTGGAATGCTGATTCGTCGTCCAAGCCGAGGCAGGGGGAGGAGAGGGGTGAAGCCCTCCCCCAAGGAGATGATGTTTTGAGCTTGCTCCACAGGGAGCAGTTCATGATAACGCCATAGGCTTGGTTCTCTTGCAGCCAGTTCGGAGCGGCGGACGGATGCTTTCAACTCATCCAGCCGATAGGCTGCAAGTAATGGGGAACCGCAAGCACATAGATGTGCCTGCCTGTGCGGGGGATAACTTGCCTCGCATTTCGGGCAGTACAAGTGGGATATATAACTGAATGACACGGTATGCTCCCCTTTCTGCGGTTGCAGCGATTGTAATAGGGGCCTCCGTTCGTACGGTCAGCAAATTCATTATGCTTTACAAGGTTACATCCAAAGTAGGTAACAAGTTAACCTAATACTAAATGCTGGTAATCCGATTTGTCAACTATGAAATTAGTAATCCACTTCTTAATGGCTCTCGAACGGGTAGGATGATGATTCTGCGCAGGTCAAGCAGGAACAGGCTAGGGACAATATCGTTTTTCGGTCAACCTATCACCTGGATTAATATGGCAAGCGGTGGATGGATGAACAACCTCTGCAATGCGGTCGATTATTTGCCCAAGGAGGAATGGACGTCTTCGAGGCAGTGGTCACAGCTAGTTATCTCGATTCCAATTTGAAGCATAATGAAAAAAGCAGGGGGGCCTATATAAAAAACAAAAATAGATCCCCTGCTTCTCAATAAACTGTTGTATGTAACCGACATTTTCCTCTTTTCACTCAACTTCAATCTAAATTATTCAAATTGACTCAAATACAGGTCTTCTAGATTAGGTTTAACCAGCCTGGATTCGATATTCGTAGGTAGCTTGCCCGCCCCATCTATGAAGCGTACTTGTAAGCCTTCTGGTGTCGTCATAATGTTACTTACTTTATAGTTCGTCTGTATCTGATGGAGTTGATCGATCGAAATATAGGCCTCATATACGTTTCCTTCTAACGTTGTAACAATATGTTGCGGAGTATCTTTTGCGATAAGCTGACCGTTCTTTATCAAAAGGATCTCTTTGGCTATAGACTCAATATCAGAGACGACATGTGTAGCAATAAGTACAATCTTATTTATAGCAATCGTAGAAATAAAGTTTCGCAGTCGAATGCGTTCCTTCGGATCAAGCCCGGCGGTAGGTTCATCTAATATAAGGATTTCTGGGTCATTGAGCAGTGCTTGAGCAATGAGGATTCGCTGCTTCATCCCTCCAGAGTATGTACTTAACCGTCGATCTGCCTCACTAGCTAAGTTAACGGTGTCGAGCAAATGCTCTATCTGTTGTTTGGTTTGCTTGGCTGTTAGACCCTTAAGAGAAGCGATATACCATAAGAATCGTCTTGCTGTAAATTCTCCAAATATTCCTTGCTGCTGTGGCATATACCCGAGAACATTGCGATAGGTACGTCCAAGCTTCCGAATGTGCTGTTGATTGTAGGTTACGGTTCCTTCGTCAGGTCGAAGCTGATCGGTAATCAGATTCATCAGCGTTGACTTTCCCGCTCCATTCGGTCCTAATATGCCATAAATGCCCGGCTTTAGTGTAGCGCTAAAATTAGAGATAGCTGTTTTCTTACCTCGTTGATAATGTTTAGTCACATGCTGTAAAGATAGCTCCATATCGCTTACTCCTTTCGTGTAAACTGTCCATTATAATTTCTCCAACCTAGTACAACGGCCCCAGCGCTTATGACAAATATGCTGCTAAAATAGGCTACTGCCATCATTGTGGCGCTCTCATCGCGAAGGAACGAAGTCAATAGGAACAGTCCATTGAACGTAACAGAAGCAAGCTGTTTGAATCCGATATATGCAAGCGCAAGCGGACTGATGAATATCGCCGTTAGTAGCATTAAACTAAGCGACTGCTTGCGAACGTAAATTGAAAACAACTGGATAACAGGAATAATCAGCATACAACCGAGAGTTTGCAATATGTTTACAAGACATACATATTCGATGATCGACAAATTCCAAGGCAATGCCTCGAATAGCTTCACGCTCTGAATTGATGCCATCCAGTCGATAGCAGGGTAATGCTGAATTAGATTGATATAGATGGGACTGTATATCATCGCTAGCAGAACAAGGCTCGAACAGAGAGCGATTGCTATTTTATATGTGAATAGTCTGCCTCTACCAAGCAGCGTTGCTCGCAACAAGAAAATACTGTTATTGCGATAGTCTTGTGTGAAAAGGGGGCTTATCAATGCACATAACAAGGATAGATAGAAAACGCCCTGCACAATATCTCTTGAAGGGCGGTCAAAGAGTTGATCGCTTGTAATTTTATTAACAAAACTAGCAGTATGTCCGGTTTGCGCTTGCACGGCTAACAAATATTGATATTGCTCTTCTACAAGACGGAATGATTTCTCCTTGTCTGAAAATATCTTCCATTCCAATTCTTTGTCTCGATACGCTGATTGTGTAATTTCTCCGTTAGCAACCTTCTGTTTCCACTTTGCTTGCTCACTTCCTAATTGATTGAAGCGTTGTCTTTCCGCTTCCATAAAGGCCTTTTTTTCTGATGTCAGAGGGCCCTGCAAGTTCATCAGATATTGATTATAGATAGCTTCCTCCAGATTGTATGTTCGCGCCTCCGTTTGGATCATCTGCAGAGACATTAAGACTCCGAACCCTAATATGATCCATCCTCTTCCGGTGATCATCAATTTATACCATTCATGAAGGAATAGGCTGTTAGAACGACGAAACCGGAAAGTCCAAATGCGAATTCTTTGCCCCATATTCCCCCATGGAAGATGAATCATCAGGTTGCGCTGAAATGTATACAGCCATAGAGCACCTAATGTGCCGAGAACGATGAATGTTCCGCCCGCTATATAAGACAAGGTTGCTTTAGAAACGGGATAGCCAAACCAATAAATATTGCGGTAGTCGCTAATGAAGTGGAACACATCGAGAAAGGCAACGGGATTGAGATACTTCAAGCTATTCATATATGAATTTGGATGAATCTGCGTGTAACAAATAAAGCTAATTCCGATGAGAACGAACAAAGTCACGTACACCGGAGTCGGACGTTGAGACCCAATAAATAACAAGGTCATCACAATGGCGATAAGCAAGCAAGCGAGAGATTTCAAAATGAGATATTGAATAAGAAATTCGAACACGGTTAGGGGCTGTACCGCGCTTTGGAAAGATGTCATCGACTGAATGTATCGATCCCAATCTCCAAAACCGTATAAATAATAGGCAACGAACAGAATAGACCCATAGAATAATAGGCTTAATAGCAACGTCACAATCGTGAGTGTGCCAAGCTTGACAGCAGCAGTGTCTATTCTGCCACGCCGGGTAGACTGTAATAAAGGCAGAAGACCGGCTTCTCGTTCGCGATGAAAGATATATATGGTGACCAGAAATAGCAGCACTACTATAGTTAAATCCAATGGTATAAAGGATGTGGAAGATACAATCCCTTCTTCAAGGCCGATATAAAGCGGTAAGTGTTGTAGTGGTGCAAAGTCTTTCAACGTTTTGTGAATATTGCGAGATGATGCATTCTCTTGAAAAATAGAGACAGATAACATATCTGTAGCACGCTGCTGCATCTTTTGCATACGTGAACGGTAGTTGTTTATAGCTTCGTATTGTTTTGCGATTTTACTATGTAGTAAGAGGTCACGTTTTAGTATAGTGTTGTCATTCGCATATGGACTGGATAAATACGATGCAACAGCTTCGGGCTGCTGCCGTTTCTTTTCTTCAATTTCCTTCTTCCACTCGGGATTATGAGTTGCAATGACAGCTTCGGATGCAAGCAGCATATAGAATTCAAGTTCTTCTACCTTGCTGCTTGCAGTTTGATGTCCTTCTTGGAAGGGAAGGTGTTGATAGGTTAATTCAACAAGCTGGTAATGCTGCATGTTACGAATAAGTGGTGAATTCTGTTGCCATTCCGTATACGTATACAGGGAAATATTCATCAAGAGCAGGATAGGTACTAATCCAATGAATAATCTCTTTCTCCCTATTTTATACAGCTCGTAGTAGAGTAACCTCATGTTTGTCCCCCACATCGATGTAAGTTGGATTAAAAATGCAAAGGAGATTCAATAAACGGTTGAAAGGAGGCTTTTCCTGTCTCAATCTCGTTTTTATCCAGCAGGTACATTGTATAATTTTCATCTCCTCGATCAATGACAAACATATATCTATCATCACCTACAAAATGATAATGAGGCGAGGAGAACAGCGACATATCCACTTTATGAACCTCTTTTTTGTTCTTGTATATTTTCATTTCGTTAGAAATGTTCTTTGCATTCCTTGCTTGGAACCATACGGGTCGAACGTAGGTGTATCGATCATCAATAAAGTAAGTTGAAATAATAGGAGAAGACTTGATGTCTGTTTCCTGGATGTGTTCTCCCTTCAGATCAGAGCTGTAGATTTTTAATCCTCGTGGATCAGTAATGTCCGAATCATCCTTCTGATCTGCAGGGTAATAGTAATTGAAATACATTCTATTCTTATGAATGGGGCCAAGAGAAGCAAATCCACCGTCCGTCTTTTCCCATAGTGATGACAGTATAGATGTGGCGAGATCGTAACGCAATGCCCGATATCCCTTGTCTGTGAACTCATTCATATAAACTTGTGAACCATAAGGTACGATATCCGTTATGCTCCCTTGTTTGAATTTTCCGCTGTATAAGACTTCAGGTTCTTGGGATAAATTGTCTATCGGGAGGCGGAGCACTTGATACTGTTGTTGGCTATGGAGATCGAAGTCGATAGCTCCATAGTAGATATTGCCGCGATGAATCGCAGTTCCACGCAACATTGCGTTAGGAAATGTCTTTACTACTTTGCGATTGGTTCCATCGAGATTGAGCTGAACAAGTTGAAAGATTGAGGAACCTTCTTTATCTAGACGACTTTCTATCGTATACAAATGTCCTTTATAGTATTGCAATAATTTGGTTTGTAAAGGGTTGATGTTGGCAACATAAGCGTTACAATTTTCATCACTTTTCTCTTTACTGATTAAGCAGGAATGATCGGGGCGGTTATCTAATAGAACGGGTTTCATTGTTGGCTTATCGGCATAATAGATATAACTTCCGTCCAACATATAATATCCATTCTGAGTAGTGGTTACTAGTGCACCTATCCCTTGTGCATGAAACATATAGGGATAATCGGTTTCAGCGTTATATTCATCGTTGAGTGACTGCTCTGATGAGGAGCAACCAGAATTAAGGAATATAAGAATGAATAATATGGGGAGCAAGGTGAAAGACTTGTTCATCGTATCACTCCTAAAATAAGATCAGGACTCTGTTTATAGAGAATCGCTTCATCCATTGAACAGAGTCCTATATCATTAATGCAGCATTGAGATCATGATGGAGTATTAGTACGAAACGCTAGTGTTGTCAGACCAAGAGGCTTGTCCACTAGCTACAAAGTGTGAAGAATATGCTTTAAGTGACGTAGGATTGCGCTTCGTTGCTTTGGCATTTGCACTTACACTTGTTTTGTAGCCATTGTCGGATCCGTAAGCGTAATATACATCACTGATATCGCCCCAAGTGTTTCTGTTGTGGATATTTTACCATTTTTTATTGACATTGTAACATTATCAGGTCATAAAGGAGCTCTCAAATTTGAAAACTTATTTAAGAGTAAAACAGTTCCTTTTTCCAAATCTCCATAATATTCGCCGAATGCATTGTTTGGTAATAAGGATAGAGCACCATTATTCGCAAGAGCTAATGTTGGTACTGTTTCTTGCCGATATTAGAACGAGATGCTAATGATTGGATGAAACCAATTACGGCAAAAGAAGCTGCTCAATTGTTTTATAACTATTATTCGGGCGACGCAGACACAAACAGATTTACTTCTTGATAACGAAACGTAAATGCTATGGGGTGCCTAGCTTATCACTAGCATGCTTCCAAAATAACGGATTTATCGGCACAAAAATTTATGCTTTCTACAAAGTCGTTCGTAACTATGTCATTTTATACATACTGAACATATGCTAGAATTTTTACGTTAGAGGCGTTATAACGTCGAATCTGGCATTTTTATTTAGTTCCAGTGTAAGTTTTGTAACGTTTACAATTCATAGGGGGTCGTCATCATGTTTAAAAAGTTACAGAACAAGATTATGTTCATTTTTGCATTATTGCTGGTTGCTTCTATGGTCATTCTGCAACTGGCAACTAACTTGCAGATGACTAACAGCTTTAAAGAAGAGCTGGACGAAGTAGGAAGCGCAGAAGCGGTGGCCTTATTGCAAGTTACGGATTTGCGTCTAAATAATTATGCAAAAGATATTTTGCATTTTAGTGAAAATTCTGAAATTAAAGACATTGTAAAAAACCGAGAAAAGCTAACTCCTAACATGATTGAAATGATGAAGGATTATACAAAAATCAATCCTGAAGTATCTGCTATTTATATGGGGAATTCATCGAAGCAGATGTTTGATCCCGAAGCTAATGTATACAAAAAAGATTATGATCCTCATACTCGGCCGTGGTATAAATTGGCTAACGATGACAAGGATAACGTGAAATTCAGCCCTCCGTATAAGGATAGTGTCAGTATGAAGATGAAAATAGCGATCTCTAAGGCCATTGTGGAAAACAACAAGGTTCTTGGGGTTATTTCGCTTGATGTGAACCTGGATCAATTGACAAAGCAAATCAGTGAAACGAATGTAGGATATAACGGATTTGGATTTATTTTGGATGCAGAAGGAAACTCGGTAGTGCTGCCGGATACAGAAGATGCACAAGGAAAAAATCAACGGGGAAGACCTTATGTTGACAAAATATACACTGCAAATGAAAGTGCAGGGAAGGTTAACTATACGGATAAAGGCGAATCGGAAGTTCTGTATTATACGACGTCTGGTCTTACAGGGTGGAAAATCGGTGCTGTCTATCAAGAAGACGAACTGTTAAAGCTCACGAACCATATTAAATACATAAACATAATCATAACCTTATGTGCTATTGTCGTTTCAAATGTTATTATCTACTTTGTCGCCCGCTTCTTTACGAAGCCAATCGTTCAATTGACGGATCAGGTGCAGCTAATGGCTAATGGAGACTTTACCGTGGAAGGGAAGGTAAGTTCGAAGGATGAGATTGGCCAATTAACAGGCCACTTTAATCATATGGTTCAAAGCGTGCGGGAAGTCTTATCCCGCGTGATCGTTTCCTCCGAACATCTCTCGGAGTCGGCTGAAAATCTGAGTGCCGTATCGGAAGAAACAAAAGCGGCAAGCGAAGAAATTGCTCACGCCATGTCGGATGTCGCACAAGGATCGGCAGAGAGCGCAGCAAACCTGGATCAGATGCAGCATGTCACAAGCCAATTGGCCTCGCAGTTTGTATTGGTGGAAAAAACGATGTCCTCCATGCAGGTGAAGTCAAACCAGACGCAGCAGGCAAGCATCGATGGAAAAGAAACGTTGGCAGTGCTGCAAGCGCGCTCCGATGAATCGTTCCGTGAAATTCAATCGATCGAACAAGTATTGAACCTGCTCGTGACCAAAATCAACGACATCCAGGCCGTGGCCGAAATGATCAAAGCGATTTCAGCTCAAACCAATCTGCTTGCTTTAAATGCGTCGATCGAAGCGGCAAGAGCGGGAGAGGCTGGCAAGGGATTTTCGGTCGTCGCCACAGAAGTGCGTAAACTTGCAGAACAATCCGCCAGTTCGACAGAGCAAATCAGCAGCACCATTCAGGGCATTATGGAAGAGGCTGCGAATGCCACTCGGGCGATGAGCCGGACCAAGGAAATCACCTCGGAACAAAATGAGGCTGTGCAGTCGACAGAGATCGCATTTGCAAGCATTCAAAGCTTGATGCAGCAAGTGATCGAGGCGATCAAGGAAATGTCGGGCGAAATACAGACGGCGTCTGAGCTGAAGGAAAACGTGGTTCAGTCCATTGTAAATCTATCCGCAATCTCGGAGGAATCCGCAGCCGCCGCGGAAGAAGTCAGCGCTTCGACACAGGATCAGTTGAAAGCAATCGATACGGTTTCGCAATCGGCGGAAGCTTTAAGTAATTCCAGCAGCGAATTGGAATTGTTAGTGAAGAAATTTAAAATATAGGCAATCATTGTGATGTTATGCGGTGGTATGCCGGGTTCTTCTATGGACTCGGCGTACCGCCGTTTTTTATTAGGGGAGCCTTAAGTCTGTAGGTTGGATAAATGTAGCCCCTATCTATCGTAAAAGTAGAAAGAAATTCGCATTAATAGATGCTAACGGGAACCGAATAGGTGATATTCAAAGACACTATAATAGTACGCTTCATCATATTGTAGATAATATTTTTAGCGATTACTTAGTTAATGTTGAAGTCTTTGATACGGAAGTTAGGGCAATGAGCAAGGCCATTGAAGTTTGGTCTCTTAAAACGATGATTAGGTCGGAGTGGAAAGTAGACTCTAATCGTTTGGGGAAATTTGTACTGAGAGATAAGACGATGATCAAAACAAATCCTTGCATGGAGTTCGCTATCGATAATAAGGTTTACTCGTTAAAAAGGGACTTCATGGATCGTACCACTACGTTAAAAAATTCATCTGACAGAGTGACAGCATTGATTACATATGATAGGATCTTTCCTCCTCGGACGTTTACGATCGAGCTTTTCGATGATGAAGTAGACATCTATACTTTGTCGTGTATCTTCTATTTATTCTCACTGAGAGATTGAATATACCTGACAGCTTATTTATATAAACCAAAACCTCCTGGTGTAGGATTAACGAGAGCCCACCCCACACCATCGCATAGACTCACACACTGTTTTCCTCATACCTTGCCAGTGCCATGGCGGCTGTTTCGCGCATGCGCTTCTGCAGATATGCGCTATCCTTCACGCGGACGCGCTTGCCGAGAAAACGTATCTTGGACAAGAGGAATTCATGCTCATTCCATGGCAGCCGGATTCGAATCTGGTAGCTGCGTTGTTCCTCATCGTACATTACCTCTGTTTCAAAGCAGGAGAAGGCATAAAGGATGCGCGATAGTTCGGAATGATAATCACGGATAACCTCAATCACTGCCTCGGACTTGTGGCGATCGCGTAGACGGGCAAGTTTCGCCATAATATATTCCGCTTCCGCTGGCGGGATTGATTCTGCTGCCAAAGACGTAATATTGCGCAGCTTGGTGCTCATGAGCCCGCGGTGCTGACGATGGTACCAGAGCAGGTACCATTCTCGCTTAATAATAGAATACTCTAATTTATATGGAAAGCCCTCATGCTCCTCGTTGACACGCCTGCCCTTGATCGCGTAACTGATGCGTATCCCTGTCCCGGAAGAGATGTACCTACGGAGCGGCTTTAGCATCGGATGATAGACATGCTTTTCCTTGCTTTTGGCCTTCTCAATGAGATTATGGGAGGTATCCATGAGTATCTCTGAGGACAGGATTTCATTTAATTTGGTTATCGTATCTTCCGAGAAGGCCTCGCTCGCTGCAGGATGTGCGAGCATCGTCTTCAACCATGCCCGTTCATGAGAGGTAACGACGAATGTTCCCGCTTCTTCGAGACGAGTCAAAATCTGATAGCCAAAGATTTTCTCAAATGGGTTCATAGTAATCAGCGATCTCCTTCCATTCCTCTATCAACTCGTGCCGCAGATATCTGGGCTCCAGCACCTCGCAGCTCGAACCGAAGCTGCGCAGCCAAGGCTTAATCTCTGTAATTCCATTTACCGTAATTTCATATATAAAGGAATGCTCATCTTCTTCGATGATTTCTCCCCACTGCCCTTGCAGCAGCACACGCTGCTTAATGAAGTCCGGTTCTCCCGGGCGAGGGCTGAAGAAGCGGGCACGCACCTTCACGGGACGGCCGGTATCGATGAGCCAACTGTATTGAATCTTCTCCATCAGCGCCGCTGTCTTCATCTGGAACACGTCCTCGGACACAGCATCCACTTCTTCAATGTGGGTCATGCCCTCCATGCGGAACTTGCGGATACCTTCTCTATCGCTGCTCAGCATATACCATCTGCCATATTGATGATCGTACACGATTTTTAAGGGCAGAGCCTTATGCCAGCTTCCTTCGGCTTCCCGCTCGAAGCGCGGATTCGTCTGTTGTGCGGCATAGCTTTTCTCCGCCTTGGGCGTGAAGTATTGGAATTTCACTCTGCAGCGTTTCTGGATCGCGGCCAATAAGGTAAACAGATGGGCTTCATCCAAAATGCGTGAATGATAATGATATTTATATAAAAAGATGTCGGTAAGATGTTGGCCGTTATGGTCGAGCAGCAATTGCTTCTTCAAGCTGTCCCGCAGCAAATAGCCATGGACAGAAGGCACCTGCGTGTTTGCCATAACATCTACGAAATCGTATAAATCCAGCAGTTCCTCATCCGACAATTGCTGAATGAGCTCATCGTTCAAGCGGAAGCGATATGGGCGGGATGCATTCGCTTTGCGAATGACGCCGACCGATTCCAAATATTTCAGGTCGCTTCGAATTGTCTTCTCATCAGGCATCGGCAGCTCTTCCGGCGTTTTGCCGCAGCATTCATCCATAAGCTCCATAGCCGTCATGGATTGCTCCTGCAGCGCCTCCAAAATAGTCGATATCCGAACCGATTCGGATTCCTTCAGCGACTTGGCTCGAAACAAGAACAATAGGGCGGGATCGGATGAATCGTAATTGCGAGGATGAACAGCTTCCGCCAGTTCCAATTCCGACGCGTGCTTAGACTGTAAATCGGAGGCTGCGGCAACTTCTTTCAGGCGCCGTGCCGTTTTGTCCAATGTATGTACGGAAATGCCCAGCCGATCTGCCAACTGCTGTCTGTTGAATGCGCCTCTCATCAGCATGAGTGTGCGCAAATATTGAATCTCCTTATCGAAGCTCTCCTTCGCCACGTCCAATCTCCTTTCTCCCAAGCAGTTCTCTTTCATTGTATCAGGTAAACATGAGCGGAAGCACGAAATAATCTCGGTAAGTCGTAATACATTCGCCATGTTCGCAGCACTGGAAATAAGGGATGATGAATACAGGAAATAACGGGCTCGAGCTTCATGAACAGAGATTTCTAATGTCGAAGCAAATCATGCGTAAAGGGTTATCCGAATGTCAGAAGGAGTGGTCACACATGGCGAATATACGTCAGCAAATTATAGATGCGTTACAAACGATCGAGAAAGAGGAACGAGTACGCATATTGTATGCTTGCGAATCGGGCAGCAGGGCATGGGGATTTCCATCGATGGACAGCGATTATGACGTCCGATTTATTTACGTAAGACCGATGGACAGCTATTTATCCTTATTCGAAAAGCGAGACGTGATTGAGCGGCCGATCAGCAATATGCTGGATATCAACGGATGGGATATGAAGAAAGCATTGTCTTTATTTCGCAAGTCGAATCCTCCTTTGCTTGAATGGCTGCAATCTCCGATTGTATATGCAGAAGCATCGGATGTGGTGGCGCAGATACGTGCCCTATCCTCCCATACCTTTTCGCCGAGATCCTGTATGTATCACTATTTGCATATGGCCAAAGGAAACTACAGGGAGTATTTGCAAAGGGATCAAGTGAAAATCAAAAAGTATTTTTACGTGCTGCGCCCGCTGCTGGCCTGCCCATGGATCGAGCGTTATAACGAGATGCCGCCTATCGAGTTTCCGGTGCTGGTAGATTGGCTCATTCCGACGAACGGTGAACTTCATGCCGCCATTCAACAATTGCTCGCACGAAAGATCGCAGGAGAAGAATTGGATCATGAGCCTAGAATTGAGGTCATCAATGCCTTTATTGAGGAGTCCATTGGGTACTATGAACAGATTGCCGTGCAGCAGCCTGTTGCAGCAGGCGGTTATGATGGACGGCTTGACGAATTATTCCGCTGGTCGATAACCGCATCAGACACAAGGAGAGAAATAGAGATGCGAGAAATACCAGAGAATAGAATAACATTGTAACTGATCTTTAATCATGCGCCGGTCAAGGTGGAGGCAATAGGTAAGAAGGACAGAGTACACTTTTTACCGCTAAAGCAGGCAGAGTTTTATGAAATTGTGCCATAAAGTCTATGGAAAATCATGCTACAGTAATGGTAGACTATGGTTCTCCAATAGATGGAGGAACTTTCAATTTGATAGAGAAGGGAAACGCAAAGATGAAAAGAATGGTACACGCGGGAAAATGGATGCTGGCGGTTGTGCTGAGCATAGGCTTGCTGGGAACCGTAAATCTGCCTGCGGCGTCAGCAGCGCCGCAATCGGACAACGCAATTCAAGAGTATGGATTGCATTCGTTGATCAAGAAAGACGGTACATATTGGGTGTGGGGAAACTTTCAAGCCGTACCGACTCAATTGTATGGAATAGGCCCTGTAAAACGGATCATCGGCTCCTATGTGGTAACGGATGATAAGAAAGTATGGTTCTTAGAGGATGACAACACATCGCCAGAAATCAAAATTCACCCTGTGTCCGGCATCAGCGACATGGTTTATTTCTACGACGATTTAGCTCTCGATGCGGACGGAAAAGTATACGTCGCTGAGGACGAGGACAACGAAAGCTATAAACATGTTCTATCAGGCTATAAACATGTTCAATTCAAGGAGCTGCCCGGCATCAATCAGGTTGAAGAAATCGTTTTTTTCTACTATCCCGGTGAAGCGAACCAAGAACGATGGTTCTTTCTGAAGAAGGACGGTACTATATGGGAAGGGGTAAATAAACGTACCTCTTTTAAAAAAGTTGCTTCTTTGCCTGAGTCGACTCCTACGAAAGTAGAAGGGGTGACGGGGATTCAATCAATTCATTCAAATGGAGAAACGAATCTGGCAATCGATGGTGCATCTCGCCTATGGTTCTGGGGTGCCACAGTGACGGGAATGTCCGATGGCACGAAAAGGCATGACCATCCAAAGCCGATTCAACTAAAGAATATCTCCGATGTGAAAGCAGCGTATATTGTAGAGCGTTCAATCATAGCATACACAAATAGCGGCAAGGTATATCGTACGTCCATCGATACCGAATCGATGTCAGACAACGCCAAATTTGATCTTGTTGCATCCAATATCAGCTCTCTTAAAGCAGGCTGGCGGCATATAATTATGCAAAAAGCAGATGGCTCCCTATGGGGATGGGGCGTCAATAAGGATGCGGATTTAGGATATGGCGACTACGAGTTCATGCATGAGCAGGCGGTGCCGGTACAACGCGCCGTAGCGCTTGCCTTGAATGGAGAGGCCGTTAAGTTGAACAACGGCGTTGTCATTCGCAAAGATCAGGCCTTTGTCCCTATACGTTCGATCTTCGAGAAGCTTGGCGCCGCGATCAAGTATGATGAAGAAAGCAAGGTAGTCACGATCAGCCGCTCCAATGCTGGCACCGGCAGCGCGGAATTGACCATCGTTGTCAACTATAAGACGGGGACAACGACGCTGAACGGAAAGGAAGTTCAACTGGAAAATAAGCCTTTTGCAATTAAGGGAACCTCTTATTTGCCGCTCCGCTTCATTAGTGAGAAGCTGGGAGCGAAGGTAGACTGGAGTCAGAAGGAAGACAAAATTTCGATTACGATGAAATAGAGAGTATGAAGAGGGGCTTGCTCCGGTTATGGCAATTACCGGTCAAGGCTCTTTTTTATATAATTAGCGTGTTCTCAAGCTTCCTTCTAGAGTCCTTGATACTCTGTTAGATGCAGGTTATGTGCATCTTCTTGTCGAATACATTATTTTCCCTCGGTCGATTCCAGCCAAAACCAAATGTTTAATGAACTACTATTGTAAGGGAAGGCAGGGGAGTATGTGGACAATCTAAAAAACAAAAAAATACTTATTGTGGACGATGAACCTGACATTCGGACCATGATCGATATGCTGCTGCGCAAAGAGGGCTATTATCGAATTTATACGGCATCCGACAGCAAATCAGCAATAGCTGTGTGCCGCAGAGACAAGCCTGACATCGCCATATTGGATGTGATGCTTCCAGATCAGGACGGCTTTGCGCTGCTGACAGCCATCCGCCAATTCTCCAGCATGCCGGCGCTGTTCTTGTCTGCGAGGGGCGAAGATGAGGACCGGCTGCTCGGATTAGGTCTTGGAGCCGATGATTATATGGTGAAGCCTTTTTTGCCAAGGGAGCTGATCCTTCGCCTGAACGGCATTTTGAAGCGAGTATATCAGACGCATCAGGAGGATAGCTTGCCGACCTTTCATTTGGAAGGATGCACGGTGGATTTAGAGAGCGCTGTGGTATATCGTAAGGCCGATGGTGCTGGAGAACGTGAGCAGCCGCTGACGGCCAAGGAGCATGCGATTCTTATGAAGCTCTATGAGAATAGAGGGCGTATCGTAACGACTGATGCATTGTTCCAGGCCGGTTGGGGCAATGATGGCACTAGCTACGAGAATACGTTAATGGTGCATATACGGCGAATTCGGGAGAAGATCGAAGCGGATCCCTCTAATCCCAGCAGCCTGCTAACCGTGAGAGGGCTCGGATATAAGCTTATGGTGAAGGAGCCATAGGACAATGGAAGACATTATCCGCATTATTCGCCGGTTTACGGGCATTACATTTGCTATTTTTGCCGGGATCGTTGCCTTGAATTTGGCCATGCTCGGTGTTTTCGTGTTCAAGGAAATTAATGATGGACAATCTCCACAGCATGTCGTGGAGTATGTAGCGAACCATTTGCAACGGATGGGAAAGACATATGCATTAGATGCCTCATCCCGCCAGATGCTGGAGGGTACTGAAGCATGGGCGATGCTGCTTGATAAGGGCGGCCGAGTCATATGGGATTACAAGCTGCCTGGGGAAGTCCCTCGTTCATATTCTCTAACCGAGGTTGCGAAATTCACCCGTCATTTTTTGCGGGAATATCCAGTATTTGTGTGGGAGCATGCAGATGGACTGATCGTGCTTGGTTATCCGAAGAACAGCTATGCAAAGTATCATTTCTATTTTCTCGTGCCATGGATACGTTCTTTACCGCAGAGAGCCTTATTCCTGCTGCTAGGCAACATCGTACTGGGATGCGTGCTGGCTATTATAATTGGTACTCGGCTTGTCCGTTCATTGAAGCCGCTCACAGGCGTTGTTCACGCGCTTGGCAAGGAAGAGGCCGTCCGGGCAGAGGAGAAGGGGATATTCGGCAAGCTCGCGCGAAGCATCAATGATACCTCTGAAATGCTTCGAGAAAGGCAGGCGGCTCTTCGTACTCGCAATGAGGCGCGGTCGAATTGGATTGCAGGAATTTCTCACGACATTCGCACGCCTCTGTCCATGATTCTTGGTTATGCCAGTTCTCTGGAGGAACATGCGGAGGTGCCTGAGGAGCAGAGGCAGCAGGCGGCAATCATTCGCAAGCAGGGGGAGAAGCTGCGGTCTCTCGTCAGTGATTTGAATCTAGTCTCCAAGCTGGAGTATGAGATGCAGCCCTTGAACATGGAGCCGATACGATTGGCGGCTCTAGCCAGACAGGTTGCTGCAGACTTCCTGAATCAAGGGCTGGATGATCGGTATACGATTGACTTGCAGATCAAGAAAGAGCCTATTCAGGCTGAAGTCGATCGCAAGCTGATGCTTCGAGCCATCACGAATCTGGTACAGAATTGCATCGACCATAATCCAGATGGCTGCGTCATTTCGCTGCTTGTAAATCAATCAACTGATGGTTCGGCTTGTCAGTTTACGGTAATGGATAACGGAGTAGGGATTCAGCGTGATGCGTTGGAGGATCTGTTGAAACTGCCATACTCTGCGGAGAGACAACATTTGCGACAGAATGGACATGGTTTGGGGCTTCCTATGGTTGCTAGAATTGCCGAGGCACATCGCGGACATCTGTTGCTGGAGAGTGACACGGGGCAAGGCATGTGCGCTACAATTGAACTGTCAAGCTGTTCGGCCAAGGAAGCTAATCTAAGCTAACAACAGACGAACATAGACCGGATCAGTAGTTTTGCATGCAAGGGTATTTATGGAATGTCACTCTTGTCATCACGTTCTCACATTCATGATAGTAAAGAATATGTTTCTTAAATAAATAATGACGAAAAGGGCCGTTTTCTGATCAGCGTATGATCCAGAGAGCGGCCCTTTGTTGGGATTATACATCTATGGCTTATAGGTTCTTCTTATGTTCTCAGGAAGACTGTCATATCGGACTTCATGCCAATAGGTAACACCTCGGAGCCTTGTCGTATACAGCTCCAGATAAGCTCCCTTGCGTAATTGCTTGCTGGTGGTAAAGTCCAGCTGTTTTTGGTTTCCTTGGTTGTCAAAAGCAAGGAGGCTGTATTCATATCTGCCGTTCTTGTTTTTAATCGCTTCATTACTGTGGATTTGTGTATAATACAACGTCTTCCCATCAGGGTCATCCGGCGCTAGTCGTTCCGGAGCAAGTACGAAAATACCGAATGCGACGACGGCTGCGAGCAGCAGCGCGGCAATAAGGATTATTTTTTTCATTGCAGATCTCCCTTTCAGAGCGAATTAGGCTTGAATAACATCATTCCTCTGCAAGTTGCGAATGGCATAACTAGTGAACAGCACAATATAAATGCCACTCATCACATAGAATTGAATATGCTCCGCACCATTCAGACTCTCTTGGCTGAGTACACCCATGCCAATCGTCAGCATGGAATACGGCAGCAGCATGCCGAACTTCGCGACATACAGCCCCAAACCAAGGAAAACAGCACATAAACAGATGCAGATCGGTGCGGCAAAGCTACGGATTCGAAGCGAGAGCACAAGCTGTATGGCAGCTATTGAGAGAGAAGATATCCAACCTCGGAATATCCATCCTATCGCATCGGGAGGAAATTCCGAGGAGATATCAAGCAAGTATCCCATACATAGATACAGAGTAAAAAATATCAACTGGACAAAAAACAAGAGTGCTCCAACGACAATCAGCTTGGCAATGACGACGCTGGCGATGGATACGGGAGCCGTCAATACAGCATTCCAGTTCCGGTTCATATGCTCTAGTCTGCATGCATAGGCACAACAGATCGCGATTAGCACAGGGAGGAAGAACATGCCGTAAAAAAGAGCAGCTTGCGTCCACAAGCTGTACCATTCCTGCTGCAGAACCTCTCGATTTAAATAATAATTTACGCAGCCAATCACGAGACTAATAACGGGAAGAACAACAAGAATGATCCAAATTCGAGAATGCCGCAGCTTCAGGACTTCAGCGGAAACGCTTCGTAACATATCGATTAACCTCCTATACTTCCCTGCGAGAAACATGTATATTACCTGCCGCGTAACATGCGACTGCGATGAGTAGCACCACAACGGTCAGACCGAAGCTTGGTGGCTGCATCACGTAAGTTGCGGATTTCCCTGTATATAGATAGGTAACAGGAGACAGTCCGGAATAGTAAGACCATATGAATATTCGACGCACAAATGCAGGAAATAGATCTGCTGTCATGCCTATAAAGCCGCCTATCATTCCTAGACACAGGGCAAAGGACTGATTCTTCAAAATAAGGGAAATCCACTGCTGCAAGGCAATGATGGATAAGCTTGTCAGAAGCGCTCCTCCAATATGCAGAATGAGAAGCCGCAATGGGAGCGAATCGAAACCGTTCATCACGCCGAACGTAAAAACTATGCCTGCCTGCAGGACAAGGTACAGGCAGATAATCGAGACAGCGCATATGAATTTGGCCGCATAGAGGCTGCTCCGATTCATATTTGTTGCCATTAACAACTTCCATGTGTTTCCTTTGTGTTCCATGTCGCACAAGCGCGATACGACGATAGCCGATATAATCGGGAGAAATAATCCGTTCATGGAGGCTGTAGTTGCAATTACCGTTTTCCAGTCCGCGCTGCTGGGATTTCGAGCGATCGACATCGTTGTCGATACCAACGCCCATAGCATTTCAGCACCCAGAAATAAGACCATCATAGCGAAGATGCGCTTACGGCGAAGTTTGAAATATTCTAGGGACAAAGCTCTTGTCATAGACTTCTCTCCCTTCCGGTAAGCTCCAAGAAAATATCCTCCAGTGTTCTTTTGCGTTCTTCGATCCGTAGAACATCAATGCCACTCAGCACGAGCTCCTTATTCAGCCTTGCCACCTGTTGATCGCTCATATGCTTGATCTGCAAGCATTCGTCCCGTAGGCTGGCCATATAGCCCTGATTTTGCATCCATGCTGCTGCTGCAGTATTATTGCTCGTTCGAATTGCGAGGGACGACCTATTTCGCTCTTGCAGTGTCTCCATCTTTCCTTGGTAGAGCAGATTGCCGTCACTAATAATGCCAACGGAGGTGGCGATCTGCTCAATTTCGGAGAGCAGGTGGCTGGAAAGAAGTACGGTAATTCCGTATTGCCGCGGCAGTGATTTGATCAGTTCGCGAATTTCACCGATGCCTGCGGGATCTAATCCGTTCGTCGGCTCATCCAATATGAGCAGCTTGGGGTAGGAGATAAGAGCCATGGCTATGCCCAGCCGCTGTTTCATACCGAGCGAGTAATGCTCTACTTGTTTGTTTTTCTGGTTTTCAAGTCGGACAATTCGCAGCGCCTCTTCCACATTTTTGCTCGGAACCCCGCGTAATTTCTGCATGACGCGCATATTTTCAAGTCCAGTCAAATGACCGTAATAAGAAGGAGATTCAATCAGGGAGCCGATCTGATTGAGAACAGTTCGCCGATGTTTGCCGAGCTCCTGACCGAATAGGGTAATGCGGCCATCGGTGGGCTTGGCTAGACCAAGCAGCATCTTCAAGGTTGTGGATTTCCCCGCCCCATTCGGGCCAAGGAAGCCGTATATTTCGCCTTCTAGAACCTCAAGGTTAATGTTGTTCACCCGGCATACATGGTTATAAAATTTTGAAAGTCCGCGAGTAGCAATGACGGGCTGGGCATTCATCAAGGATCATCCACTCCATTCACTATTTCCAATTATGATTTCATGCTTCAACTGTAAGTCCTGCACCTTTCATAAGGCTGAAGATTACCTTACGCCAACCTTAAATGATGGTGTTCACATCCCAATATGAGAAAAAGTTGAGACGAAGAGACAAGCCTTCTGGATTATAGTGAAAGACAACAAGACAGTGCCAGCAAATTGTCCAGTTGGATGATGAGGGGCGAAAATGGGGGAATAGTTATGGATCTAATCTCAAAGGAAAAAGTGGACGTTCGTGTAGAAGATATTATCGAGCAGCTAAGGTTACATGAGGAGGCTGTACGGCAGATATTGCACGGAGGGATTGAGATACATAAGAAGGGCCTGAAGGCTGAGATGTATTTGGAACCGTCAGCCAAGGCCCTGTTGAGCTGTCAATGAATTCCCTTGCACTTAATCATTTCGGTAACGTTTTGAATTGCTTTGTTCAAGTGGCGATAGTAAGTTGCGCGACTCATATTGCAAGCAAGCGCAGCCGCAATGTGATTGTTGGGGTACAGGTTATATGCCGTATTCAGGAGAAGCAGGTCTTGTTCTTGTAGAAAGAGTGTGTTTTTCTCAAGGATGGGCAGTAAGCGTGCTTGTAAATCGACCCCATTTGTAATCATGGGGAAAAAGCGGGTGTAGTAACTCAGCTTGCCCGGATCGTGCAAGAAGGACAGTATTTTGCGGACGTCTTGCATCGTAATCTCGTACTGATTGCTGCTGGATTGGCTTGCCTGCTGGGAGAAGAAGGACATAATCCAATTCCCAAACCGCTCCTGCCTAAGATCTAGTTCTAGTATGTCCGCTCTTGCATATGTAGTATCACAATCCCTTGTACGTGTGGGACGAAGCTGGAATCCGACTTGCTGGAGGAAGGTTTTTAAATTCGGATTGGTCGCTACCAGCACTGCGCGAGAGCCTTGTCCGAGCAAGGAGAGTCGATCTCGGGTGAGCAGACCGACCAGTTCTTCACGGGTGAATATGGGATGCTTGTCCGTAGCTGTGCACAAGACAGGAAAGTATGTGTCAGCTTGATCCGCTCTGCAAGCTAGTTCTTTAGATGTGAAGCATTCGCGCAGTTCGGAAGGGAAGTGCTTTTGCATGAGTCTGCTTGTGTCCTGATGTACAAGGAGCATGATGAACATGCCAATTGGCTTTCCGTCCGTTTCACGCAAAACAACAATGCTCTCCGGGAATTGGAACGCGAGATCATCCATAAATTGGTGGTAGGTATTTCGCTGCCATGGATCAATGCTGTAGTCGCACCATCGATCAAGAAGCTCATGAAGGGCGGGTAAATCGGTCTCGGTCATAACTTCGAGCGATGAATCCGGCGAGTCTACCGTCCAGTCTGCATACAATCGATCGGATTGAAGGGTATCCTTGCACAAAAAGAGTAATTTTGCAGCAATCTCGCGTCGTCGATGAAGCTCTGCTTGGGAAAATTTCTGATATAGAAGCATGGCCGCCTTCGTTCTCAGCTCTTCTAATCGCTGGGGCTCCCTAGCACGGAAATCCCGGTACAGGTGCATGCGGGCAATATCATGAAGAGCAATGCCCTCAGGGCCTGTTCGCATAAATGACATGCTTTGCAGCAGCCGATATTGTTGAATCGTTACTGGGCGATTCAGGAACTTGGAGAGCATTTCTTGGTTGGCTTGCTGCAAGACAATTAAGGCATCAACGCACGGTTGAACCTCCTCAGTCGTAAGCTCACGCAGTAAGTGGGCACTAATTGTTTGAGATACAATATTGGTATCTATTCTCGACAACTCCCGCTTTTTTTGAACAGCTTCTACAGCAAGCGCTAGAGCGAGTGGGTGGCCGTCTGAGCTTCGCGCAATTTCCCCGCTGATTTCCTTCGAAAATGCCCCTGCATGTGAGATATAATCCATGGTTTCCGTATAAGAAAAATGAGCCAGTGGCAGTTCGATAATATGCCTTCCCCTATGCGGATGTGTTCTCCATACAAGTGGAATAGGGGATCGAGAGGCGAATACAATGAGGACGCCCTGAGATGACAGCTTCGGCCAGAATGCATTCATCACCCACCCTTCCAGGAGTGAAATATGCTCGCAATTGTCAATAAAGATAGCGATGCGACAGGAGGCGTGAGCAGACATTAGCACTTCGAGTGGATTGGCAGGATTGTAATTATATAATTCGAATTGAATGGCGGATGTAATATACTCCAAAAACCCTACTGGCGTCATGATGCTTGAGCGTCCGTCCAGCCAGATGCTTGGCCATTTTCGCTGCTGAACCGCTAGCATCATCTCTGTCATTAGGGAGCTTTTGCCTATGCCCCCCATGCCGGATATGTATAGGATGTGGGAAGGGGCTTGAGGATTGTCGAGCCAATCGAGAACATGACTCATTTCTTTGCTGCGCCCGACGAATGGCTTGGTTTGTTCCAACCAATGGAGCTGCACGATATCGGCTGCGCCTCCTTGCGATTTATTTTATTTCCCATGTTAGCGATTCTCTTCTTATCTGGCAATATCGGATAGTAGAAGTTAGAATATGGGGCTAGTTATTACAGGGATAAACGAAGAATGAATTGCTCGCCAATAAACCCCTTGTGTCTTCGGCCTGTGTCTATGAACCCGACCTTCATGTACAAACGCTGCGCCGGAATATTTTTGTGATTCACAGCCAGCGCAATCTCATTGCATGCGGGGAAATGCTGAGATACAAAGCTTTTGAGAAGCCCCAACCCAATTGCGGCGTATCCTTGTCCCTGCTGCGCATAATCGATGGATAAGGCTGTGAGCATGAATGCGTGGGGATTCGTGGTGTACTCATGAATATATGCATTCTCATGCAAGACAAAGAAGCCGACCGGCTTGCTGTTAGCTGTTATGACGATCGGGTGCTTGCCATCCGACGAATCCAGACGCTGAATTGGCAGTGCAGTATATTGTTCCTGCTCCTCCGGAAGCTGATAGGCTTGGAGGGCCTTCAAGTATTCGGGCTTGTAAAATTGCAGTTCTATTGAATGGGCCTTCATTTTTCTTTTCGCACCTCGATTTTTACGAGAATTAGAAAAATCCTTTTTATAGTGTAGCAGTACGTTTGTTTGTTCTCAATGAAATGTGAATCTTTGGATATCGGAAAGGGGAATATTCCCTCTTTGTTGAATTCATTGTTAATCGTTCATTCAAAGGAGAGGTACGCAAATGAAAATCATTGATTTGAGTGTATCCATTAGTCCTCGTATTCGTGAACTGCTTCCGGCCAAGATTGAATATTCCAGTCACAAGGAGGGTGCGAAGCAGGCAGCCGCCATACTTGGATTAAAGCCGGAAGATTTTCCGGAAAGCCAAGCTTGGGCTACCGAAACGGTAACCTTGAATACGCATGCCGGCACCCATATTGATGCGCCTTGGCATTACTGGCCAACCTCGGAAGGCAAGCCGTCAAGGACAATTGATGAGCTCCCGTTGGAATGGTTCTTCTCTGATGGCGTGCTGCTTGATTTCAGTCAGAAGTCTTCCGGCTATGAGATTACGACGGACGATGTAATCGCTGAGTTGGATCGAATCGGCTATAAGCTGAAGCCGCTGGACATCGTCTTAATCCGTACGGATGCGGACAAGCGCCTCTATGAGGAGCATTATGTGTCTTTGCATGCTGGGGTGTCAGCGGAAGCGACGCGCTGGCTGATTGATCAGGGCATTAAGGTTGTAGGCACAGATGGCTGGGGGTGGGATATACCATTGAACCTGCAAGCTGAGGCATATAATCGCGAGCCGAAGGCGGGCGTTCTGTGGGCAGCTCATTTCGTTGGCCAAGACCATGAATATTGTCAAATTGAGAAGCTGGCGAATCTGGAACAACTGCCGAAGCCATTCGGATTTAAGGTGTGCTGCTTCCCGGTAAAGGTAGAAAAGGCGAGCGCAGGCTGGTCGCGTCCAGTTGCTATTTTTGAATAAACCCCAAAAAGTGCACAAAATCGGATTACAGATAAGAGGAGAGAGTTTAGAACAGGAAGCCGTTCTATGTTTTTCATTGTTTTGAAAAGTATAAAGGCGTAAAGTAAATGGTATAATCTTCCAATAACTACCTATAATACATTACGCTTTTAAATTCAGATTAGGAGGGATAAAATGGAGGCTATGAAAATCGGATACTTTAGAAAACCTGTTTTATTGTTTTTGATTGTTGCTGTAATATTGTCAGGCTTTTTGGGATTTTCGGTTAAAGTCAATGCTGCTATGCAAACTCCTGTAATGGGGATTGACGGAAAGAAGTATAGCGTAGTATTGGGGAAAACTGGTGAACATATTATTGTTTTCAGAAATGATGTTGAAATCACGACAATTTATACTGGTGGAAGCTTCAGCAGTGACTTTGTAGATATTCAAACTTATAGCTTTACCAATGATACATTAAACATTTCTACGAAGTGGAGATATAAAGGCGCATATCAAACCTTTACAGCCTATAATGTTTCAAAAATTAAGGATAGAATTATTCTATCAACTGCGGGTGGTTCCCCAAGGTTTGACTTTCCAAGAGATTCAACGCAAAGACAGGTGAAAATTGGGAGGAAAGGGAACTGGTCAAATATCGGTGGATATTATCAGCACAACTTGCCAACTGACGTTGTAAACCAGACGGCGTATGCCAGAGCAATTAGTAGTGCGGGAGAGTTGATGGAATTGACTTATACAACCCCATTCCCTGCTTTTGGAACGTCAGCGATGTCAACGGAAAGTCCAGACGGAACGAAGTATGTTATAACCTCATTACAGTTATCGGCTGGAACTGCTACAATCAAGGCTCAGCGACCCGATGGTACATATGAGACAACCGAAATCTATAAAAGTTCAGATTATATTTTCTCTCAAATCAAAAATATGTGGTGGAGTGGTAACAACTTGAATGTAACATATCAATGGCGTTATGCGAATACGAATCAAACAGCAACCTTTTATAATTTAGGTAAGTTGTAAGGCAAACGAAGCTGTAGAGGCAGCAGACGCAAATCCTTCTCAATACAAAGTGAATTATGGGAGTGTCCACTTATTAATTTAAACCTGAGTATATGGACGTATATCGGTCACAGACTTCTCCTGATTACGCCAAAATTTTTACGCAATACGAATTAGCTGTGGATTGCACGTTAGAAATGAGTTCAACCTTGCACCTTGCAAGCCGAGGAATGACAAGACAGGAATATGTAAAGCATCTGTATGGATAGCAGATGTACCGATAGATAAAAAGGAGATAATTTACTTCATGTCGATCATAATTCATGCCATATCATATGAGCATGTTGATGAATTAGCAGCCTTAATCGCACGATTGAATCGCGAGAAGCAGCATCATGTTGGATTTTGCGGAGATCAGGCAGGGGAAATTGCAAGCACACTAAGAGAGGATTTCTCAGATCTCGATTTGGAATCCTCCTTCGTTATTGCCTGTGAAAATGAACGAATAGTTGGTGCGCTTGGCTTTGATGTTGATCTTGAACGTGGCGTGGCAGAGGTGTGGGGGCCATTTATTGACCAGGATTCAAAATGGAATGAGATCGCTAACCAACTCTGGGAAACGGGAATGAGTCAGCTTGGTGGCAAGGCGCCGACTTTCTATTGTTTCTATAATGAGGAGAACAAGCGAGCATTGCAGTTCACAGTTGCGGTGCAGGCGGAATTTTTACATACTCATTTGGTGTTGAAATGCTCTCGCATCGCATTCAGCTATGTTCCAGTCCAGACGACGCTGCAGGAGATCACGCCAGAATACGTTGAGGCCTTTATTGGGCTGCATGATGCCTCGTTCCCAAATACGTATTACAACGGACAAGAGATCATTAGCCGGCTACAGGACGACCATCGTATCTTTATTGCAGTGGATCGAAATGAGAGTCTGCTCGGTTACGTCTACGTGGAGGCGGATCCTGAAGCACAAGAAGGAAATATCGAATTCATTGCCGTATCGCCGCAGGCACAAGGCCAAGGGCTCGGCACTTCACTCATGCAAGAGGCGCTGCGCTTCCTGCTCATCGAGAAGGAGATTGATGAAATCTCATTATGTGTGCAGGAGGAGAATGAAAAGGCGATTTCTCTCTATCAAAAAGCAGGCTTTCAGCAAGAGCATCGGCTATTGTTATTTAAGGCAACTTAGCAAGGTGAAAGCCAAATGGCTAGATTACGGTGAGCCTGCCGTTGAAGAAGCTATCGGGCTGTACTATGCAGCGTTTATGTTCATTGGCTTGGCACTTGGAATGATGAAGAATGCGCAGATCAGCTTGGGGCGGGATCGAATATAATAAGCTCCAGTTAATGTGGAGCCAGAGGGAACCGGAATGAATGACCTTCATTCCGGTTTTTGTTATGAAGTGCACCTAGCCAAGCGAGGTGGAACAGACTAAACACGAATGCGTTCATTATTAGTTTGGTAAGAGGAGCATCGCTTACTGTCTAATATGGATTGCATCAATTCCATGATTATGGACATTTATCCTCATTCCAATGGCTGGTAAACTCACATCATAATCTTTCAATTCAATAGAGGTGAAGCCATGAATGGAGTGCGTTACAAAATAAGAGAAGTGTTGGACAAAAACAAGATTGAGACATTTTTGCAGCAAGCTCGAATTGGACATCTTGGAATGGTCGATGGTCATCTGCCGTATGTTGTTCCTCTCAATTTCGTTTGGACAAATGGAAAGCTTTATTTTCATGGAGCCACTGGTGGGAGAAGAAATCACGTTATGGGTGCAAATCCGGAGGTCTGTTTTGCGATTTGTGAAGAATATGGAACGATTACTGATCCGGTGCCAGCCAAGACGGACACAGCGTATATGAGCGTAATGATTTTTGGCAAGGCACAGCCCGTCGTCGATTTGGATGAAGCTACACACATGTTGCAGGAAATGATGTATAAGTATGTGCCTGGTTACTATAATCGGCCGTTACCCAAGCAGCACGTAGACAAATACCGGTCAGCAGTATTCAGTGGGCCGGTTGAGGTGTACCGAATAGATCCACATCATATCACCGCGAAAGAAAATCCGATTGAAGAGGGGAAAATGTTTGCTCCCGGAAAAACCGTGTAAGCTGTTTTTTTATACATAAGAACCTGTAAAAGCTCTTCGAAATCATCGAATTATAAAATGAATGCTGCCGTTACTCATGCGGCAGCATTTGCATTATTAACTAGCGTTTTTTGATAGCTCGCTCAATCGTTGTTCTTGAGTTCGATGAGCCGGACCAGATGAAATGGAGGGAAAGTGAATGAAGAATGCTTTGGAAGTTTCGCGTTCAAAATCTGTATCCGCATATGAAGAAGCCAAGCGAGTCATCCCTGGAGGAGTCAATAGCCCTGTTCGCGCTTTTTCATCGGTGGACTTGACACCCGTTTTCGCGGCTAGCGGGCAAGGGTCACGAATAATGGATATTGACGGGAATGAATACGTTGACTATATCGGATCATGGGGACCGCTAATATTGGGGCATGCACATCCTGAAGTGAATAAGGCAGCTGCAAGCGCAATAACTAGCGGAGCAAGCTTTGGCTTGCCCACAGAGATCGAAACCCGAATGGCCAATCTGATCAGTAAAATCGTCCCTTCGATAGAAAAGGTTCGCATGGTCAATTCGGGGACAGAAGCTACGATGAGCGCGCTGCGCTTGGCTAGGGGGTATACGAAGCGGAACAAAATACTTAAATTTCAAGGCGGTTACCATGGGCATGCGGATGCGCTTCTCGTCAGGTCGGGATCGGCTATCGCGACACTTGGGCTGCCGGATAGTCCCGGCGTATCGAAGTCTGTAGTCGCGGATACGCTGGCGGTTCCTTATAACCATATAGAAAGCGTAGAGCGCATGTTTGAACAATTTGGGGAACAGATTGCAGCCGTCATCGTTGAACCTGTAGCGGGGAATATGGGAGTTGTTCCGCCGCAACCGGAATTTTTACATGCGCTGCGTGAACTGACTAGGCACTATGGAAGTCTTCTCATTTTTGATGAAGTGATGACCGGCTTTCGTGTCGCATATCAAGGCGCACAACACTTCTATGGGATTGATCCCGATCTCACTTGTTTAGGTAAGATTATTGGTGGTGGCTTTCCAGTTGGTGCTTATGGCGGGAAACAAGAAATCATGGACATGGTTGCGCCTGAAGGCCCCGTTTATCAAGCAGGGACATTATCAGGCAATCCTGTGGCGATGAATGCCGGCTATAAGACCTTACAATTACTTGGGCAGCCAGGCGTTTATGATGATTTGGAACGAAAATCGGCAAGACTGGCTGAAGGTTTTAAGGGAAACTCGGATAGGACGGGCATACCGTTGACGATCAACCGAGTAGGGTCTATGTTGTGCCCTTATTTTACAAATAGAGAAGTCATCGATTTCGAAACGGCTCAATCCGCCGATAATGATTTGTTTAAGGAATATTATCCATGGATGCTGGAACACGGAATCTTGTTAGCACCAACGCCGTATGAAGCGATGTTTGTGTCGCTTGCCCACTCGGATGAAGATATTGAAATGACAATCGAGGCTCATTACCAAGTCTTGAAGAAGCTAAGCAATAGCGGAAAGATAATAAAAACGTAAACGGGAGCAGTTAGAGGGGAGAAGACATGGAACATCTAGTAGAAGAGAATCTCAAAGCCGTAAGGCAGCAGATGGATTTGGCTTGTCAAACATCCGGGCGCAAGATAGAGGACGTGAAATTGTTGTTGGCGACCAAAACCGTACCGCTTGAAAAATTGCAAATGGCGATACAGATGGGAGAGACTCTATTTGGAGAAAACAAAGCGCAAGAACTTCGGGACAAATTTCCGCTTATGCGGCAATCTAATCAGGTAGAATGGCATTTTATTGGGCATTTGCAAACGAATAAAGTGAAGGACGTTGTCAAATATGTTACGCTCATTCATTCTGTAGACCGTTTGAAATTGGGGCAGGCCCTGAATCATCAACTCGTCAAAGAGAACAAGACTATGGATATTCTGGTGCAAATCAACACCTCCTACGAGGAAAGTAAATTTGGCGCTTCTCCGGAAACGGCACTGGAGTTGGTGGAGCAATTGTCCCAGTTCGAAACGTTAAACGTGAAAGGCTTAATGACGATTGGAAAACTAAATGCTACAAACGATGAGACCCGGCATTGCTTCCGATTATTAAAATCGATTCAAACCCAAGTTAGGGAGAAAAAGTTCCCGCGTGTTGAAATGGATATCCTCTCGATGGGCATGTCCGGTGATTTCAAGGTGGCTATCGAAGAAGGGGCTACTATCATTCGCGTAGGGACAAGCGTATTCGGGCAGCGTTACTTGCCGGACAGCTATTACTGGAACGAAAACGCGCGCCAGGACGATTAGGAGAAAGGCCGGATAACGCTTATGAACCCAACTTTTCTGCATGGTTGTCGACATTTTAACGCGTTAGATTAAGATTGGCGATACGCAGAAAGGCATTGTCATTATGGACGTGTTCAATGCCGAGCAAGCTAATGTCGTGACGGGGATGCTTGGCTTATAAAAGCATCCCCGCTAGACGATAAATCCCTTCTTCAATGGCTGCTTCATCTACTTTAGCAAACCCCAGTACCCAACCTTTTCGATCGCTTTCCAAACAATACGTGCTAAGCGGATAAACGCGGATTCCATTTTCGAGCGCTAACTTAGTCACGGCTTCCTCGTCAAACGATTTATCAGCCTCAAGAAGCATATGCAATCCCGTTTCTACGCCGCTGAGTGTGAAGTGTTCGCTTAGACCAGTCGCGATAATCGACTTCGTCATGGCTTCGTGTCTGCGACGATATACATTTCGAACTCGTCTCATATGACGCATAAAATGGCCATGCTCGATAAAATGAGTTAGTGTTAATTGCTCCATAATCGGCAGATGGCGATAGGTTAATTCATGGACTTGGGCAATTTGACGAATGGCCTCTTTGGGACCGACAATTGCCGATAACCGAATGCCAGGAGCGACCATTTTGGAGTAACTCATCATATATAACGTGTTCTGAGGCCGTTGACTGAACAGCGTTGGGAGCGGGTCACCGCGATACCGAAATTCACTATCGTAATCATCCTCAATAATCCAGAAACGCTGCCCAGCAGCCATATGCAACAATTGCTGCCTGCGCGGCTCCGACATAATTGCTCCAACCGCACACTGGTGCGATGGTGTAACATATACAAGTTTGGACCCAGGATGAATGCGATCAATACATAGTCCGTGTTCGTCGACCGGAATGGATTCAACCTGCATGCGCCGATACTTCATTACCATCCAGGCAGCAGGGAAGCCGGGATCCTCAACCGAAACTGTTTCTCCTTCCTGTAACAGAGCCTGGGCAATCAAATCAATGCTATGTTGGGCGCCTGAGGTTAAGATGATCTGATCGACATCCACATGAACGCCCCGTTCAAGCGACAAATAACGTTGAATCTGCTCTCGCAGCGGCAGAAATCCATAGGCGTTTCCGTAAGCCCAATTGTCCAGGTCTGATTCTGAAGAGGCATGCAAAAAGGATTGTCTCCAACTTTTTCGAAAATGCTCGTCTATGTATGGCTCATGAGGACTGAAATCAATTTCTACTTCACGCTTATCTTTGTTTCCGAACCAACTGTGTAAATGGCCGATTCCTGTGTGCAATGATGGCAATTCAGGAGGGATCGGCCCTTGTGTGGCAGCATCTTCAGAAGGACGAGTCGCATATGTCCAATCGCTAACTCTTGTCCCGCCGCGACGAGAGGTTACGGTATACCCGCGGCTGAATAATTCCTCGTAAACAATCTGTATGGTTGAGCGGGAAACACCAATCAATGGAGCGAGTTCACGGGTAGGGAGCAGTAATTCGCCTGGCGGCCATTTTCCGGTTGTAATATTTTGAATCGCTTGATCCAGAAGCTGCTGCCAGATAGGCCGTTTGTCATTTCGATTTACTTGTAACATTCGGACAACTCCCGTGGATTGTTATAATGCCTAATTATGGATATTAATCAACAATCCATTGATTGGTATACTAGCATGACAATTGTTGATTGTGCAATACAACAGAGATCTCTTCTTAGGGAGAATTTCAGATTTCAATAATGACGGCCAGCCTGTTAGTTGTCAAAAAATAAAGATATAGACTGAGAAAATAAAGTCGTAGACTGTGAGAAGCCAGTAAGCTAACGGGGACACGATAGCTTAATACAAAGCAGCCTAACCGATAGGGATTCAAATAAACAAGCTTATCATTTCTCAAATTAACGAGGCAAGATTAATCAACTGTTTTATTTATTTTCTGTTTTTCCGATCAATATCTGAAGGAGAGATGGTCACGAAGCGTAAATCAAATAAGGAGCGCGTAATAAAAAGACCCCAACTTATTTTTTCTTATTATGAATTACGTTAAATGGTGTATGACAAGATGATTGACTGACACTAACTACTAAATATGACGAGTGACAAAAAAAGGTGTACCGATTAATAACCGCGTAAAACGCGGTTTTTTTATTATGGGCTTTAGCCCGTTGAGTGCGTGAACCGCACGAAACAAAAAACCACCCGCTATGCGGGTGGAGGGATCGAG
>NZ_JASIUF010000007.1:0-2470 GCF_030363895.1 Paenibacillus sp. S-12
GCCAAGCTATATGGTGCCGACGTATTTTGTGCAACTGGACAGTTTGCCGTTAACGCCGAACGGGAAAATCGATACGAGGGCACTGCCGATTCCGACAGTGTCGTCGTGGAGTCAAGAGGGCTATGCGGCGCCGCAAACGCCAGCGGAGGAACTCGTTTCAGCGGTATGGAGCCACCTGCTTGGCGTGGAGAGGATCGGCATCTATGATTCCTTCTTTGATGTGGGAGGCCACTCGCTGCTGGCGACACAGGCGGTTTCGCGTCTGCGCGAGGTGTTCGGCGTGGAGGTGGCGGTGCGCGACCTGTTCCAATACCCGACGATCGAAAGCTTATCCCGCCGATTAACGCTGTTAGCTCAAGGGGGAGAAGGGGAGAAACGTCCGCCGATTCAAGCGGTGGAACGAGGCGTGCATATGCTGACATCGTATGCCCAGCAGCGGCTCTGGTTCCTCGATCAACTGGAACCGAACAGTCCGCTGTACAATATTCCATGCGCATGGCGGTTGCAGGGAGCCTGGAAGCTGGACGCGTTGGAACAAGCCTACAATGCGCTGATCCAGCGTCATGAAGTGCTGCGCACCGTCATTGGCGAGGCGAAGGCGAGCCGGTGCAGATCATTCGCGAACACCAGCCTGAGCGTCTGCCTGTGACGGATCTTCGCCATCTGGCAAGCGAGGATAGGGAGCGCGAGATGAAGTCGCTTATACAAGCGGAGGCAGACAAGCCGTTCCAACTGGCCGAGGGACCGTTGATTCGGTCGCAGGTCATCGCGATGGGGGAGAGCGATTGGGTGCTGCTGTGCACGCTGCACCATATCATCTTTGACGGATGGTCGCTGGACATTTTCGTCCGGGAATGGCTTGCGCTGTATGAGGCGTTTGCGGGAGGGCAGCCAGCGGCATTGGCGCCGCTATCCTTGCAATATGCCGACTACGCGCATTGGCAGCGGAACTGGATGAGCGAAGACGTGATGAACCGTCAGTTGGCGTATTGGGAGGAAGAACTGGGCGGGGAACTGCCTGTGCTGCAACTGCCGACAGATCGTCCGCGTCCGGCGCAGCAAAGCTACCGGGGAGAGCGGTATGAAGTGGAGCTTCCGGCCGCTTTGCTCGTCAAGCTCAAAGCGGTCAGTCGTCAAGAGGGAGCGACGTTATTCATGACGCTGCTTGCCGCCTACCAAGGTTTCCTCTCCCGCTATACGGGACAGACGGATATCGCTGTCGGCAGTCCGATTGCGAACCGGCATTACGAAGAAACCGAGGGGATGATCGGATTTTTTGTCAACACCCTTGTGTACCGTGCGGATGTGGGAGTTGGTGTCGCAAGTGCGCGGGAAAGCATGGAAAGCGCAGGAGCATCAGGACATCCCGTTTGAGAAGATCGTGGCGGCGCTGCAGCCGGAGCGGTCGGCGAGCTATGCGCCATTGTTTCAGACGATGTTTACACTGCAAAGCCGTCCGAGCGAGCTGCCGATGGACTCGGAACGCCGGATGGACACGATAAGCAGCTTTATGTCGGTCGCGAAGTTCGACTTGACGGTAGGCGTGCAAGAAGCCGAAGAGGGGATGCGCGTCAGCTTCGAATACAGCACGGACTTGTTCGACGCGTCAACAATCGAGCGGATGGCGGCACACTTCGAGCGATGGCTGCATGAAGTGGCGGAGCATCCGGAGCGATCAATAGGCCAGATGCCGTTGATTAGTGAAGCAGAAACGAAGCAGCAACTGGAGATATGGAACCGGACGGAGACGGCGTATCCCCGGGATTTGGTGATTCAGGAGCTGTTCGAGGAGCAGGCGGCGGCACGGCCGGAAGCGGTGGCAGTCGTTGACGAAGACCGCCATCTGACGTACGGGGAACTGAATGCGCGGGCAAACCAACTGGCGCACTGCTTGCGAAAGAAAGGCGTGAAGCCGGAGACGCTGGTTGGGATCTGCATGGAGCGCTCGGCGGACCTGATCATCGGGATCATGGGAATATTGAAAGCCGGTGGCGCGTATGTGCCGATGGATCCGTCGTATCCGCAGCAGCGCTTGACTTACATGGTGCACGATGCGGGAATTGAGCTTCTGGTGACTCAGAGCGAGGCAAGCGGATGGGTGCCGGAGTCTGTCACGCGCATCTGTCTGGACAGCGCTGCCGATCAGGAGATGCTGTCGCAGGAGAGCGATCAGAATCCGCCGATCGCCACGACGCCGCACAACATGGCCTATCTGATTTACACATCAGGAACGACTGGAAATCCGAAAGGGGTCATGGTCGAACATCACACACTGATCAAGCACCAGCAATTTTTCCAAGTTACGGAGCAAGATCGTGCGAGTCAAATAGCAAGCATCGCATTTGATGCCGCAGTGTCAGAAATATGGCCCTATTTGAGCAAAGGCGCCAGTTTGCATGTGTGCAAGGAAAGCGTAAGAACGGATCCTGTAGCGTTGCAGGATTGGATCGTTGACCAGCAAATTACGATC
>NZ_JASIUF010000008.1:0-356115 GCF_030363895.1 Paenibacillus sp. S-12
GCAGGCAGCGGTGTGGCAAAAGGGTACTTGAACCTTCCGGCACTAACCGCAGAGAAGTTTATTGAGAATCCATACGGAGAGGGCAAACTGTACCGGTCGGGAGACTTAGCCAAATGGTTGCCGGACGGGAACATAGCCTATTTGGGCCGTATTGATGACCAAGTGAAGATCAGGGGGTTCCGGATCGAGCCGGGAGAAGTGGAAAATGCGCTGCGGCAACTGGAAGGAATCCAAGATGCGGTTGTGGTTGCAACTAATCATCATGAAATCCAATCGTTATGTGGGTATATCGTCTCTCATACAGTGGTTGATCCATTTGAGATTAAACAAAACTTAAAGAAGTTCCTTCCATCGTACATGATTCCATCGTTTATTATGCAATTGGAGCAAATTCCTGTCACAAGCTCAGGGAAAGTGGATAAACATCGGTTGCCTTCGCCAAACGTGCGGGCCCTTGTGGAACACGATACATTTGTTGCCGCGCAAAACGATAGGGAGAAGGAACTTGTAACCATTTGGCGTGACATTCTTGTGAGTGAGCAAATCGGCATTCATGATAATTTCTTTGAACTAGGCGGAAATTCATTATTAATCATGAGTATGTTGGCTCGAATTGAAGAAAAGTACCCAGGGATTGTAAAAGTAGGCGATATATTCGCAAATCCGACTATCGCCCAGTTGGCAACGTTCATAGATGTAAGTCGTCAAGCAGCATTGAGATGTGCACAAGTTCCGTTCCCAGATTCGTATCTGTTAGGTAGTAGGAACAAGGAATTCGTATTCCATTTCCAAGATAACAGTGATTTATTTCATGTACTGAAGGAAATGCAATCAGAGAACGAGACAGCACTGGAGTCGTGGCTATTGTTTCTGTACACATACAGTGTTATCGAGGCGACAGGTCAGCAGGAGCTGTCGGTTTGCTATGGGGCGAATAATACTTTTTCATCATTCGAGATCTGTAATCACGACGACTTGAATGTATTGTTGGAGAACGTAAATAGCAAGAAACAAGCAGCTCCAAAATGCACACAAGCAAAATTTATTATTGATTACAAGCAAAATGGGTTATTTCCGATGTTTTTATATCAGTTCACAGGAAATAAAGGCTATAAGGAATACTGTGATTTCTCATTCTCTTTTACTATGAATGAAGAAGCTGTTTATTTTGAGGCAAAGATTTTAAATCGCACCCTCAATTCGGATTATATTCAATCGTTGTTTTTAAGATGGATTCAGATTGTCCAGCATGTCAGTTTGAAAGAAAAAGATGATAACAAAGTACGATAGGAGCCATTGCTGTAATAAATGAATTCGTGGTTTGAATGAAAAAAGCACCTTCTGTATGCTGGGGAACGTTCGATCCAAAGAACAAACCCCAGCACAGGAGGCACTCTACAATGAAGGATAAACACATCAGAAAACAGAATCAATGAATTCAATAAATACAAAAGCTTGCTCGCTACGTTGATATTGGGCAAATAAATCGGTAGAGAACCTACCATCCCGGATACGTGGGATATGAAGCGCAGGTGTGCCTACACGTCGCATTGGTGGGGGTCTTGCCAAGTCTTATGTTCCATTTTCCTGCTGATATCAGTGAAAAGGGAATGCGTATGCGAATTTTGATCCATTTTGTAATCGTAGAAGTTGTGATGCTTACATTCACGAATTGGATGGGCTGGGTAACGGGAGCAGTTGGCACAATGATAGTCGCAGTTGAAATCGCAATTATCTCCCTTCTCGTCCGTTGGCTTGGATGGAGCAGTGATAGGAAGGTCGCAACGAAAATCAACGAGCAGTTGCGAAAACTAAAAAATGATGAAGTTCAATAAGACGGGGAAGCAGCAGCTTACCTCGTCTTTTTTTTAGCTTACTTTGTTATTCCTACAGCATAGTGTCGTACATATTTACTCTGCACCAATCGTTAATTATGCTGATGCTGCACTGATGAAGCAGAGGAGGATTGAATTTGGATAATAGAAATCATAATTTTGATCATTGCAGCTGTTTGTGAGATATCTTTTGCACTATACCGCATTTGTACAAAGTCATATCAGAAAAAGATCAAAGCCATGATAAGGCTTGGCGCGTTTGCAGCATTCCTAATTTTCACATTGGCGTCGGTTATTGAATGGAGCTTCCGTTGGCTGGGGCTTAGACTTTTGCTGCTTGTTTGGGCGCTTCTTGGAGTGTGGACGCTCATACGCAGCAAAGAGGAACGAAAAAATATAGAAGCAGCCGCGTTATCAGAATGCAATTGCTATGCTTCTGCTCGTTGTCATCGCTTTAACTCCAGCCCTCTTACAAACCTGTCTCTGGTTTCCCCGCTTTTGTCCAATATGCTGCAGGGCGGCAGGGCAGAGATTGATCCATTTACTGTCTTGAGACGATGAATCATATTCTAGTAGAGTTTTTCGATTGCTATCTCAAAGGGCAGGGTGCTTCACATCTGCGGGGACATAATGACGAGCAAATCCTCAATTCTTTTATCTTTTATTTTTTTCATATTGCCATTCAGATCGTTTGTGCTATAATTATGTCGAATGGACGACCATTCACGTCATGCACAATAGAAGAAGTTATAGACAATGGAAGTTTGGTGCAAATCCAACGCGGTCCCGCCACTGTAATAGGCCGATGAGCTCGGTCTTAAGTCAGGTCTTTTGTCTAGTAACTTTGCCAGGCCAGTCATTTCGAGGCGAAAGTGACTGGTTTACAAGTCTAGTGACGATACCGCCTCGCTAGGCTTTTTTACATTGCTTGAAGGCTGCCGACAATGCTGTCGGAGGGGCCGGGTGCTCGCCGCCAAACATACGAAGACGTATAAATAAAAGCAAGCGGGACATTTTTCAACGATGAAGAATCATATGCACAATGGTGTGCATGTCCCAATTTTTTTGCAGAAGATTTGTCGTAATGATGAAATCGTCGACATTGCGGTTGACGCATGTTTGCATTACGATGTACAGTATAAATGACAATTGAATGATAAGCTGCACAATGGCGTGCAGACAACATAACAAGCAAAGAGGCTTTTTAAAGGGAACTATTCCTTTGAGAGGCCTCTTTTTTTGTTGTAACTACTCCTTGGAGGTGCTTTACGTGGACAAACTTTCGATTAAAGCCGATCTCTACATGGGTCATGGTGCGCTGGATCGTCTGATGGAATGGCGCAATAAGCGTATTTTCATCGTTACCGATCCTTTTATGGTCAAATCAGGGATGATCAACATGGTATTCGATCGGCTGCATGACAGCAATGAGCAATATATTTTCAGCAACATCGTACCAGATCCGCCGGTTGAGATTGTCACAGAAGGTGTAGAGGCATTAGGCGCATTCAACACCGACTTGATTATTGCTATCGGCGGCGGCTCCGCTATTGATGCGGCCAAGGCGATGAAGCTGTTTGCACAAAAGCTGCTGAACCAGCAAGACATTCCATTCGTGGCAATCCCGACGACAAGTGGGACGGGCTCCGAGGTGACATCATTTTCGGTAATCAGTGATAAGCAGAAAAACATTAAATACCCGCTCGTATCCGATGAGATGCTGCCGCAAGAGGCGATATTAGATCCGGAACTGGTTAAGAGTGTTCCAGACTTCATTACGGCTGATACCGGAATGGATGTGTTGACGCATGCAATCGAAGCTTATGTATCTACGAAGGCGAACGATATATCGGATGCGCTGGCAGAGAAGGCTATCAAGTTGGTATTTGCTTATTTGCCAAGAGCCTATAAGGATGGCAGTGATTTAGAAGCGCGTGAGAAAATGCATAATGCATCCTGCATAGCGGGTATGGCATTCAACATTACTTCGCTCGGACTGAATCATGGCATTGCGCATGTCGCAGGGGCCAAATTCAAAATTGCGCATGGCCGCATGAATGCAATGCTGCTCCCGCATGTCATTGAATTCAATGCGAATTATAAACCAGGGTATGGCAGGGAAGAGAGCACTGCTGCCGCAGTTCGCTACGCAGAAATCGCCAAGAGCTTGGGACTGTCCGCACCAAATCCAAAGAGCGGTGTTCGCAGCCTTGTACAAGCGATCAAGCAGCTGCAGAAACAACTGCAGATGCCGTATACGCTGAAGGAATGTGGAGTTGATCAGGCGCTGCTGGATGAAATGAGGGACTCGATTGCCGAGGGAGCGCTGAAGGATGGCTGCACGGCGACGAATCCTCGCGTGCCAACGGCAGGGGATGTGGCCGAAATTTTGAACAAAATGTTTCAATCTTGAGATTGCGTCGAATTTTGTCTGAATGTGTATTGACAACGTTTGCAGTATTAAAATATAGTAAAGGTAACACAACGGCGTGTTGCATACAAAACCAAGCGAAGAGGCTTCTTAAAAATTCCTGCGTGAACTTTTAAGGGGCTTTTATGTTTTTTACAGCAATTTCACGTGTTTTCTGACATGAGAGTGAGATGATGGTATGGAGCAACACCAGAATGAAAAACAACGCGTTATCCAAGAGTACGTGCCTGGTAAACAGGTCACATTGGCTCATATTATCGCGAATCCGAACCCGGACATCTACAAAAAGTTGGGATTGGGCAGCGATGCGCACGATTCAATCGGCGTCATGACCATAACACCAAGCGAGGCATCTATTATAGCAGCGGATATCGCAACGAAGGCTGCTGGAGTACAAATCGGCTTTGTCGATCGCTTTAGCGGATCGCTTGTGATTACAGGCGATGTATCCTCCGTTGAATCTGCTATAAGTGAAGTGCTGCTTGGCTTGCAAAATATTTTAGGCTTCTCTGCTGCTGCGAACATTACAAGAACGTAGGTGAAGAAGCTGATGAAAAAAATTATTTTCGCCGGAAGCACCGGTTCAGGCAAGACAACGCTGTGCCAATGGCTGCATGGTGAAGAAATTGCCTATAAAAAAACGCAAGCGATCGAAAGCTTCGACCAAGCGATTGATACGCCGGGGGAGTGCATCGAGAATCGATATTTGTACAAGATGCTGCTCGTATCGAGCGTAGATGCAGATGTAATCGGGCTTGTGCAAGATTGCACGAAGGAAGACAGTTACTTTCCACCCGCCTTCGCAACCGTATTCGCCAAGCCGGTTATCGGCGTGGTAACCAAGGTGGAGCTGGCACAGTCGCAGGAGGAAATCGCGCAAGCGAGAGCTCACCTTCAAGCGGCTGGTGTGGAACGGATTTTTGAAGTCTCGACGATAGAGAATGTGGGAGTGGAGGCGCTTCGGCAATATTTGGAGGCGTAAACGGTTTATTCTACTGCAAGAAGCGGAATACCGGTAGACAAGCAAATAACGGCAGACAATGAGGTGCATGACACATGAATGGAAAAATTGTAATAGTCGATGACGAACCTATTACAAGAATGGATATTCGTGAGATGCTCGAAGAGGCGGACTACAATGTAGTAGGCGAAGCTTCCGATGGATTTGAAGCCATCGAATTATGCAAGAAGCATCTGCCAGACCTCGTCATCATGGATGTTCAAATGCCCATCCTCGATGGGCTTAAGGCTAGTAAACGAATCTTATCAGAGCAGCTGGCGGGAGGAATTCTTCTCTTAACCGCCTTCAGCGACAAGCAAACCATCGAGAAAGCCTCGGCTGTCGGTGCGCTTGGCTATCTGGTAAAGCCGCTTGATGAAAAGTCGTTCATTCCCATGGTGGAAGTGACCATCGCAAAAGGCAAGGAAATACGCAAGTTGGAGCAGAATCTATCGAAGCTGACGCAGAAGATGGAAGAGCGTAAAGCGGTTGAGAAGGCAAAAGGGATTCTGATGAAGGAAAATGGCTACACCGAAGAGGAAGCCTATCAAACCTTGCGCAAATTGAGTATGGATAGACGATGTCCGATGATTGAAATCGCTACCACGATCGTCATGTCCTATGATTGATTTCAAAGAACGAATTGGGAAGTTGTGCAGGCTGCATACGGGGTTGTCCGAAGCGGACATTGCATGGATTTGTGAAATCGCCGAGTCTTTTGAGAATACCGACGTTCAGGACGATGTGTTCATTGACGTGCTGTCCAGTGTAGCGAATGAGGCTATCGTCGTGTATCACCGTCGACCAAATGAAGGAAAGTCGCTGTACAAGCGGCCGGTCACAGGCGAGAAGGCGCTGCGCGAGAATGAGCCTGGCGTACTGAGAACGCTGGAGACCGGAATGATGTCGCAGGGTCTGGTTGCCAACACGCAGGAGAATCACCTTGTTCGGCAGACCGTCTATCCGATGAAAAATCAAGATGGCGTAATTGCGGTCGTCATTTACGAGAAAGATGTAAGCGACAATATCCAAGCCCACTTCAATATGGGATCAGGTGTGCCTTATGAAGATGGTGAAATGTCTTCAATGCTTACGGCAATGCTGCGGTTCAAGGATTCGCTCATCAATCAGTTGGAGGATGCCGTTCTCGTATTCGACAAGTACGGATTTTTGAAACTGAAAAATAAGCAGGCAGACGCATATTACAGGCAGCTTGGTTATTTGGAGGATATACAGGGCTTGCATTATGACAATCTGTCGCTTGATCGGACGATGTTCTCTGAGGTGATGAAGCAGCATTCATCTTCACCGTGCTGTCCGCTCACGACTGACGTGAAGGCAGCGGGCCGCTATTTTCAAGTGAAGCGGTTGTTTATTGAGGAGAAGGATTTATGTGTAGGCGTCATCCTGCACGATGTGACCGAGATTAAAGACAAGGAAGCAGAAATCATTTCGAAATCGGTAGCGATCCGTGAAATTCACCATCGTGTAAAAAATAATTTGCAGACGGTAGCATCGCTGCTGCGCATTCAAGGACGTCAGTGCAAGAGCCCTGAGGCCAAAAAGTGTCTGGACGACAGCGTCAGCCGGGTATTGGCGATTGCGGCCACCCATGAGCTGTTATCAACGGAAATTGATGCGCAAGTGGATCTGCTGGACGTTATTCGGCTCATTGCAACGAATATCGAGCGCTGCTTTTTACATTGCCATGCGATTGAGATGGACATCACGTCGACGCAGAGCATTTGTCTGGATAGCGACCGCACAGTGGATATTGCGCTCATCGTGAGCGAGCTGCTTCACAATAGTTATGAGCATGCGTTTGGCGATTGCACGCAGGGCAAGATTACGGTTCACGCGCAAGCGGAAGGCGATCTCGTGACTGTCATCGTGGCTGATAATGGGACAGGCTTTGCGGTAGAAGACGCTCCGCGCAAAAGCTTGGGGTTATCTATTGTTCGCAGCTATGTGAAGGATAAGCTGAAGGGAAAGCTGACAATCGCTTCTGGCGATGATGGCACTGCTGTTACGTTTACGTTCAAAAAATGAATATTCGGACTACAAGGGCGTAGTTTTAGAAGCAAAGAGGCTTAAAGTTGACCGGTTCCGGTTTTTATCGGAATTCGGCAGTACTTTAAGCCTTTTTTTATTCGCTTTTAAATTGTACCGCAATCAAGGGGAAAATTGATGCCCGAATGTTCAATTTGAAATCAATGGATGGGGGTGAACGAAGTGGAAGAGCAATTGCTTAGTGTCGGCATCGATATGGGGACATCGACAACTCAGATTGTGCTGTCGAAGCTCCATATTCAAAATCTGGCGTCTTCTTTCTCGGTGCCGCGTCTAGTCATTACAGATAAAGAAGTCGTGTATCGAAGCGATATATGCTTCACGCCTGTAATGGAAGACAATCGAATCGATATGCAGAAGATTCAGGTATTCATTCAGGAGCAGTACGAGAAGGCGGGCATTCGCAAGGAAGACATTCAGACAGGTGCGGTCATTATTACCGGCGAGACGGCCCGCAAGGAAAATGCCAATGAAGCTGTACTCTCGTTAAGCGGATTCGCCGGTGATTTCGTCGTCGCAACAGCAGGCCCGGATCTGGAAAGCATTATTGCAGCTAAAGGTGCCGGCGCCCATACGTATTCCAAGGAGCATTCCACTTCTATCGTCAATATCGATATTGGCGGCGGCACAAGTAATTTGGCGCTGTTCGCTAACGGCGATCTTATCGATACAGGATGCCTCGATATTGGTGGGCGGCTGATTAAGGTGGATCAAGGCACGCATGAGGTTACGTATATTGCGCCAAAAATCAAGCAGCTTGCAGAGCAAAGGGGAATCAAGCTTGCTCTGAGGCAGCGGGTGACTCCAGTTGATCTGGAACCGATTATCGGAGAGATGGTCAAGCTGCTCGAAGAGAGTGTAGGCCTCAGGCAGGCTGGAGATTTCTATGACACGATCATCACGAACAAAGGGCTCAAGCTGGAACGTTCGATTCCATGCATTTCGTTCTCCGGCGGCGTAGCGGACTACATTTATCAAGAGGCATCAGGTGATGTGTTCCAATATGGCGACATTGGCATCTTGCTAGGCAGGGCGATCGCTGCTTCACCGCTTACGTCGCAGATGACTGTGGCCCGTTCGGCGGAGACGATTCGAGCGACCGTAGTCGGAGCAGGCTCTCATACGACGGAAATTAGCGGCAGCACGATTACGTACACGGAGGAGAGCTTCCCAATCAAGAATATTCCGATTTTGAAGCTGGCCGCTGCGGATGAGTCAGGAAGCAGCGATAGGCTGTCGCAGGCTGTCGCCGACAAGCTGAATTGGTTCAAGCTGAACAATGATTTGCAGCGAGTCGCGATCGCCGTGGAAGGGAAGAAGAGCCCGAGCTTTCAAGAGGTGCAGAAATATGCACAAGGACTGTACCAAGGCATGTCCGAGCTGCTGGAGCGGGATTATCCACTCATCGTGATCGTCCATCACGATATGGCGAAGGTGCTGGGACAGACACTGTACGCGCTGCTTGGTTACAAGAAGGATGTTGTCTGCATCGACAGCGTCATGGTCGACAACGGCGACTATATCGACATCGGCAAGCCAATTGCGAATGGCAAGGTGTTGCCGGTCGTGATTAAAACCCTCGTATTTCATTAGAGGAGATTAGTAAGATAAATTGATTTCGATTTGGAAGGAGGAGCTTTTGTGATTTTAAAAACAAAGCTGTTTGGCCGCGTGTATCAGTTCAGTACGCTCATGGAAGTCATGGCAAAGGCCAACGAGGAAAAATCGGGTGATACCTTAGCCGGACTGGGGGCTACTTCATCAGAAGAGCGTGTAGCGGCAAAGGTCGTATTGTCTCAAATTAAGCTGTCGGATTTGCGCAACAATCCGGCCGTTCCTTACGAGGTAGATGAGGTTACCCGCATTATTCAAGACGGGGTTAACGAGCGCATCTACAGTGAAATTCAGAATTGGACGGTTGAAGAACTGCGGGAGTGGATTCTGAATGAAAACACAACTGAAGCTGACATCAAGCGAGTATCCCGCGGATTAACGGCAGAGATGATTGCTGCGGTTACGAAGATTATGTCCAACCTTGACCTGATGTACGGTGCGAAGAAAATTCGTATCACGGCTACTGCCAATACAACAATCGGACGTTCGGGTACATTGTCGGCACGCTTGCAGCCGAACCACCCAACAGATGACCCGGATGGAATCATGGCTTCCCTTATGGAAGGCTTAACCTTCGGTATCGGGGACGCCGTGCTCGGTCTCAACCCGGTTGATGATTCCGTTGAGAGCGTGACGCGCGTGCTGAAGCGGTTCGAGGAGTTCCGCCAGAAGTGGGACATTCCAACACAAACCTGCGTATTGGCTCACGTTACCACGCAAATGGAAGCGGTGAAGCGCGGCGCGCCGACCGGACTGATATTCCAATCGATCGCTGGCTCCCAAAAAGGGAATGAAGCATTTGGCTTCAATGCCGATACGATTGCGGAAGCGCAGCAGCTTGTCTTGCAGCACGGACAAGTAGCAGGACCTAACGTGATGTACTTTGAAACAGGTCAAGGTTCGGAGCTGTCTTCCGAAGCCCATCATGGCATTGACCAAGTAACGATGGAAGCGCGCTGCTATGGGTTTGCGAAGAAGTACAATCCGTTCCTTGTCAATACTGTTGTCGGATTCATCGGTCCAGAGTATCTGTACGATGCGAAGCAGGTAGTTCGCGCCGGCTTGGAAGATCACTTCATGGGCAAGCTGACAGGCATCTCCATGGGTTGTGATGCTTGCTACACGAACCATATGAAGGCTGACCAGAATGACTTAGAAAACTTGGCAGTTCTCTTATCCACTGCAGGCTGCAATTTCTTCATGGGCATCCCGCACGGTGATGATGTCATGCTTAACTATCAGACAACTGGCTATCATGAAACTGCGACACTGCGCGAATTGCTCGGCTTGCGTCCGATCCGCGAGTTTGAACAATGGATGGAGAAAATGGGCTTCATTGAAAATGGCAAGCTGACGAAAAAAGCCGGAGACGCTTCGGTGTTTCTCAAGTAGGGAAAGGAGGAAGCTCTTATGAATGAAAAAGATCTGAAGTCGATGATTGAGTCGATCTTAAACGAAATGGTAGGAAACAAGACAGAGCAGGCAGCGGAAGCAGTCAAGCCAGCAGAATCGAAGGCTGCGGATGCCTCTACTCCGCAAAAAAAGACAGCAGAGGCTGCTGTTGGCGGGCTTGTACAAGCGACTGCAACAATGAAGGAAGAAGAACAAGTGGACGATGGCGAATGTCTGGATGACATTACAGAAATTGATCTGCGCAAATTGCTGCTTGTTCCGGAACCGGAAGATCGCGAAGGCTACCTGAAAATGAAAGAGAAAACACCGGCTCGACTTGGTGTATGGCGTGCGGGCCCGCGTTATAAGACGATTACGTCGCTGCGCTTCCGCGCTGACCATGCTGCTGCACAGGATGCGGTGTTCTCCTACGTTTCCGAAGATTTCGTGAAGGAAATGAACCTTGTGCCGGTTGCGACAAAATGTCGGGACAAGGATGAATATATTACGCGCCCTGATTTGGGACGTCAATTCTCGGATGACACGATTGCGTATATTAAGCAGAACACAACGAAGCAGGCCAAAGTTCAGATCATGGTCGGGGACGGATTGAGCTCGGCTGCGATCGAAGCGAATTTGCGCGATATTATTCCCGCGATTACGCAAGGCTTGAAAATGTACGGCTTTGAGGCCGGCAATATCCTGTTCGTTAAGCATTGCCGCGTTCCGTCAATGGATGTCATTGGAGATGTAACAGAAGCGGATGTCGTATGCTTGCTCGTTGGCGAGCGTCCGGGACTGGTGACTGCAGAATCAATGAGTGCCTATATTGCTTATAAGCCAACTGTAGGGATGCCTGAAGCAAGACGCACCGTTATTTCCAACATTCACTCGGGCGGTACGCCTGCAGTTGAAGCGGGCGCTCATATTGCGGAACTCATCAAGACAATGATCGACCGCAAAGCATCTGGTATTGATTTGAAACTATAGCGGTTGTTCGAAGCGCAATTATGGATTGAATTTCGTCAATTCGAACACACAATGATAGCAATCGTAAGGAGGAAGGCACGTATGAGAAACGAACCGATTCATGCAACCGTGCTCGGCATGAAGCTCATTTCCAACGTAAGCCTGGATATGGCAAGCAAGCTGGAGCTTAAGCCGCACCATAAGAGTCTAGGCATCATTACTGCCGACATTGACGATGTCACGTATGTGGCATTGGATGAAGCGACGAAGTCGGCTGCTGTAGATGTCGTTTACGCAAAAAGCATGTATGCCGGATCGGCCAATGCTTCGACGAAGCTGGCGGGCGAGGTCATTGGGATCTTGGCTGGGCCTAATCCAGAGGAAGTGCGCAGCGGCATGAGTGCCGTTGCAGATTTCATTGAAAGCGGCGCGCACTTCGTGAGCGCTAATGAGGATAATAGCATTACGTATTTCGCTCACTGCGTGTCCCGCACAGGCTCGTATTTGTCCGAAACAGCGGGCATCCGGGAAGGAGAAGCGCTGGCTTATTTGATCGCTCCTCCACTGGAAGCCATGTATGCATTAGATGCAGCGTTGAAGGCTGCGGATGTCACTATTGCCGCATTTTTCGGACCGCCTTCTGAAACTAACTTCGCAGGCGGCTTGCTCACAGGCAGCCAATCGGCCTGCAAGGCAGCATGCGATGCCTTCGCGGACGCTGTCCAATTCGTCGCAGATAATCCGACGAGTTATTAAGGTAGCGTACGATGAGACATAGCGCGTTAGGATTGGTTGAGGTTAGAGGTTATCTGGGTGCAGTCGCTGCGGCGGATGCCGCATTGAAGGCAGCGAGTGTAACCTGCATCGGAGTAGAGATCATTAAGGGCGGACTGGTGACAGTTAAGCTCGATGGAGATGTCGGTGCGGTGCAGGCAGCCGTTGAGGCAGGGGCAGAAATGGCCACACGGCTGGATGTACTGGTAACACGTCATGTCATTGCTCGAATGCACGAAGAGACGGCTGCCTTGGTGGCAGAGCCTTTTGATGCTCATGAAAATGGTGAAGATACTTCTGACGTTGAGAGTGTTCTTACCAGCCAAGCAGTCGAAATAGACACAAAGGACGCAGAAGTGGTGTCCGATAAAGTGTCTGAAAAAGCTCCCACAGCTCAGACGAACCAAGCAAAGGAAGCTTCGAAGACAGAAGAACCGAAAGTCAAAACAGCTTCTGATGCAAAGTCGAAGGCCGATACTGCTGCGATGGAATCACATGCCAAGGCAGTATCTGCAGCAGTTGAGGGTGGCAATAAAGTCGAAGAACGGAAGCCAAACCCTGGACACATGGGCACTGTTCAGTCGACTGCCAAACCAGCAGCTACTGTAGAAAAGGCAAAGGATGCAGCAAAAAGCCAAGGCAACGGCAGCGCCTCAATCGTGAAGCCGGTGCCAGCGCCGACAACGAAGCGCAGTAAGTCAAACAAAAAAGCAAGCTTGTAAAAAATGTTGTAGAGAGAAGGAATATTGATGGAAACATTGGATAAAGACCTGCGATCCATTCAAGAAGTCCGTGATCTGATTAAGAAAGCCAAGGAAGCGCAAGCGAAGCTTGCCGTTATGACGCAGGAGCAAATTGACGGCATCGTCAAGGCGGTAGCGGATGCTGGCTACAAGCATCGCGAGAAGCTCGCAAAAATGGCAAACGAAGAAACAGGCTTCGGTCGTTGGCAGGACAAGATTATTAAGAACTCATTTGCTTCCAAGCAAGTGTATGCATCCATTAAGGACATGAAAACAGTCGGTGTGTTGAAGGATGATAAAGCGCACAAAGTGATGGAGGTAGCGGTTCCAGTCGGCGTGATTGCTGGTCTGATTCCGTCCACGAATCCAACTTCGACTGTGATTTACAAAGCGCTTATTTCGTTAAAAGCCGGAAACAGTATTGTGTTCTCTCCGCACCCGAATGCACTTAAGAGCATTTTGGAAACGGTGAAGGTAATCAGCGAGGCAGCCGCGGAAGCAGGATGTCCAGAAGGCGCTATTGGCGTCATGACGGTTCCGACGATCCAAGGAACAGATCAATTGATGAAGCACAATGACGTTGCCTTGATTCTCGCAACTGGCGGAACAGCGATGGTCAAAGCCGCTTATTCCTCCGGTACGCCGGCAATCGGGGTTGGCCCGGGCAATGGCCCTGCCTTCATTGAGAAGAGCGCGAACATCCCGCTTGCAGTCAAGCGCATCATGGATTCCAAAACGTTCGATAACGGCACAATCTGTGCATCCGAACAATCCGTTGTTGTGGAAGCATGCAGCAAGGATGCGGTAATTGCGGAATTTAAAAAGCAGGGAGCGTACTTCCTTTCCAAGGAAGAGGCAGCACAGCTTGGCAAGTTCATTATGCGCGCCAATGGCACGATGAACCCGCAAATCGTCGGACGCAGTGTGGCGCATATCGCGAAATTGGCGAACCTGGACATTCCAGCTAATGCACGCGTGCTGATCGCAGAAGAAACGCAAGTTGGACCGAAGGTTCCATACTCTCGCGAGAAGCTGGCTCCGATTCTTGCCTTCTACACAGAAGACAGCTGGGAAGCGGCATGCGAGCGCTGCATTGAGATTCTACATGGCGAGGGCGCAGGCCATACGATGGTCATTCACTCCGAAAATGAAGAAATCATTCGCGAGTTCGCATTGAAGAAGCCAGTATCGCGCTTACTTGTAAATACACCGGGTACACTTGGCGGCATCGGCGCAACAACAGCAATTGCACCGGCTCTTACGCTGGGTTGCGGCGCGGTTGGCGGAAGCTCGACATCCGACAACATCAGCCCGCTTAATTTGCTCAATATCCGTAGAGTCGCTTATGGCCTCCGTGAAATGGAAGATTTGTTGGAGCAGGAGCAGCCTGCGAATGTACAAGATAAATTGGCTGGCCTTGATTTAGGAGACAAAGAAGAGCTGATCGGCATGATCGTCGCTCGTATTCTTGAAAAAATGTAAGTTGATAGATTCATCGGGAGTCCTAGTATTCTTATTTATCTGTTTCACAATAGCGGTTACTCAACATTTTATATAAACAAAAATTCAAATGATAATTAATTAGGAGGAATTTAATCATGGCAAACGCAAACGCATTGGGAATGGTAGAAACGAAAGGTTTGGTAGGCGCAATTGAAGCAGCAGACGCAATGGTGAAAGCAGCTAACGTTACTTTGATCGGTAAAGAGCAAATCGGCGCAGGTCTCGTAACCGTAATGGTTCGCGGCGACGTAGGTGCAGTTAAGGCAGCTACAGATGCAGGCGCGGCAGCTGCAGAACGTGTTGGCGAATTGTTGTCCGTACACGTAATTCCAAGACCACATTCCGAAGTGGACGCAATCTTGCCTAAAACAAAAACAGTAGAGTAATTCGGATTCCGGACGAGCCTACTGAATAAGGTGGAGCAGGATGCTGGCGCAGCGCGCTTGGCATCCTGCATCTCATCTGTCGTGATGAATCGGCTTGTTCAAGCCGATATGCTGTGCGTAACGATAAGGATTTGAACAACACGCATTCGCACGAGAAGGATGTGAGAACATGGCTGTGATTACGGAAAGCGAACTTCGCAAGCATTTTCGAAATCGGAATTTGAAGGATGTTGCCGTATATGAAACGGCGGCAGGAACAATTCTGACGCCATCGGCCAAGAGCTTCTTGGCGGATCACCAGATTGAGCTTCGATATGTGAAAGCACCTGAACCCGGGGCGAATATGGCTGTACAAGAGACACCGGCGCCCAAAAAAGAAGTTAAGGTTCAAGTTACGAAAAACCTGGATGTCGAGCCTGCGACAGAAGGGAAAAAACGGTTCCGTACGCTGTATGGCGGTTTTTTGGAAACGAAACCGGAACATATGACTCATTTGTATGGCAATATGCTGGTATTCAAGGATCATCCACGGATCTTATTCCGCGGGAAGCTGGATTCACTGGAAACCAAACTATTAGAAGCGCAAATTTGCTGCTTCAAGCTGAACATGACCAAGTTGGTCGATGATTTGGAAGAAATCCTGCAATTCGTACGGCGAATCGTACGGTGCGAGGTATTGAGCGAGAGCATTGAAGAGTTTCATTTGCTTGGGATGAACGCCAAGGAACTGCGCGAGCAGTCCCATTTTCCCAAGAAACACTTTGGATTGGAACATTTTCAACCCAGCTATGATATGGGCGAAGCGGTTGTTGTTATAAATGCGTTGCGCACATTGACGAGGGAAACGGAGCTGCTGGCTTATCAGGCCTTCAAGAAGGAGCATGGCGAAGCAGATCGCGAGGATATCATTCGTTCATTGAACCGACTGTCCTCCTTATTCTGGATAATTATGTTCCGTATCCGTGTTGGACACTACGATGGATGAGGTGAAAATGGTGGAAAACCAACTGGTAGAAAGCATCATTAATGAAGTGGTGAAGCGGGTGCAGAATGAAACAACCTGCTTCGAGGTGGAGGCATCCGGCAAGCATGTGCATTTGAGTCGCGAAGCGATTGATGCCTTGTTCGGCAAGGGCTACCAATTGACGAAGGCGAAGGACTTGTCCCAGCCTGGGCAATATGCCTGCAAGGAACGCGTTACACTGATCGGCCCGAAGGGTTCGCTGCATAATGTAGTCGTGCTTGGACCAGAGCGCAAGGAGTCGCAAGTGGAAGTATCGCTGACGGATTCCGTTGTGTTGGGCGTATCGGTTCCTGTGAAGGAAAGCGGCAAGCTCGAAGGGACACCAGGTATCGTGATTGCTTCGGGCAGCAATATGATTCGTTTGGAAAAAGGACTTATCGCCGCACAACGCCATATTCATGTGAAGGCAGAAGATGCAGAGAAGTTCGACGTCAAGAACGGCGATATTGTGCAGGTGAAAGTATTTGGCAAGCGCCCGCTTATTTTCGATGATGTGCTTGTTCGCGTTAGTGCGAATTATGAAACTTATATGCATATCGATTACGACGAGGCGAATGCTTGCGGCTTTACAAAGGGAATGAAGGGGAAAATTGTGAAGCAGAGCATCTAGGTTTAGGAGTGTGAAAAAATGAACATAGAAGCTCAAGAGCGAGCTGCAATCATTGAAGCTGTTACTGCAGAAGTGATGAAGCGATTGAATCTAGAACGTCAGGAAGAAACGGCTCCAGCAAAAAAACGAGCGGTTCTTCTAACGGTGGAAGCGGTACCGGAATTAGAGAATGTACTGAAGCCCTACTATGATGTTCTCTATTATGATGAATCGTTTAGAGATTGCGATGTGCTGATCATTCCAAAGCTGTGCCTGCAATTGCTTTCCAATCTCGCAAACGGGTTAAGTGCTGGCCCGCGCGAGCGCTTTGTCTTAACGATGCTGCTCAAGGGGCGGGAAGTGATTGCGCTCGAGGAAGGATTGCTGTACCGCAAATATAAGGCGACAGCGCCTGTACTCTTGTACAAGCTGTATGATGAGTTTGCAAACAAGCTTCGTGCTTACGGCATTCGCTTGGTGAAGGAACATGATCTGCTGGCAGCCTGTCTGGAGGACAGCCATGTGGAAGCAGGATCAGGACTTCAAGCTGAACAACAGCTAGTGGAAAAACAGGAAGATTCCCATGTAGAATTCGCTCCAAGTACTCCACATGCTCAAGAGTTCGTGCTGAATCGCAAAGTGATTACGGAAGCAGAACTGAAGAAGTATCGCCTGCATAACGGCAAAGAGATCGTGATTGATCGGCATAGCATTATAACGCCGCTCGCTCAAGACTACTTGCGTATGCAGAAAATGCAGGTGCACAGAAGATAACGGCGGGGTGAAGCTATGATCGTGGGACAAGTTACGGGAAGCCTGTGGGCAACTCGCAAGGACAACAAGCTGAATGGTCTGACCTTCCTAGTGGTCAAGCCTCTATCGAATCATGATGAACCTGTTCAACGCGATTATTTCGTCGCAGCAGACAACGCGGGAGCAGGCATCGGAGATACTGTGCTCGTAACGACGGGAAGCGCTGCCCGGGCATCATTCGCCAATTCGGACATCCCCGTCGATGCAGTCATAGTCGGCATCGTCGATTCCATCGAGGTGTCCCATGACTAGTGCAATCGGTGTTATTGAGCTGCGAAGCATAAGCAAAGGCTACGAAACGGCTGACCGCATGCTGAAGACATCTCCCGTCAGTGTGCATCATATGAAGCCGATTTGTCCAGGCAAGTTCCTCATTATGATGAGTGGGGATACCGCAGATGTTCAAGCCGCGATGGAATCAGCGCGGGAGGAAGCGGGAGACTTCCGAATCAGCGACTTCGAGCTGCTAGGCGTTCATTCCGATATTGTGGAGGGATTGAAGCGAAGCAATGGCTCAATTCCTGTGGACGCGCTTGGAATCGTGGAGACGTCTACGGTGTCTTCCGGCATTTTCGCACTGAATGAGGCAGTAAAGCAATGTGATATTCGAGTGAAAAAAATGAATCTCGGCATGGCGATCGGCGGTAAGTTCCTCGCCGCATTCACGGGAAGTGTCAGTGATGTCGAGCAGGGGATGAAGGTGTTCGTATCCTCCATGGATCAAAAGCGGATGATTCATTATTCCGTAATTCCTTCTCCTTCTGAAGAACTCAAACAACACTTCCGATAGGTAGTTTAAAAAGCTCGCTTTTGATCACGAAGTAAAATTGAAAGCAACTCGGCATCGAATCTTGCGTTCACTCTCGAATAGCATATGCTTCCGAAGTATGTTTCCTTTGGAAACATTTTAGCTGCTCATGTAGTTTTGCCTACACTGCGCTGCTCCTTACAAGTTTTGCAACGCAAAACTCGCTACGAAAGCATAGGCTTCGAGTTCCCGCAACCTTCTCGGTGCTGACAACCGATCTTTTTAAACGTGATTGAAAAATACGCTTTTGATCTTAGGTAAGAATGGAGGAGCACGTTCGTGGAGATTAATGAAATCATCATATACGGCATGGTCATCTTCATGATTCTCGGAGCAATCGACAAATGCATTGGGTACAAGTTCGGATTGGGGCACCAGTTCGATGAGGGGATTATGGCTATGGGGTCGCTTACGCTGGCGATGGTCGGAATTATTTCGCTGTCCCCAGTATTGGCCAAGGTACTCAGTCCGGTCGTTGTGCCGCTGTACAGCGCGCTCGGCGCAGACCCGGCCATGTTTGCAACGACGCTGTTAGCCAACGATATGGGCGGGTTCTCACTCGCGCAGGAATTGGCGCAAACGCCGGAAGCGGGATTGTTCGCGGGTACGATTTTAGGGGCGATGCTTGGACCTACAATCGTATTCATTATCCCAGTCGCACTTGGCATTATTAAGAAGGAAGACCAGAAGTATTTGGCTACTGGCGTATTGGCTGGTATTATAACGATTCCGCTTGGCTGCTTAATCGGCGGCTTGGTGGCAGGTTATTCGCTCTCAATGATCTTGTCCAACCTAGTTCCTATCATCCTGTTCGCCGTACTGATTGTGTTGGGATTGTGGAAATTCCCGAACGGGATGATCAAGGGCTTCACGATTTTCGGTCAGTTCATCGTCATTGTTGCAACGCTTGGTCTTGCGGCTGGCATCACGCAGCAGTTGACGGATATTACAATCATTCCGGGACTTGCACCGATTGAAGAAGGAATTAAGATCGTTGGCGACATTTCCATTGTTTTGGCTGGTGCTTTTGCGATGGTATTCGTTATTACGAAGGTATTCAACAAGCCTCTTATGAAGCTGGGCAAAATGCTTGGGATGAACGAGATTGCAGCAGCAGGTTTGGTAGCGACGCTGGCCAACGTTATTCCAATGTTCGGTATGATGAAGGACATGGATGTGCGAGGCAAGGTTATCAACGTTGCATTCGCCGTCTCTGCCGCATTCGTATTCGGCGATCACCTCGGCTTTACGGCTGGGGTCGCAAAGGAAATGATTTTCCCAATGATCGTCGGCAAGCTTGTCGGCGGGATTACAGCGATTATCGTGGCTATGTTCTTAGCTAAAAAATTAGCACCCGAACCGGATCTGAAGGAAGAATAGCCGGAATCGGTCTAATGAATGGTATGGGCACTCTATCTCTCTATTTATGTATATGGGCATGATATAAATTGTTTTGAACTCTTCAATAGGTTTAAGCTTATGAAGGGTTCTTTTTTTATGGTGAATATTCAATAATACTTTATTATCTTTCTTTCCACTCGCATTTACACAGTATTAGAAAAATGGTAAATTATAGGTAATTATTTTGAGAAAAGGAGGGGTGATATTGAAAGCAGCGATCATAAAAACAATCGGAGAATTAATTTACGACACTAGATGTGCATCGAATATAACGATTGCGCAGTTATCAGAGCTGTCAGGTATCAATAAAGGTACGATATCAAGGATAGAGAACAGCGAAATAAAACGACCAGAGTTTTCAACCTTACAGCTATTGGCTGTTGCATTGAAGATTCCTTTTGAAACATTGGTTGATTATTATGTCGAAGATGAAAAAAGAGCAGACTTATTGCTCCACATTCTTCAAAGCACGATTTTACACCAGTGCAGTAATGATTTGATTTGTAAGGTTGCAGCCAAGTATCTTGAAGCACCAAATGAAGATAGTGTTGATTTAACAGAAGAGCTTTTTCTAAATATCGACTCCATTGAAGATGACTCCATCAAATTGTCCTTATATAACCTCATCATAGAACACTCGCGTTCGCACGGAATAATGCCCTATATAGCCAGAGGCTTGTACCAACGATATCTGATTGAACGAAACGATTTCTCAAAGTTAAAAGAAACGTTTCAGAACGGGAAATATGTTCTCCAATATGTTGATTTCTTATCGTTCGAAGAACGTGTTAGCCTGTATTACAAATTAGCTATTCATGCATATACACTAAACTACCATAGTGAGTGCATTGGTTATTGCAAAGAAGTATTGAAAAATGGTGAAAGTCAATTTAAAACAGATGCACTTGGTGTACTTATAGATGCGTATTTTAGCATTGGAGCACACACTGAATCAGAACTGTACCTGCTGCAATATAAAAATTTTTCTTACCCACATACAAAGGAAAATGTCGTTATCATGGATGCGTTCTATAAGGCTAGAAGGGGAGAAACGGTAAAAGCAGAAGAGCTACTGTTAGCATTTTTACAGACGTGTCGAAATGCCTTAATTATTCCTGCTACAAAACAACTGCTTCAATTGAACTTGCAGCAAAATAATCTTGGAGCAGCTAAAGCTGTTCTGGAAAATGACAGGGTAACTACGTCCCTTGTTGATAAAAGAAACCCACTAGCTTGTGCTGTATACGCTGATTATCTTCGGATCAAGGCAGAGTATTATAAGACTGTAGGTGACATAGACAAAAGCATTGAACACATGGTAGAATGTGCCTTCTGGTATTCCAAAATAGATGAGGCATCAAAAGAAAAAGAAGCTTTGAATACCGCATTGCATATCCATTTTATGAATAACGTTTCTCCTCAGTCTACACTAGATAAATTAAGAGAATACTATCAGCGAAGCTCTAAATTGGAGGGATTGTCATGAAAAACAAATTTAGTAAATTAGTTTTTAACACCCTTCTAGTTGCAGTTTTTATTTCCGAAGCAGTAGTCCAGTTTACTGGTGGCTCTGGGGTTATCCATCCGTGGTAGGTAGTATTAAAGAGCAGCGCCAAAAAGGTGTTGCTCTTTTTCATTTTTCGACATGATGTTGCAGTGGGATTTATTTCACATATTTGACTTGTAACGGACGCTATACTCAAGAAGAGATAGTATCCGTGAGGTGAATAGTCATAGATATTGATTCTTTAGAAAATAAAATTAATGAACTAAGAGAGAAGTTAATGGAAATAGTTCAGAATAAGGGGGGGTTTACAGATCTAGATGTGGTTATGATTAGTCAAGAGTTAGATGGATTAATAGTAGAAATGCAGAAGAAAAAACAATCAAAAAATTAAGCGCTTGCAATTGTCTATACACGAGAATTGTGTATGTTGAAGTTGCAAATTTTGTAGCTTGTCACTTGGATTATTTGAGGCTATTATACGAATTAGGTATCGCTACACTTATTGTTTATGCGCTGTACTTAGTTTTCAAACCCGATACAAAATAACAGGATGCCCTAGTCGGGACATCCTTTATTTTTGTATACTTGTCCGTTCGTTCAAAACGGATTTGTTGAATGCATAGCCATCAATAAAAAAGATCTTAGCAATAGTCGTAATGTCCCAGTGACTTTTTACGAACGCCAATCCAATGCTTTCTTTTCGAGGTTCTTCACAAATGAATCTTTTCCGTCCATATAAGCTTCAATATCAGTCGGATGTTGACTTGCCAGCTTTTCCTTCAAGTTGCCGTACTGCTCAGCTTCCTGAGGATGTGCGCGCAAATAATCCCTTACAGCCAAATGACGTTGAATATCTTCCTTGTTATCTGCTTGAAAAACGTGTACATGATGTGTCCGATGCTCACCGCCCTTTCGGAAATATCTTCGTCCTTTTATGCCGTATTCGCCCATACATTCATAGCCTAGTTCTGTCATTTGCTCATTGAAAGCATCGATTTTTCCAATGTCCTTTACAACCGGCATCAGGTCGATAATCGGTTTAGCCTGTAATCCAAAAACAGAAGTGCTGCCAATGTGATGGATGTCGGTCAACTCATCTCCGAAAATCGTTTTTATCTTTTGAGCTTCATCTTCGAACATACGGTTCCAGTCATCATTATATTTCGTTACGGTTACGTTCATTGCTACAGATCTCCTCCTTCACTTTGAACCAGCACGAATGTGTATCTAACTAGAAATCTATCCTGTAGATATATCATAGGGGGAGCTAAATAAGAAGTAAACGTTTTGATTAGCGGTTGCGGTTCATTAATCATTAGGAATAGGTATTCAGGCTATCATGACGAGTGGGCTCGCGTCGCAGATGCAACATCTTGTTTCAATATTGCATCGGTAAGAAAGACATACGTAAAAAAGAAGCATCCGCTGAATGGATGCTTTTGTGCATACAATATAAACTTAGGGTCACATCGTGGTATTGGTTCCTGTATTGGAGCGTACGAGAATTTCATCGAATTCAACTTGATTGTCTGCTTTTCCTGTTTTACTCGACAGCATGGTACCGATGTAACCAGCGATGAAACCGAGCGGAATGGATACAATACCTGGAGTCGTAAGCGGATAAAGCGCGTTACCAACAAAGATTGCTTTTCCAGCTTCAGGATGAAATACGTTCGGACTGACGAGAACGAGTCCTACGGAGGCGATCAGACCAACCATCATGGCCCAGATCGCGCCATTCGTATTAAAACGTTTCCAGAATATTGTATATAAAATAACAGGCAGGTTTGCACTCGCAGCAACGGCAAACGCTAGCGATACGAGGAATGCAACATTAAGGTTTTGTGCAAATAAGGCTAGAATAATAGAAATAACAGATATCCCGATGGAAGCATAACGTGCCATATTGACTTGCTGCTTCTCTGTCGCTTGCCCTTTTCTTAAGATTTGATTGTAGAAGTCATGGGAGAAGGCAGCAGCAGCGGTAAGTACAAGTCCAGCTACAACGGCGAGAATAGTTGCGAAGGCAACAGCAGAAATAAATGCAAATAGCATATTGCCGCCCAGTGCTTTTGCGAGGAGCGGTGCAGCCATGTTCCCTGCTTTATCCGCAGCGGTAATATCACCATTTCCAACGAATGCAGCAGCGCCAAAACCCAGGAATATCGTCATCACATAGAAAATACCGATAATCCAAGTTGCGTATACAACAGAGCTGCGAGCTATTTTCGCATTTTTAACCGTAAAGAAGCGGACAAGAATATGAGGAAGGCCTGCGGTTCCAAGTACTAATCCCATCGTCAAAGACAGTGTATCAAGACCATCTTTATATTTAACGCCAGGATTAAGGAAGTTCTCTTTGAGTGGCGTTGCATCCTTGACATGATCGAACATGCCTGTGAGGCTCCAGTTGAATTTGTATAGCACGAGAATCGAGATCAGAAACGTTCCGCCCATAAGCAGAATTGCTTTGACAATCTGTACCCAGCTCGTTGCGTGCATTCCGCCAAACGTGACGTAGACGGTCATAAGAATACCTACGATGATGACGGAGGTTGCAAAATCAATACCGAGAAGCAGCTTGATCAAGGCTCCTGCACCTACAAGCTGTGCAATCATATAGAAGATGGATATGGCAATGGTATTAAACGCAGCGAATCCGCGAATTTTTGTCGTTTTGAAGCGAGCTGCAATCATATCGGCAAACGTATATTTCCCTAAATTTCGTAAAGGTTCTGCGACTAAGAAGAGTACGACTAAGTAAGCAACAAGGAAGCCGATACTGTAGAAAAATCCATCAAATCCTGCTAACGCAATCGACCCCGCAATCCCTAAGAACGAAGCTGCTGACATATAGTCCCCGGCAATTGCCATCCCGTTCTGCCATCCGGTCAAGCCGCCTCCGGCTGTATAGAATTCACTTGCAGATTTACTCTTTTTCGAAGCCCAATATGTAATAACGAGTGTCAAGGCAACGATGGCCAAAAACATAAGAAATGCAGCAGTATTCATGGTCTACCTCCCTTTCTCAACAATTATTTGGTCGGAGGCTTTATCAAATGTAGAAGCCTTTTTGTAGTAAATCATACAAAATGCCCAGGTCATCACAAATTGCAGAAAGGCAAAGACCCAAGCCCATGTAATACTGCCGTAAAAGGAATAATTCAAGATGTCCGTGTAGGATGTAAGGATCGGTAAGGCGAAATAGAAGCAAAGGAAGAAGATTGTGAAAGGAATAATGAAGGTTTTCTTGGTTCGAATCAGCTTTCTGAAGTTATCTGACTTCGCAATGGATGAGTATTGTTCGGGAGTTAATTCCTGCCTCGAGTGCTCGGCGGTTAACGTTTTATTTGCCATCAGCATTCCCTCTCATTCAATGAGTATACCTGCATCGTACAAAAACGAAGCGCTTACAAAAGATGCTGTGCCATACAGTTGTTAGCGGCCACCACCTTTAATTGAAATGTGAACAACTTGAAAAATACAATTCGAAAACATTATACTATAACCGTTAAAGTTGTAAAGATATAAATTTGTTTGTATCTTTAATCAGTCAAATCTGAGGCGCTAATCCTGTAGGTTATGATTATTTGAGGACATTCGAATATTTGGCAATATGGTGTGTACGGCGATTAGGCAAATGTAGTGGAAGACTGTTATAGAAGGCAGCACCTAACTTTAGAGATATAAAATAAAGAAGCTCTCGATATTTCGAGAGCTTGCTAATCTGGTTCTTATATACCGTATGTATGACTCTAAAATTAGAAGTACTGCTTCATGTCACCAATTCACCCTCCACAATCTTGGTTAGATACAGCTCAGGCAGTGCAAGAAAATCCTCGAAACTGCATACATCGCCGTATTCCTGATGCTCCTCATCATAGTAGCCGATGCATTTCGTCTTTGGATTCCAGACAAGGAGAATCGAAGTATAGTTATCCACGCCCGCGGAGAGACGCAGCAATTTCTTCCTGCCTGCTTTCATTTCAATCGTTTCCGTAAAAGGGAAGAACTCAATGTAGCCGATTTCGTAGTCGTTGTCAGGCAATTCGATTCGCAGCTTGTCTCCTATTAGAAAATCAATAAGGTTTTGTGGCAGCTTATAGCTCTTCAATGCCAATCTTTTATTTTCAATGCTATGAAATTCTGCAGGCTCCAATGACTTTAAATACTCGGCCATAGCGCTATCTTTATTTTGCACAGCAATCGTATAGGCACGATCACCGCCTTTTTCACATATACACACGTCCGCTCCATGTTCAACCAAGTATCGAACCATCATTAAATCGCCATTTCGTGCAGCAGCGGTTAAAGGGGTAGAACAATACGGGTAGACCATATCCGGCTTATTGAAATTGATATCCACTCCATGCTGAAGCATAAATTCAATCGTGCGCCAATCACGAGCGTCAACGGCTTTGCGTAGTGTGTAACCGCCATATTTGGCAGCATCTAAGCCAAGCTCATGGATGAGCGGGAGGTTGTGTTTTTTTCCGTAATAAGCTTGTACATAGGCATTGCTCTTAAGATGATCCAGAGCATCGATTTTGGCTCCATGTGCTACGACGTATCTTATGATCTCTTCTTCGCAATAGCGAACAGCTAGCAGGAAGGACGGTTCCTTCTTGTGATTCAAATTCACCCCGTGCTCGATAAGCAATTTAATTACCTCGAATTGTTCCATAATTATGGCTAGTTCTAGCGGGATCACAGTTGTATATTGGCTTATTCTGATCTCTTGTTCCATATCCCAGCCTTGTGCAATGGCATCGCGCAGCGCTGATAGATTGCCTTCATAGATGTGCATAGCAAGCTCAGGCAGCGACGTAAAGGTTCCAATATCCTTTAGCTTAAACATCTCATCAACTCCGATCGTGTAAGGAATCTACTTCTTTTGTCTACTTCTTTCCAGTATAGATGGTGGAGAGTGAATTGAACAACAGGTTTCGATTGATACCACCGCATAAAGGTATTGTGATTTTCCCCCGAACAAATCAGGAAAGTATATACTTTCGTATGAGTGTAAAGTACACTCAATACAGGAAGTTCATGGAATAGCCAGGGATATTTCAGTCGTAAAATTGATCTCTTGTGATGGAGGGATTTATGGCGGTTAAACGAATCGTGGCGAATATTGCAGCATCGAATCTGTTGGATGCCAAACATTTCTATGAGGAAATATTAGGGCTGAATCTGTGATGAATCACGGTTGGATTGCTACCTATGGAAATGATGCTCAAATGAGTGTTCAGATGAGTATCGCATCACAAGGAGGGTCAGATACGCCTGTGCCGGATTTATCGATCGAAGTGGATGATGTCGATGTTGTGCTGATGAACATGGAACGTGCCGGTTTTTCAATCGAGTATGGGCCTGCAGATGAGCCTTGGGGAGTAAGACGCTTTTATGTTCGAGATCCCTTCGGGAAGCGATTACACAATATAAGAATGGCAATCTCCCTTCTAGGGGAGCGACATTGCATCATCAGGAGAGTGCTGACGGGGATGACAGAGTTAACAATTGATTGTGGCGACATATTGCTGCGTGAGTATCGAATGGAAGATGTGGATGCTATTTGTGCATTAACGCAGCAGCCTGCTATTTTGGAATTTCTACCGGATTGGAACGCATCGAAGGAGCAAAGGGCTTATATACCGGAATTGAAGCCTCCTTATGCAGATAACGCTACTCTAACAAGTACACGGAGCTGGGCAAGTAAGTTGATGATAAGACAGAGAATAACGACAACGAGGATATATTGGAGGGAAACAACATGGAAACATACAGCTTGAATGAAATGGTCGTTCATCACACGAAAATGGCAATTCAGATAGCCGCATCGATGGGTCATACGCTGGACTTCAGCAGCGAGAGCGTACATCGCGTTGAGGACATATTGGACAATTATGCTAATGATTATGCGAGTCAGCCAGATATGATCAAGCCGCTCGATCGAGAGGTGTGGTCGATAGCCGCGATATGGGGCACCTATGTTGGAGAAGTGATGAGAATCGAGCTGGGGGAACTTTGCAACTGGGAAGCGGTAGAAGGCGGGTATTTGCTGGATGCTCAAGGTGCGAAGGCCAGTCCAATCTCGAAAGCATTCAAACGAATCGTGAACGGCCCAGAAGATAATATCGTCTCGTTCTATGAGATCATTGGGGAGAAAATGCGTGAACATTTGAGTCAAATACAAGAGTAAAACTAGAGGAAGGATAATCACATGGGATATCACATCCAAGATAAATTTGTAGTTGCTGTAGCATCGAGCGCGTTGTTTGATTTGACAGAATCGGATGCTGTCTTTCAAGAACACGGGGAAGAGGAATATCGGAAGTACCAACGTGAGCATGAGAAGCGGGTGCTTGATAAGGGAGTAGCTTTCCCACTTATTAAGAGATTGCTCGGTCTGAACGGTACGGATATCGGCGATCAAGCAGTAGAGGTCGTTCTGTTGTCACGCAATGATCCGGATACCGGCCTGCGCGTATTCAAATCAATAGAGCACTATGGTCTGCCTATTACGCGGGCGGTGTTCGTCACTGGAAATGATCCGTTTGTTTATATGGATGCTTTTAATGCGTCGCTCTTTTTGTCTGGCAATAAAGATGATGTGAAGCATGCCGTCGGGTTGGGGTTGCCAGCGGGCTGCGTGTATCCTACTGATTTCGTTGATGATGACGAAGATGAAGAGCTCCGTATCGCATTTGATTTCGACGGAATTATTGCAGACGATTCGGCTGAAGCGGTGTACCAGCAGGGGGCAATAGGATTATTTCATCAGCATGAACAGCTAATGGCGGGGGAGCCGTTGCCACCTGGCCCGCTGCTTCGCTTCTTTCTCGAAATATCCAAGCTTCAACGAAGAGAAATCAATCGAAGAATCGAGAATCCAAAATATCGTCCGAAAATAAGAGTCGCCATCGCAACGGCGCGGAATGCGCCTGCGCATGAACGGGTCATTTCCACACTCAGGAAGTTGGATATCCGGATTGATGAAGCCTTTTTCTTAGGTGGGGTAGAGAAGGAGCGGGTACTGAAAATTTTTAAACCTCACATCTTTTTCGATGATCAGGTCGGGCATATCGAAGGAGTTGCGAGAATTGCGCCTTCCGTGCATGTCCCGTTCGGTGTAAGAAATGCAGAAACTAAGCAAACCAGTATGTAAGGTCTATCTCTATTTATATACTATGTTCCAGCTTCTTACTTCAACCCACCTTTCGCTGATTGCTAGAAGTGGGTTGTTTGCGCTCATGGTTCCGAGAATGAACAGATGCATAATCAGATAAGGCGATAGTTTGAAACAGTGAAAATTGAACAGCATCGCATTGCAGGCGAGTATGCCATATTTCCAGACATCTGAGCTTTTAATGGTGAACCGTATGTGCCAGTGAATTTATTGAAGAGCGTAGGTTTGAACGCCGCTTGGCATAGGGGTCGAATCGGTACAAGCTATTGCGAACAAATCGCAGAATGAGACTGTATTTCAGCTTTCCAAAGGTATGGAGGGCATATCGACTGAATGGATGCCCGATTTATACGTAATAGTTCTGGCATACTAACTACAGAAGATCCTATTTTTATCGACTGCATGTCATTTACCTAACTTGAAGGGATCGATGCAAATATGCTTCGTATTTTGGCTGTAACGGATAAGATGGAATTAAGGCGAGATATAACCTTAGAAGAACTTGAGCATATACAACCAAAGTGGTATTGGGTAGACTTCAATGAACCTTCGCCTGAGGAAGCGAGGCTGCTGGAGCAGTATTTTCATTTCCACACACTAGCCGTCGAAGATTGCTTACATCATTTGCTGCAGCGCCCGAAAGTTGATCATTATGAAAATACTCATTTTTTTGTTCTGCATTCGCTGCATCCCCATACATTAGCGGCAGAAGAGGTGGATTTATTTTGGGGAGATAATTTCATCGTAACGTTTCATTTGAATCCTTCCAAGGAAATCGACGACGCATGGAATCGCATTGCGGAGAAGCAGCAACTGTTCGAAGCCGGACATGTGTATGCGGCTCATTTGGTAATCGACAAGTTGGTCGATCAATATTTCCCGGCGGCATATCAGCTTGAAGATCAATTGTCTGATATTGAATCCAATGAAGGGAAGGACTCCATCCAGAGCTTAATGGACGATATATTTGAAATCAGATCCAAGCTGCTGAAGCTGCGAAAAACGATAGTGCCGATGCGGGATTTGTTGTACCGAATCATTAATTCCGAGCGTATTGAAGGCGTGCAGAGTCATTTGCTCTACTTTACAGATATTTATGATCATTTGCTGAAGCTGTCTGAAATGATCGAATCGAATCGCGAGATGACTGCAGATATGCGAGACAGTTATATGTCCTTAAATTCCAATCGCATGAATACGATTATGAAGACGTTGACTGTAATAACGACCATTTTCATGCCTCTTACATTCGTTGTCGGGATATACGGCATGAATTTTGATAACATGCCTGAACTTCATTGGCAATGGGGTTATTTTATCGTTCTGGGAGTTCTCATTGTCGGTGGTATTGGAATGTATGCCTGGTTCAAAAGAAAAGGCTGGTTTGATTGAGAAGAAGGGTTACACATCTGGTCTTCGCATTCCGATGCATGGTTCCCTTGAGAAGGCTTGCCAACGCTCATCATTACATTTACCTAGATGTAGTGAATTATTTAGGAATAGGAAACCAATTAGAGCCTAGGGGCATCAAATATGTGGCAGTGCCTCCTGTCTGCGATGCAGTGCTTCAAGAAAAGGGCAAGGGGGAATGCTGGAGAATAACTAGCAAGTTTTTTATACATAATCAATCAACACGGAGGAAGTAACTTGAAAGCACTTGTGAATGTAATAGACTATCCCGATCAGAATCGCGTTCGTGAATTGCTGGCAGAATGTATGTATCCTGATGATGACAAAATAAATCGACAGGTTGAGAGATACCGAACCGATCCTTCATTACAATTGTTTGGCCAATTCTATCAGGAAGAGTTGGTCGGGCTTATAGGGATATCCATCGTAAAAAATGGAGGGGCCGTCTTGCGCCATATTGCTGTGAAACAGCACCTTCGAGGTCAAGGAATTGGACAATTCATGATCAATGAATTCATGCAAAGCAGCAATATCGGCAAACTTGAGGCAGAAACGGATCGTGATGCAGTTGGATTCTATCAGAAAGCAGGCTTTGATATTACGAGTCTTGGAGAAAAATATCCGGGTGTGGAGCGGTTTTTGTGCATATTAACGTGAAGAGTACGGGGAACAGAAGAGAGGATGAGCACCGATGAGTTTTCACTTTCGGCAAATGACTCAAACACAGGCGGAAGAAATCGCATATAACTGGCATTATTCTGGAATATACTCATTTTACGACATTATGGCGGATGAGGACGATTTAAAAGAATTTCTCGATGCTGAACAGCGTGGTTGTACACATTATGTTGTGTTGCAAAATGAGGAGCTTGTTGGATTTTATACGTTTCATATGACGTCAGCGGATACAGTTGATATCGGATTAGGAATGCGGCCTGATTTAACTGGACGAGGCATCGGAAACGATTTTATTCAGGCAGGACTTGACTATGCTCGAGAGAAGTATGCACCGCAGAAGTTCACATTGTCGGTGGCATCCTTTAACAAAAGAGCAATTAGGGTCTATGAACAAGCTGGCTTCAAGATTGTTGACACATTCGAGCAGGAGACGAACGGAGGAAGGCACGAATTTTACAAGATGTGCTTTGATACTATTCTGAGTTAATGCGACGGAGAGCGGAGAAATTCAGTTTTGTTAGATTAACAATTAAACATTTTAGCGGTACCCCCTCGTTGATATTCGATACGAAGAAAGTATTCGAATTTCAAGTTGGAGATATCTCAATCGGCAACGATAGTGGCATGGAGGATGCGGTTGATGAGATGAGGATTTCCCTATGGAAGAAGGGGATGAGCATACTGCCGCCAATACCATTGCTTATCTATATCATCTATTGAAAGATAGAATTGTAGCTGCAACGTACAGGTCTTAAAAAGGTGGTTGAAAATCAATGGAACAGAAATTTATCTCTACTATAGTCATTGCATCTGAACATATCCAATTGAGTAGAACTAGAGAAGAAGATCTGGATTTCGTATTAACCGCTGAAAAAGATCCCGAGAACAGCAAGTATGTTATAGTATGGCCGCGGGAAAAGCATGTTGATACGATACAAAGCGATGATACCCTTCATTTCATCATACATACAAAGGATAGTCAGAAGGTCGGATATATCATATTGGCTGGTTTGCTAAACTCGCATCGCTCTGTTGAGCTGGTTCGGATCAATATTGTCGATAAGGGAAGAGGATACGGCAAAGAAGCAATCCGTTTGCTTACACATTTTGTGTTTGAAATAGTAAATGCCCACCGCCTATGGTTGGATGTGAAGGAGCATAATTTGCGAGCGAAGCATGTATATGAAAGCGCCGGATTTCAAGTAGAAGGAATGCTACGTGAATGTATACGGACGGAAGATGGCTATGAATCCTTGATTATAATGGGAATGTTAAAGCATGAATATGAATATCCATCGTGCCGCTCATTCAAGATCGAATATGAAGGGAAAAGAATTTAGTAAAAGGTATTTGTATGTATCATAATGAAATATTTAATTTCCCAACTACGACCCAGCCCTAGAGAACAATGATCTTGGAGAGCTGGGTTCTTTTATTTCTAACTTGGGTTAAATAGAAAGGTGATATATAGGATGATTCCGATTCAGGCAATGGCCGCAGAACAATTTCATTCCAATGATACACAAGGACTTATTCACCTGTCCGCATCTATCGGTTGGGATTATGATGAGCACGATATTCAGACGATCATGTCAGCTGGTACGGTATGGGGGCATCGCAATGATCAAGGCGAGATTATATCAAGTGCTGCAATCCTTCCTTATCGATCTGGATTATCTACAATCGGCATGGTTATCGTAGATAGTCGGTACAGAGGCTTAGGGTTAGGAAAAGCGGTTGTCCAAGCCTGTATGAATGCAGTCGGTCATAACGACACCATCATGCTGATTGCGACGGAAGAAGGGAAGCCGTTATATGAGGGCTTAGGTTATCATACGGTTACATATGTAAATAAGCTTGTGTGCACGAACTGCAATTCTTCTATTCTAATTGGCAACAAATCACAGTGTCGGGTGCTGCCTATGCAAGAGGAGCACTTCAACTTGGTTCGAGAGCTGGATCAAGCAGCAATCGGCGCGGATAGAGAGATATTCCTTGCTGCTCGAATGAAGCAGGCAAAACAAAGCGTGATCGTGCAGGATTCAGAAGGAAATCTGCTAGGATATGGATTAGCTGTAAAAGGGCCGAAATATGTTGTGTTAGGGCCGGTTATAGCGCTTCAGCAGGAAGCGGCTGCGGCCGTGATTCACTTCTTAGCCGAATCCAACCAGGGCAAGCTGCTTCGCATTGATGTGCCTGAGGAGCAGCCTGGGTTTATCCGACTGTTGGAGCAAGCTGGCTTTACGAGGGAGACTCATCCTCCAGTCATGATTCAGAATGCAGAGCAGTTGCCTGCGAGGAATAATACCTTGTACGGAATTGCAGCACAAATATTTGGATAGCAGTTGGAGAGCATCCTAGACGAATTAAGAAAATGAAAGTAGAGAGACCGCAATCATTGTTACATACTGAAGGAAACGAATAAGGAGGGCGGATTATGAGCGCTGCACAGTTTGCATTTACACGAATCGGGTACGTATATGTTCCGACATCAAGACTGGATGAATCTATCGCGTGGTATTCAAAAAACTTGGAATTTATGTTAATGAACAAATTTGAAGATCGAGGTTCATTCCTTGCGGTTATGCATCACCCGCATATGCATTCTATTGCCTTGCTGTTAATTGAAACGGAAGATGAACATAGACTAGAGATCAGCAGAAATGGGAGTCCATTTCCGATTATGGCACTTCAATGTCCGGACATTGAATATGCGCATTCTTATTTGAAAGAGAATGGAGTCGCGGTGCAGGAGCTTTATACATTGGGTGAAGGCGAAGCCAAATACTTTTATTTTCGAGACAATGAAGGAAATATGCTTGAAGCGGCATGGTCGAAATGGGATCCAGTGGATGAGGTTAAGGTAGGATATGCACCTTTCAGGAATCGAAGCATGATGTGAGTAAAAAATGAGCAAACTGCTTTCATTGCTTAATCGTTGAAGTAGTTTGCCTTGCGAGGTGTTGCATGAAAAAGATGATCTTTTCTGTGGCGGTTGTCTTGGTTGCATCCTTTGGATTTTACATCTATTCAGAACTAGAAGGCTTGCCTTGGAAACATGCAGAAGTTAAGCGGGAAGCAATCGAATACATGAAACAAAAGTATAATATGGATGCTGTTGCAGCAGGTAGCTTTTATAATTTCAAGTTTAAAGTGTATACTGCGAAGGTTTTTAACGTGATGGATCCGGACAAAGTGATCATTCATGTAGAAGACGAACGTGATTTTGATGAACAGGGTCTTTACGTGGGAAGGCGATTGCAGGATGATTACAGCCTTGTATATTGGTCTGAGCAGATTCGGCATGAACTGAAGCAGAGGTATCCTGATCTATTCCAACTTGAGGACATCGACACCATACAGGTTGAATACGCTTATTATGCCTTATCGCTTACAGAGGGAATTAGCAGCGAGAAGGATCAGTATGGGGTACGTATTCCCGTGAAGCCCAAGGATATCCCTGAATTGTCTATCCGATTAAAGACTGTCGATATAGGTGATCCTTTTTTGACTCAGCTGCGTGTGGTCATAAATGATATGGTGAAAACCTCTAACCCGATAGATGTGATCGTAAGAGCAGCCTCTACGGAAAAGACTCAGCAAAACGAGATGACTAAGACGGCAATTCTTCATATTGAGCATGATAAACTCAAGCAGCTTCATTCTATTGACGAATTGAAGAGGGAAATCAAAATTTGGTAATGAACTATTCCAATGTTATGACCTAGATTGATTAATTTGTAAATTTGCTCGAATTGCAGGAGGATCATAATGAAATGTAATGTGGACTGTATTCCAGCGACTGGATGAAGCTCATCCAAATGGGATGAAATGATAAATGGACTAAGAGGTTCAAAGGCTATGTGCCTGCAAGAAAGCTGTCCCTGTCATGACAAATATGACATGAGACAGCTCTTTTTTGTGGATAAGGTTGGAAAGTGCGAAAGTCATAGTAACGCTGTCATCGTCATACGTTAACAATGATATTTATGATGGAGTTACGATATACAGGGTTGCTGTATCAGTTTGGACATCAGGGGGGAAGGGGGGAACTGCGTGTCAAAGCAAGAAGACAAGGTGCTCGCAATCGGTTCTGGTTCATTTCTGCACACTTTGATCGAGGCCTGGTATGATGCTGGTTATCCCGCAATCACGGTATATGAAGCTGAGAAGATATTTGGGGAGCCCTACAATGCTAAACAGCAACCTGAACCGAATTGGAGAAGTCTGATTCGACCGTACCAATTTATTTTATATGTAGCTCAGCTTGATCATTTGCAAGAGCTCAGCGATATTCAAGATGCTTGTGTGGTTGAAGGGAAACAGCTAGTTCCGGCAGCAATTTACAGGGGAGCAGGATTAATAGGGCCGCTGTTGCAACCAGGTGAGGAAGTACGACCGGAAGCAGCATGGCGAAGTCTGCATCCGACAGTGTTTTTAGAAAATACCCAGGTACACAATATCTCGAACAGGGCACTTGCATTCCTTGCAAATCTGATTATCCATGAGTTGCATTTAGAAGCAACTGAGGGCGAAGAACCAGCCTGCAGAGATCAATGCTATATTTTCAATCCGGCAACATTAACAGGGAGCTGGCATTCTATACGTCAGCATTTTTTTGAACTTGTACAACGAATAAAGCCAGCAAGCCGCATACCTGATTTGAAACAAGTCATAGCTGCTAATGATGCTCTAGCAGAAAAGAAATCTACTAATGGTTGGTATACGAGCTTCGAACACTTGACTTCTTCGATTAACGGAGTTTTTCATGCATGGGAGGAAGCTGATCTGATTCAGCTGCCGTTGGCACAATGCTCGGTTCAGCCGGTTGATCCGTTATCAGAGGATGATGCGATTCTGCTGACCAAAATCGTGTGCAGCGGATTGACACATGAGGAGGCAAGGCGTGAATCTGGACTTGCAGGGCTGGAAGCTATTACGGAGCGACTGCTTCCCTTGCAATTCCCCACGTTGAGTTCGGATCAGCGTGCGAATGTCGGAATTGGAGCAGGCACTCATGCATCCGAAGCGGTTGGACGGGGATTAAGGGCAGTCTTAATGAAACAATTCGAAAAACGAATAGAACAAAGCCGAGTACACTCGAACCCTATTACTGTTACCAGAGTGGAACATGTACAAATAGAAGATGCCAGATGTCAATATGATATGCAAGCACTTAGCTTATTAAGGGGTGAGCCTCTTATATTTGTAAGCGAGCCGCTGCTTGGATGCCCGGTGATGTGGGTATATTCGGACAATGTATGGTATGGCGGAACTGATGCCGAAATCACGCTGGCTCTTCGTCACACACTCCAGATGGCATTGAACAAAAAGGAAGGCCTCGCTTCCGATCTATTTCTCGTGCAGAGTGAAGACAGAAAATGGGGGCATTCTCTTGTCATTCCTAGTATCCCTTATCCAACTCCGCTTGAACATTGGAATTCGATGATTCGGCACGTGTTGTTGCAAGCCGATGCTTGCATAGAGGTATATGATTTACATTGCAGTTCTTTCCTCGGTTCAGAGCCGTTCTTTATCTATGGGGCAGTGCGCAGAGAGGAGGAGTCTTCATGAGTGCAGTCCTTATCATTGGAAAAGGAACGCTTGCGGATATCGTGTATACCCGGCTGCAGGAACACAGCGAATGGACGGTAGCGCGAATAGGGAATATCAATGAAGATATGCCAAAGGTAAGTATCGCGATAGTGCTTCAAGAACAGGAAAACCTAGGCTTGCTGCTGGAAGTGAATGAGAAGGTGAAGCCGCTAGAAATTCCATGGTTTCCAGCCTATATATCTGAAGAGGAAGGAATCATAGGTCCGCTGACCCGATCTGATTCAGCAGGTTGCTTTCAATGCGCTGCCACAAGGTTATCGCTAGCAGGCAGCAGTCGCAGTCCGGGTAAAGATATGCTCATGATGCTCGTTTCTCCGGACTATATTCCACAGGATGCTCCTAGGATCGATACGGCAGCATATCGTTCTATGGCTTTACTTATAGAGGAAGAGACAGCGAACATATTGAATGGGAAAAAGGTATTCACAGAGGGGCACGTGTATATTATGAACCTTCGGAGCTTGGATACTTCGCTGCATTATATTTGTCCCAATGGTGCTTGCCCAGTGTGCGGATCGCTTCCAGATGATTCTCCAGAATCAGCATGGATTATGCTTAAGCCATCTTTTAAGGTAGGGAACAGCTTTCGATGTCGTTCCATGAACGATTTGCAGAAGGTTCTGTTCAACGATTATTTGGATCATCGATCCGGAATATTTAATGAGGTAGAACTGTTTCTTTCCTCTATATTTGCGGATGCAGTCGTGAATCTCCCGCTAGGTTATTATGATGAGGTAACAGGAGGACGTTCCCACTCCTTTGCAAGTAGTCAGCTTACAGCTGTATTAGAGGGTTTAGAGCGGTATTGCGGCATCTCTCCGCGAGGCAAGCGTCCTGTTATATTCGACAGTTATAGCCGACTTAAGAAAGTTGCTCTGAACCCTACAACGGTGGGACTTCATGCGAAAGTGCAATATGAACAGGAATATTTTCCGTTTGTCCCATTTGATCCAGATAACTCCATTGGATGGGTATGGGGTTATTCGTTCTTGCAGGAGCGTCCGATTCTGGTTCCACATCTGCTAGCTTATTATAGCTTGGGTAATGAAGGGAGCTTCGTATATGAAACCTCTAATGGTTGTGCAGTAGGCGGTAGTCTGGAAGAGGCGATGCTGTACGGAATATTTGAAGTCGTCGAACGTGATTCCTTCTTAATGGCCTGGTATGCCAAGCTTCCCTGTCCTAGGCTTGATCCATACACTTCTGGGGATCAGGAGCTACTGTTAATGATTCACCGGATCAAGGCAGTCTTAGGGTATGAAGTGCACTTATACAATACTACAACCGAGAATGGAATTCCGAGCATCTGGGCGATTGCAAAAGGGAAGCCTGAACACGAAGTTAGCTTGGTCTGTGCTGCAGGAGCTCATCTTGACCCTGTGCGAGCGGCGAAGAGTGCTGTGTATGAGCTTGCAGGGATGATCCTTATGGTAACAAATCGTTGGAAAGAACGCAGTTCCGAAGCTCATTCCATGTACAGAGATTCGTATGAAGTACTGCAAATGGAAGATCACGCCTTACTGTATTGCTTGCCAGAGGCAGCGGCAAGACTTCAATTTCTTATAGCTGATGAGGGTCGGCCTGTGCGTTCATTTGCTGATGAATTTCCTGCAATGGAATTGAACACCGACTTAACGGAGGATGTAAAGAGAGTTGTTGACATTTTCCGTCAGCTTCAGTTGGACGTCATTGTCGTCGATCAATCGTCCAGCGAGACACTCCGCAATGGCCTACATTGCGTAAAGGTGTTGATTCCGGGAATGCTCCCGATGACATTCGGTCATCATCTCCGCCGGCTAGAAGGGATAGATAGGGTGCTCGACGTACCAATGAAATTAGGATATGTCAATCGCAGGCTTGCGCCTGAGGAACTAAATCCTTATCCGCATCCATTTCCATAAATAGAGTCATTACTCATACAAATGTGACCATGAATGCTCCCTAAATTTCTTAGGGCAGACGAGGCTAGAAATGTATTGAACACAGATGTAAAATAAAGATTACCCTGCAAACCCACGGTTGCTACCAAATCTACTAGGTTTGGTTGGGAGTTTCTGGGAATTCGTATCTTTATTCTTAACAAGGATTGTTCTCTCGTGTATGTGGGAGGGTGAAAGCATGTGTCCATTCATTTCATAATGAAGCAGGAAAAATATTATACAAAGAAGAAGGCGGCGTATCACATTGCATCCTATATTTCATAAGCTTACACAGCACGTAGCGTATGCAGGGAATCTGAAACGGGATATGCATCTTTTTTGTCATCAAATGACTGTCATTACACTGCAGATCACAATATTGATGTTGGAACTGAGGCTAGAAGAATTGCACTTAGATATGGTTCAGATCCTGACCAAGCTGAAATTGCTGGCTGGCTGCACGATGTTAGTGCCGTGTTTCCGAATTCTGAACGAATTCATGCAGCAAGGCAGCTTGGCATTGAGATACTACCTGAAGAAGAGCAGTTCCCGATGATTATCCATCAAAAGCTATCCAAAGTGATGGCGCGGGACATATTTAGCATTACAGATAATGAAGTGCTGGATGCAGTAGGCTGTCATACAACGCTGCGAGCCAATGCGACTCAGCTTGATCTTGTATTATTTGTGGCCGACAAAATTGCTTGGGATCAGCAAGGCACTCCTCCTTATCTTAAGGAACTGCATCATAATCTAGAAAAATCATTGGAACATGCAGCGTTCGCCTACATTCAGTATTTATGGGAACGGAAGGATACATTAAAGGTTGTTCATCCTTGGCTTGCGGCTGCTTACGAACAATTAAACGAAAAGCTGAATCAGGAATGAAATCGTAATGTGGAGTGATTCTGAACGATCAGGGGGAGAAGTTGGAAGAGTCACTGTCCAAAAAAGGAGAGCAATGCATGAGCATGGTAACGCTGCATCAGGTCGAGAACGAGCAAAAATCTACGCTGCGCAATTTGCTGGAGCTGTATAAATATGATTTTAGTGAATTTGATCCAGAGGATGTCAATGAAAACGGTCTATATGAATATATGTATCTGGATCATTACTGGACGGAAGAAGGGAGATATCCGTTTTTCTTCCGTGTAGAGGGAAAGCTTGCGGGATTGGCGCTCGTAAGAAAACTGGGAACAGATGAAGATAATTGTGCGGTTTATTCCATGGCAGAATTTTTCGTCATGAAAAAATATAGGCGTTCCGGTGTAGGCAGGTATGCGGCAACGGCTTTATTTGATCAGTTCCGAGGAAACTGGAAGGTCAGCCAAATGGAGGAGAACGTGCCTGCGCAGCATTTCTGGAGAAAGGTGATTGCAGCGTACACGAACGATAACTTTAAAGAGATTCGAGAAGAAGGCTGGGACGGTCCGATTCATAGCTTTTCCAATGTGCTTCGGTAGAAGAGAGGATTCGTCACGTAAGCAATTCAATATCACTCATGCGATCCTTAGAGGAAGGGAATAGAGGAGCATTCAAATGAAATAGCCCGCTTGACGAATGGCTGATACTCACACAAGCCATACGTCCTAGCGGGCTTTTTGTTAGATATTTTTTTAATGCTAGACTAGACTTGATTAGATCAATAGTCCGCCTCTTTCTTTATGCCGCGCAATGAGTACCTCACTGGTGACGGAAGTGATGCCTTCTATCTCCTGAAGTTTTTTCAGGCATTGCTCGGCATGCTCAGGATCGTCTAGCAGTGCATGCACATGCAGATGCGGTTTTCCGCTCATTTGATACACATTCGTAATTTCCTCGGCCATTCTAAGCTGTTCCACGACATGCTGCAGCTTCATCCAATCCACCTCGATATCGAAATACATCGACAAGGTTTTTCCTGCCTTTAACGGATTGACGACTATGGTGAAGCGGTCAATAATTCCATCCTCCATCAATTGATGAACTCGTTCGCGCACCGCCGCTCGGGTCAAGTTGACCATTCGTCCAAGCTCCGCATTGCTTAATCGTCCATTTTCGGATAACAACTGCAAAATCCGCGTGTCGATCTCGTCTAAATTCCGGAACTGCATTCGATCAGCCCTTTCGACTTGTACTAGTCCTGTTGAAACCATTATACCACATACAATGTAAAGTTAATGATGCAATCTATTGATCGAATGTAAAAAATGATGTATACATATGTATGTGGAAGAACATGGCGCGGAAGGGGAGAGGGAGTTGTCTTTACTAGCAGTAGAAATTTTGTTGATCTCCGTACTGGCTGGAATCGTGGGGGCAGTGCTTGGTTTAGGGGGTGGAATCATAGTAACGCCTGCCTTAACTTTGTTGTTCGGAGTGGATATTAAAACAGCGATCGGTGCGAGCATTATTTCGGTTATCGCAACTTCCAGCGGTGCGGCAATCGCCTATATCCAGGATCGGATTACGAACGTGCGAGTTGGCATGTTTCTGGAGGTTGCTACAACAGTAGGAGCGATAACCGGGGCATTTTTAGGCGGGATTATGGCGCCAACTGTGTTGTATATCATTTTCGGACTGCTGCTGCTTTATTCGGCGGGGACTATGCTTAAAAAGCGAAATGATGAGCTGCCGCAGGATGTAACTATGCATCCGGTTGCTGAAAAGCTGCGCTTGCAGGGCGAATATTATGATAAGGCCTTGAATCAAACGGTTGCGTATAAGGTGGACAATGTATATGGTGGATTTGGCGTCATGTATGGTGCAGGGGTCATATCAGGCCTGCTTGGCATCGGCAGCGGCAGTTTTAAAGTGATGGCGATGGACGTCTTCATGAAGCTCCCGCTCAAGGTATCCAGTGCGACGAGCAACTTCATGATGGGCGTTACGGGTGCAGCAAGTGCTGGAGTCTACTTATTCAGGGGAGATATCGATCCGGCAATTTCGGCTCCGGTGGCGTTGGGTGTCCTTGTGGGGGCAACGGCTGGTGCGAGAATGATGCAGAAGATGAAGAGCAAAACGATACGCAAATGGTTCATTCCGGTATTGGCATATGTGGCTATACAGATGATTGTACAGGGAGTGGGGGGAATTCTATGAGTGAGCTGCAACGAGAAGGTAAGCTGCAACAGGAAGAGAGACTGCTGCAGCGGAATAATAAATCGGAGGCAGTAGAGATTGTCGTTAGTAAGTGGCTCCGGGTCGGCGTACTGGCTAGTGCTGCGGTTATCCTTACCGGTTTGCTGTTATTCTTGATTTCTGGAGAGAGCGGTTATCCAGCGAATACGTTCCCAACAAGCCTGAATGGAATCTACGATGGTCTATTGTCTCTGAAATCATATGCGATTATCCTGACAGGACTGTTGATGCTCATTGCTACACCCGTGCTCCGCGTCTTTATCTCTATTTTTGTATTTATGCATGAACAAGATTATTTGTACGTTGGGATAACCCTGATCGTGTTTTTGATTTTAATCGCCAGTTTCTTCATTGGCAGTACAGGATGATGCGGAATATTTTTATGTTTACTGTTCACTCGCTCGAAGTAAGCTATTCACGACTAAAATAACAGAAGGGACGCGCCATTTCATCATTTTCTAAAATGGGTGCGTCCCTTTTCATACTCCTATCATTACATATTGTTCGATTTATTCTTCGTTGGAAGTACACGCTGTTCCATATTCTCATACATGTCAAGCAAGCGTGACAGCCAAGTAAATCTAGTTGACGACCAGTACACAATAAGAGCCGAAACAATACCAATGACAGCGCCTGCCGCAATATCCACCGGATAATGCACGCCAACCCATACACGTGATATCGCTACACAACCCGCCAACACGAGCCACACCCAGCCCGCTCTTTTGCGCATAAGCCAGAACGATACACATACGGAGAAAAATAAGATCGTATGATCGCTCGGAAAAGAATTATCGATTGCGTGGTTAATCAGCTTGCTCACCTGGGGCAGTACGGCGAACGGTTGATGATGCGAGTGGAGCATGCTGACTGCTTTCCCTATAATCTCTGCCAAAATGAAGGCAAATCCAGCTTGAAGAACCATCATGCGATTGGATGTTGTACGTGTGAACCAAAAAAGCAACATGCAAGCCGCTAACATATACAGCGTATATTCAGCTATGAATACGACAGACGGATTTAGAAATGAGAACTGCTTGCCTAAATCATTGATTCCCCGAAACATCTCAATATTAAGTTGTGATAATGACACGTATACTCTTCCTCCTTGCAACTTCGATAAAATGATAGATGTAGGATTCATCTAATATGCTTAGTATAGAGAGAGGGCTTTAATTGCTCCTTAATAAATTCTTAATATTAGATTAAAATCTTATCATAATTGGCGCAAAGTCATCACGTGACAGATCATAAATGATGCAAATGAGTTAAGAATTCAAAATGAAAATGTTGAACAAATCTGCAACAAAGGAGTGTTGGATAAATGAGGCGATTCAGAAGAAACGCAATCGTCATGCAGACTTTGTGTATCGTCATGATTCTTCTCCTGCTTCAAGGCTGCAAATCCAAGTCTGAGCCCATGTATTTGGAAACAAAGAATTTGAATCGGGATGAACGCGAGATTGTACAGTTGATTAACAAACGAATGGAGTATTTGCATGATGGAAATGAGAAGGAATATATGAAGTTGTTTGCACCAAATAGTCCGATAATAGGCATGCCGACCTATCAATTGAAAACGGTGAAGCTGCATGCTCCAATTCATATTCAGGAACAGAAAAAGGCATATCAAGTTCTTCTCTTAGCTGATGATATGTTGAATGACGATGATTTTATCACGTCACAGTATGTATTTATTAAAGGGAAAGATTCGGATTCGAAATGGCTAATCTATGATATCGATTAACTCTTTATAGGCACGCGAAAAAGACTTTTCTGAGAAAAAGCAATTGGTGCAGGGGATGAGGAGCAGGAGACTAGAGGCTGTTTTGTCTAAGAATGATGGTAAAATGATTCTACACAGGGTGTTCATATCAATGGGGGAAAGGCAGGAAAACGATGAGCACAATCACTGTACTTCACTATGATGCATTCTCTACGATTCCACATAAGGGAAATCCAGCTGGCATTGTACTCGATGCAGATGGATTAAGCGAACAAGATATGCAGCGAACCGCGAAACAGGTCGGATTTAATGAAACGACATTCATTCTTCATTCGGATCAAGCAGATGTTAGATTGCGATATTTTACGCCTGGCCAAGAAATGAATTTATGCGGCCATGCTACCATTGCTTCGCTGTACTGTTTGCATTCGAAAGGATTTTTCGGAGAGAAGACACACATTAACATAGAGACGAAAGCAGGTATATTACCGATCGAATTCACGCTTCATGAAGGGCAATTATTCATTAAAATGAAGCAAAACAGCTCGGAATTTATTCCGTTTCAAGGCAATATCGCCCGATTAGCGGAAGCAATTGGACTGCAGGCGGAAGATATCGACATGACCACACCTATTGTCTATGGGAGTACAGGCGTATGGACTTTGCTCGTACCGATCAAGAGTCTTGAAAAGTGTAAGACCATGAAACCCATGAATGCAATGTTCCCAAGTATAATGACTGAGTTCCCGCGTGCGTCTGTGCATCCATTCTGTATGGAGACTTATCATTCAGAATCGTTTATGCACGGCAGACACTTCTCCTCTCCATATTCGGGTATGGAAGAAGATCCTGTAACAGGCACGGCTTCTGGCGTTATGGGGGCCTACTATTTACAATACATGCGAACCGATCAGGACGCTGCTGATTTCTACATTGAGCAAGGACAAGAAATCGATCGAGATGGCAGAGTGAAAGTTCGAGCTATGAGAAATGAGGATCGGATAGAGGTCTTTATTGAAGGAACAGCGGTATTCGTTCAGGAAATTGAGGTTGAACATGAACCTTCTACCTTTATTGATAATTGAAGTGTATAATAATGGAATGTGATAGAACGCAACAAGACCCCACGTAACCCGACTGAAAACTCGCTTTTTTGGTCGGGTTCTGTCGTGTAAGGGGAGTGTTATGAGCGATTGGCAAGTCTAAACTTGCATTTGCAAATGAGGTGGGTGGATGTGACGACTACACTTTATTTTGTAAGACATTGTGAATCACCATATATCGAAGGGCAAGAGCGCTCAAAGGGAATTTCAGCCGTTGGGGAACAAGATGCGATGAAGATCGTCGAGTTGCTGCGCCATATGCCAATTGGTGTTTTTGCATCTAGCCCATATGCTCGGGACACATGGTGACATTATGACCTTGATGATGAATGATTTTGATCCTGCCTACGGATTCGAGTTCTGGGGCTCCACGACAATGCCGGATATTTATAAGCTTGAGCTTGAGGGCATGCGAATGCGCGGAGTCACAAGGCTGTGGCAGAACAATGTACCTGATGCTAGATAGAAAAACCATAGGAACCACTTAAAAGAAAGAAGGTGGGGAGACTTGAAAATTCGCATCATTGGCCCTTGCGGCAGTGGGAAGACATACATAGCCAAGGAATTATCCAGGAAATACAGTGTTCCGTATTATGAGCTTGATAATCTCGTATGGAATCGTACAGAGGAGGAACAGCATCGAAATCCAGTCGAGGTCAGAGACGCACTCCTGATGGACATATTGCAGCAGGACTCGTGGCTTATCGAAGGCGTTCATTACAAGTGGGGGATGGATAGCTTTCGGCAAGCAGATGTTATTGTCATTATTAAACCGAATAAGCTGGCAACTCAATTTAGGGTCGTGCGCAGATTTGTGCGAACAAGGCTCGGAATTGAATCAGCCAACTATAAGCAAACACTGCATAATTTATATACGATGCTGTTTGTCTGGAACAAGGATTATTTTGCGAAGAGTCTTCCTGCCATTATGAAGTTAACTGATGAATATGATCGCAAGAGAGTGATTATTGCCAACAACCGTGCATTGCTGAATACGATTGAAAGGCGAGCGCTTTAATTTCCAACAGTTTCTACTTGGGAGGAGAATATTGAACACCTAGGATCTGTGGAAGAAGGGATCTCTTCGTGTGAGAAAGGTATGCTGGATATCAGATCGGAGCGTCACCTAGTATAAGTAGCCGGGAAATGAACAAGGCGATGAGGGAGCGTTATTATGAATGAACTCGTATTTATTAAGGATTATAAAGACATCGATAAATACCGTGTAAGCTTCAATGAATTGGCGCAGCGATCATTCGGCATTCAGTTTGAAGATTGGTATCAGCGAGGATGCTGGAATGATCGGTATATTTGTTATTCCTATGCCGATGGAGATAGAGTCATTGCGAATGTCTCAGTGAATGTAATGGATATCATTGTGAACAATGAAATTCACGAAGCCATTATGATTGGCACGGTCATGACGGATGAAGCGTATCGGAATCAAGGACTGTCGAGAAAGCTAATGGAAATCGTAATCGAAGAATATCAGCAAAAATGCAGCTTTATGTACTTATATGCGAATCGAACGGTTCTCGATTTCTACCCGAAGTTTGGTTTTCGTAAAGTACAAGAACCGGAGTTCTACTCGGTGATAAATACGCAAGTGGCACTCGACCATCGTCCTCACATGCGGAAGCTAAACGTAACAGAGGTACAGGATTGGGAGCTTGTCATGCGATACTATGCTTCACGGAACGTAAGATGTTCGACGTGCGACGCTATTCATGCAGAAGGAATCTTCTCTTGGTATTGCTTGCATGTGTTTGAGGATCATCTGTATTTCATTGAAGAATTAGATGCAGTCGTTATTTTTATGCAAGATGGAAATTCGATACAACTGTACGATGTCCTGTCCCCTAAGCAAATTGATCTTTCGCAACTTGTACATCGGATTGCTACAGAACAGACGGAACGGGTGTACTATCAATTTCATCCTGAGCAAGGTAGATTTAGGGTCGAGTATCCAGAAGCATCAGATGATAATTTATTCATTTTGCCGAATCGTCTTCAATCTCTTGATCACATAAAGCTCCCAAAAATCGCGCAGGCGTAATGAAGCAGGACTTGTCACATGAATAATAAAGTGAAAGAGATTGCGAGAAGGACAATGAGCAAGAGAAAGTCTCACCTTAATCGAGAACGGGGCTTCATTTAACGTGTGGCGGCTCTGTCGGCGAATTTTGGTTGCCCTAAATCGATTGGGAAGGAGAAAGAAAAATAGCCTATCCTCTTCGGAGAGATAGGCTGTTTATGTTGAGGTTAGCTTTAGCTTGATATTATATCAACTTGCCTTCCCGTATTGCGTCTGTTCGTCGATTGATCCGCTTGCGAAGCAAATTCAACATGGCTTTTTTGAATGGACTCTGCGTATTGTTATAGGCGGAAAAAAATTCATCCGGGCTATCGAAGCAGCCTAAATCCTCTGTGATTGAAAAGTTCTGAATATAGGTGCTGTCGCCACGCCAGCATAAATTGATGTTCTTTTTGTCTTTCACGGAAACGCCGTATCCGATATGGCCCCCATTATAGCTGCAAAGCATTTCTTTTACTTGATATAGGTAAGGATCATCAATAATGACACCTTCTAAAGCGATCCATTTCCCTTGATATTGTACCTCTGTCCAGGCATGAACAATGTTGCGGGGAGCAAATGTATAGACAATGCCGGTAAGTGCTCCCTTTTGCATTTTCTTATCGATATAGAAGCCATGAATACGACAAGGGATTCCGACTCCACGCAGTAAAGCCATAAGCAGGATGCTTTTCGTATTGCACTGGCCATAGCCATCTGCAAGAACTTCTGAGGCGGGTATATCGTCTCCCCGGTTATAACCGAATTTAATTTGATTGCGCACGTAATCGTATATTTGGCGAATCTTTTCGTAGTCATTGGCTTCATTCCAGAATTGTTCTAAGATAAGCTTCTGTATCGTTGGATGGTTATAATCGACTAGCGACGTTGCCTGCAAATAGGATTTCATGTCCATTCCCCCTTCTCCCTTCAACTATAAGGGAGTGGGGGACGTTATACTTTCAAATATCTGCTATGTTGAACAATTGCGCGAGCAGTCATGCCAAGCTTGTCTCTTACCGTTCTTGAAAAATGAGAGGAGCTATTAAAGCCCGCGTCCATAGCAGCCTCGGTCATGGGTTTTCCGTTAAAGATGGCATGAAATGCAGTTTCTAATTTGTGATGAACAAGGTAACTTGCTAGTGAAATGCCAGCCCTATTTTTAAATAGATGGGACAGTCTGCTCTCAGATAGAAATAGTTTCTTACTAAGTGTCTTCACGGTCAATTGATGAGCAGGAATCGTCTCAATTGCTTGCATGATGCTGTGGAGACGTTCATCCAGAACAGATTGCAGGTTGCTGAGGCTGTTATCTGGAAAACCCAATATGTGCTTGCATGTGCTCCATGTACTGCCGTAATCGTCAGGATCCTTTATTGAGAATAATTGCGCGATTGCAAGATGCTGCAGCGCTTCTATTTGAATGCTGCTCAGGACATGCATTTTCGAATTCTGTAAATAGGTTCGCTTCAGGTGCTCACCGAATGCGGATTCAGGGTTGATGAGCATATACCATTGCCATTGTCCAAGTCCGTGCAGCTCATGAATGACATTGGACTGCAAAATGAAGCCAGAGGCTTGATAGGCTTGTTCTTCTACGGTGATCACTACATCTTGCTGGAGGCCGATCGTAAGCTGAATGTAATTATGGCTGTGATTATCTGCCTGTACCTTGTTCGTGAGAAAAGATAAATGGTCGCTGCCAAAATACAAAATAAGGCCGTAGGGACACTCAATCTCAGGCATGTTATTACTCCTCCTATACTGAATTGACAAATGGAGCATTGGCTCGAATTATACCTATCGGTACGATTGAAGTAAAGAGAGTAGGAGCAGTATTGTCGATGTTTTTTAGGCACTTCTTTCTTTGACAGGCTCTGTTGAAGTGGATAATAATAGATATCATGGGAATTGAGGATTTTGTGAAGCATGTTCTGGAATATAGATGACAGACGAACGGAGTGGAGTTCTATGGATAATCGTGTTCAAATTAGACAGGTGGAGCAGTTGGATGAAGAAGTGCTTCACGGGTTATCTTCGTTGTTAATGGACGTCGTGAATGATAATGCATCAATAGGTTTCCTGCCTCCGCTGGATCGTAAGATGGCGGAAGACTATTGGGCCGAAGTACTGCAGCCTGGGATGCGTCTGTGGATTGCAGTTGTTAACGGTCAAGTGTGCGGTACAATTCAACTGCATCTCGCTCAAAAGCCCAATGCCCTTCATCGTGCGGAAGTGGCGAAGCTGATGGTGCACCCATCCCAGCGAAGAATGGGAATTGCCAAGGGGTTGCTGCGTATTGTGGAAGACTGCGCGCACGATGAAGCACGAAGCCTGCTGGTGCTTGATACAAGAGAAGGAGATCCTTCCAACTTGTTGTACCACTCGAATGGGTATATAGAAGCTGGGCGGATTCCGGAATTCGCCAAGTCTGCAGATGGAAGTTACCACGCAACCGTTATTTATTATAAGAAGCTCTAATGGTAACATCGGAGTAATATAGAGGGAGTTGGATACATGACTGAACGAGTCCGGGTAACTACAGGATCACCTTGGGAGCCGTTGGTAGGCTATTGCCGAGTGATACGAGTGGGCAATCAAGTCGAAGTTGCGGGCACAACAGCGATGCGCGATGGTAAAGCGGTCGGTGTGAATGATGCCTATGCGCAAACTACATATATTCTACAAGTTATTTCTGATGCGCTTCACGAAGTTGGGGCCAGTATGTCCGATGTTGTACGAACGAGAATATTCGTCACAGACATATCAAAGTGGGAAGAAATCGGCAGAGCTCACGGTGAATTTTTCCGCGACATTTGCCCGGTAGCTACCATGGTGGAAGTTAAGGCGCTTATCGAACCTGCCCTGCTCGTTGAGATCGAAGTACAGGCGATTGTGACGGACACGGTTGTATAGACGGGGGTACTTGATAGGTGTCAGCTACTGTTGAAGTGACTGTGCGCCATCTATAATTGTCTATGCACATGAAACTAGGAGACTTTTGAGGAGATAGCAAGACTTATGGAAATTGAAATTGTGCCTTACCATTCATCGTGGAAAACGGAATTTCTTGAGAGTGGACGACGGACAAGAGGAGCGCTAGGCGATGCAGCTGCTCGGATCTACCATATTGGTTCACTAATTCAAGTCGATTGGCTATATTCATCGAGCAGATAATTCAGACAAGACGAAGCGTTATTTCCGTGAAGCTCCGGGTGAGAACGTATGCGATTCCATGAAGCCATTCAATTGTCGAGTGCTTGTAAAATAGGTTCTTGACATAGAGAACCGCAGACAGCAAAGATACTTATAGAGGCATTCTGCACAATTTAATTTTGTTTTTTCTATTTCATCATAATTGAGAGGATGAATCATTTGGAGATTGTTGTTATCATCATTCTTGCTGTAATCGGATTATATATTTGGTATCATTTGATACAATCTGCCGTTGAACAGTCTAAGATGGCCGAGCACATAAAGAAATAAGAGATATATTAGTGGAAATGCGCATGGGTAACGGGCATACACTCGTTCATGCACCAACTCCACAATCTGTTAACCAAGGCGATGATACTCGTCATTGTGAATGCTGTCCAGGCTGTGGACAACGGGTGAGCAAGGATGAGCGTATTTGTCCAGAGTGTGGATTAACCTTGGTGAACTCATAGAAGCAGGAGAGTGAGATGAATAGCTGGAATCGGAAGTCACAGTTTATTGATATTGCTTTGATTGGGCTGTGTATTGGATTGTTCGTTATATACGGGAGGACTTTTGAGGTCGCGTTGATATGCTCACTAAGTTTTCTCTATATTCTGTTGAGTAAATTTAACTATCGTAAGCATAAGTGGTTCCGCAACGTTTTGCTCATTGTCACAGCAGCATGCCTAATTCTATTTATCGTCATTGAATCGCTTATCCTATCGGAGATGGGCTCGGATGATCGTGATCAGATGCCCGTTGATTATGTAATTGTGCTCGGTACCGGGCTTAAAGGCACTGAGCTATCCGCTACATTGAAAGATAGGCTCGATGCCAGCCTGCCATATATTCGTGCAAATCCTCAAATACCTGTCATCGTCTCGGGAGGCCAGGGACCTGGCGAAGATATACCGGAGGCGGTTGCAATGGCGCAGTATCTTATTCGAAACGGCGTTTCCAAGGAACAAATAATTGTAGAAAGCAAATCGACAACCACGAAAGAAAACTTGCGGTTCTCACAAGCTTTACTTCAAGATAGAGGAGTCTTTAAAACGAACCTGATGATCGTTACGAGTGACTTTCACATGTATCGATCCAAGATGCTTGCTAAGAGAATTGGATTCGCACCATACGGAATCTCCAGCGATTCCCCAACACATCTTAAACCAACGAATATGATTCGCGAATTTCTCGCGATAATTAAGGCTTTTCTTGTGTAACCAATATGGAATAAAGGGAGATGCTCGTGTACCGAAACGGGCTTCTCCCTTTTTTAGAATAGCGGATAAGATGCACTTGAGCCGTTATCTCCATCTGCGTATAAGTGTGTAGACCATTTCTGCGACAAGGATACCCGCAATCACATCCATGAATACATGCTGCTTGATAAACAGTATTGACATGATAATTGACCAAGAAAGGATGTTATGAAGAATACGAAGATAAAAAATGGTTGAAAATAATTGCCAGGCGTAGTAATCTTATTATTGTTTCATGTGAAACGATAATAAGTATTAAAATATAATAACCTCATATAAAACCTTATTAATATTGTTTCGTAGGAAACTATTATGCACAAAGGAGTGCTCGAAGTGGATCATAACTCGGCATTGAAACATCAAGTTCATGAACTGTACACACAGTTTCTTCATCAACAGCAGCTTCAAGAGAAGTTGGAAGGCGAAGCTTTTCTTGAGGAGATTAGAGAATCAGTCTCGGAACACTACAACTTTCATCTAACGGAAATTCACGTGCTGTCCTGCATTGGACATTCCGAGCCCATTAACCTGACAGCTATAGCGGAGAAGATGGGAATTAGCAAGGGGAATATTTCGAAGATCAATAGCAGGCTTTTGAAGGAGGGGTGGATTCGCAAGTCTCAACTGAATGACAACAAGAAGGAGATATACTTTCGGTTGACTCCGATGGGGAAAAAGGTGTTTTCCCTGCATGAACAATATCATGATCGGGCACATCAGTTATTTAATCGCTTTATTAGCCGCTACAGCACAGAGCAGTTGGAGTTCATGAAGCAGCTCCTGCAGGATGGAATAACGGCTATACAGGAGGGACAATTGCTTGTCACTGCACCTGAATCGAAATAAACCAAGATTTGAATGATAGAGGAGGGAAATATATGCGTTCCAACGCTAAGCTTATTTTATATATCGTCTGTTTAAGTACGTTCTTCGCCTCACTGATGCAAAATATATATTCGCCGATTATCCCCTTATTGAGAGATACTTTTCAGGTATCGTTGTCGATGGTGAATGCTTCTGTATCGGTGTTTATATTTATCGTAGCTATCATGCAGATCGTGTGCGGAGCCCTTATTGATGTGAAGGGGGCACGGTTCATTTTGATGCCTAGTATCGTCATTGCCATAGCTGCCAGCATTGGCTGTGCGGTTACAAAGGATTTTGCTTGGTTTCTCGTGTTTCGAGCATTGCAAGCCGTCGGAACGGCAGCGATTCCGTTAATTGCGGCGACGACAATCGGCAGCTTGTTTCATGGAGCGGAGCGGGGAAGCGCGATGGGATCTTATCAAATGCTGTTGTCCATCGCCCCTGCAGCAGCACCGGTGCTTGGCGGCTTTATCGGAGAAAGATACAGCTATCCAGGTATCTTCTGGTTCCTTACTGCGGTATCTGTTGCCTTGCTGCTCGCCAATGGCTTGTATTATCCGAAGGACACGCCAAAACGAGCGGCATCTATCAATCTTAGAAGCATGGTGGTTCAATATGGAGCTGTATTCCGCAATTCTGTAGGCAGAGGCATTCTCACTCTTGGATTCTTGTATTTCTTCCTGTACTTTGCAATCCTTGTCTACTTGCCTGCACTTTTGACAGATCACTATCATTTGAGTTTGGCCGTTGTCGGCCTGCTTTATTTGCCAATGGCAATTAGTACGATTATCGGAACAGTTGTGTACAAAGCTATTCAAGCTAAGGTTGCTCACAGCAAATTATTCCTTTATGGCAATCTATTAGCGGCAGGCAGTATCATCATTTTTGCTTTGTCAGAATCGTATTCGTTGGCAGGATTATCAATAGGATTAGTATTGTACGGCATAGCTGGCGGGGTAATTGCTCCGCTGTTCTCAACGATGATCAGCAGTGAATTTGAGGAGCAGAGAGCAAGTGCTTTGGGTGTATATAATTTGATTCGTTATATTGGAATGTCTGCTGGGCCGCTCATTTGTGGACTGGTTATTGCAATGCTCGGTTCAAGCATCGGATTTGCTGCTTTTGGCGTATTATTTGCGATACTGACGATATGGGGGGGGAATCGGATTTATGTGCAACCCGTTTCTCATCATGTAGCGAAATAGTTTTGAACGAGCAGTATGGGGGACGAGGTCTATAACATATTGGGATGCTGCCGTGGAACAAGGGATTAAGGCGAGGGATGTGTTGGCAAGTGTCAGTCATTTTTGGTATCATTTTATTATTCGCAGGAATGCGGGGAGCAACTCAAAGTTACATAAAGCGCTATTCTTAGGGGAAAGGAGCTGAACTATGTGGAAATCGTTTAAGCAATGGATTCCAAGTATTTTAATAGCAGTATGTCTTTCACTGTTTATTAAGGCTTATGTTGCAGAGGCTATGAGCGTACCAACAGGCTCGATGATCCCCACGATAGAGAAGAAGGATCACCTCATCGTGGAAAAAATGATGTGGCTTACTAGTTTGCAGAATGGGGACATAGTTGTGTTTCATTCCCCGGTTGCTGAAGAACGGTATGTAAAGCGTCTTATTGGCTTGCCAGGGGATCGTATCGAAGTCAAGAACGGCAAGCTCTATCGAAATGACGCCCCAGTCGATGAGCCTTATATACAAGAGAAAATGAACTACTCCTATGGACCGATTACGGTACCGCAGGATCACTATTTCTTCCTAGGAGATAACCGGAATAATAGCTACGATTCTCACTTATGGGCGAAGCCGTTTGTTAAAAAGGATGAGATTATTGGCAAGGTGCTGGCTATTGTGCCCACACATGTTTTTAGTAAATAGCACGTAATAGTCTTATACAGAAAACCCTCTGCTGGTGAGGCTCAATAGCCGCCAGCAGAGGGTTTCTTTCGTTCCTATTTCGTAACTATGTTTCACTTCATTTACGATTGGTTTGCTGTCTTTTGCAAATGCTTCTTACGTCCGATTTGAATCAACGTCAGGAAGAATGCTGCCAATACGCCGCTTACGAGCAGCATCAGGAAGCAGCCATTCCAGCCGGAGGATTCAACGATAAATCCAACAAGTGCGCTTGCAGTCAAGTTACCGAACAAGTATGCAAACAAGCCAGTCAAACCAACAGTTGTACCTACAGCGAACTTCGGTACGAAGTCGATTGCGCTAAGGCCAATCAAGAACTGCGGTACATAGATGAGACAGCCGATAATGGATACAGCGATTGTAATTACAAGGACGTTCGAAGACTGCCAATATACGAGCGTAGCCAACACGACGCCGACCATGCTGATAATACAGAGCGGCATCCGGTTTCCTTTGAACAACTTGTCGCTAAGTATACCGACGACGAGCGAGCTCACAATGGCTGCCCATTCAAAAACAGCAAATGCAACATGAGATTGCGATTGCGTGAAGCCTTTTTCTTCCGTCAAGTATAATGGTACCCAGTTCAAGACGCCGAAGCGAATGAAGTACACGAATACGTTCGCCAAGCACAGGAACCAAATGAATTTGTTTTTAAGTACATATTTGATCAAGATATCTTTCATAGACAGCTTGTCGCCATCTGGATTGCGTTCTACATCATCATAATCGTTACGATATTCGTCGATTGGCGGAAGGCCGATCGATTGTGGCGTATCCCTGCCGGAGAACCATACGAATACGGCGATAATCATGGCCATAATCGAAGGAACGACGAAAATTGCGGATTGCCAGTAAGCAGAGCCGAGAATCCCTAATGCAACACCGACGATTGGCGCAATGAGGCCTCCGCCGATATTATGCGACGTATTCCAGATTCCCATATAGGTACCGCGCTCTTTCTTCGAGAACCAGTTCGCCAGAACGATACTGCAAGGAGGAGCGCCCATGCCTTGGAACACCCCGTTCACGATAAGCAGCATGAAGATGAGACCGAACGAGGAAGAAGAGCCCATAATAAGGTTAATTATGGCAGACAAAAACAAACCAACAGCGATAAAGCGCTGCGTATGGGCCTTATCCGCCAAGTTCCCCATGAAGAACTTGCTTATTCCATAAGTGACGGCGAGTGCCGCGCTCAACATACCAATTTGAGAAGTGGTAAACCCAAGCTCGTTCTTCAAATAAGGTGTGGATAACGTAAAGTTGCTACGTACTAGGTAGTAGCCTGCATAACCGACAGAAATGCCGATCAATGTACGAATACGAAACATTCGATACATCTTCGCAATCATGTGCTCCGGCAATCGAGGTATGGCGGGAGCTTTTTTCAACCAACCAAACATTTCTCATTCTCCTTGACCTTTTGTGTCTGCACGCAAGTTGTTCCATTGATCCAAAATCTGTTCATGTCTGCGTAGTGAGCTGTGTACGGGAAGTACAGCCGAATTCGAAATATCCTGCTCGTTCTGATGAACGGTAGGAGTACCGAACGATACTTGTTCCAGAACAGCTGCCGCCTCTTGGGACAAGCTGTAATTAATGAACCAGTCCGCAGCGGTCTCATTAGGTGCATTCCGAATTTTAGAGATCCCATTCACAGATAAGCTCGTATCCTTCGGAACACTGCTAACAAGATCGAATCCTGCATCGCGCAGCTTGCGCTGATCTCCAAGGAAATTGACACCGATTACATACTCGCCTGAACTAACGTATTGAGCTGGCATGTAACCGTTCACTGTGAGAAGTCCAACATTGCGGATAAGACCCTTTAGAAAGGCCGTTGTTCTCTGCTCGCCCCACGCCTCGTATAAGGAGGAAAGGAATGTATATGCCGTTCCAGAGTAGTTCGGATCGGGCATAACGATTTTCCCTTGGTAAGCAGGAAGCAGTAGATCTTCCCACTTCTTGGGCATCGTTAAGCCTAATGGCGCAAATTCCTTATTCCAACGGTCACGATTGACAGCAATAGACAATTGTTCAATTTCATATCCAGCCCAATACCCGTCTTCATCCTTGAAGAAACTAGGAATGGCAGCGAGATTCGCGCTGCGGATAGGGGAGGAGAGATTCTCCTGCTTCATTGTCATATGTGCGTCAATCGTTCCGCCGATGACGAGATCCGCTTGCGGCTTGGCAGATTCCTGTGTAACACGCCGCAATATTTCTTCAGTGGACAAACGAATGTACTCGTACGTACAGCCCGTTCGTTGACAGAAGGAGGATAGCAATGCGCTTCCGACTTCCTCACGAGCGGCGACGTATGCAACAATATGGCGCCCATTTAATTGGGGCACACCTTGCTCATCTACGGTGATCGTATTTTGATCTTTGGTACAGCCTGCCTGCGTGAATAGGCAGATAAATAATAGAAGGTATAGGAATCGTCTCATTTTGATTGTGCCCCTATGTTCTTTCCATGAAGTAGCGACCCCAATTCTGTCCGCAAATAGATTGAATTGCCGTTGTCATCGCCCATGTATTCCATGACGATGTAATCGGCGTATACGACCATATGCAGCAGATTGTTGCGGTCATTCAGCATCTCATTATCCTGCTTGAATGCGGTAAGATAACCGAGCGGCTTTTGCTTGCGCAGCAGCAGCTGTTTAATTTCAACCAGATCTTTTATTTCAGATGCCTGTCTAATATGAGATACCAAGTAACCCTTTTCATCATCTTGCAGACTTCCCTGAACACCATCTATTCGATAGGTCAGTTCTTTAGAAGAGCGAATAAATTCTGCATAATGTTCTGGCGTATAGAACAGACTTAACAGCTGCGTCTGCATAGCAGAAAGCATAGGAGTCTCGTGTCCTGGGCCGTAGGACCACTTGCCAAGGGTAAAGGTATTATCGAGCGAGAAGGCCTGCTCACTTCCATTCAAATAGCGAATTCGTCCGGTGAACATGGCTTGTCCTTCATCTCTCGCAGTCATATTCTGTTTCGGTTCATACTGCTGTTTAATGCGATCCACGTAGGATACAAATGCATGCAAACTAACCTCATCATTGACTTGGAGAGTTCCCCATTTCCCATGAAAGATAGTTGCTTGCACAGGAAGGGAATCGCTTACTTTTTGCAGTACTTCATGCTTATCATGGATAAGGCCGACTTTTTGATAGACTTGTTCATTCAAGTAATAGCCGGCGATTGACAGCACCAGGATGACACCTCCAAATAGAAAGGCATTCCTTAACATCTTGTTCATCCTTCATTATTCTCCTTCGATAGCATAAACGACTATCATTTCATAATCGCCTCGTAATTGTTTCGTAAATGTATTATTTCGTGAAAATCGGCAGCGGATGTGAATCAAGTGCTGCTGGTGACCGGAAGGCTAGAGTTATTGTCGTTCCGATCCCTTCCTCTGAATGGATGGACATTTCTCCGCCTTGCTGGGCCATTAATTGTTTACAGATGAGCAGGCCAAAGCCATTGCCTTTACTTGAGCTTAACGTATCATCTTCATAAGCATTCTCGAACCGTTCAATAAGCGCATGACTTAAACCGATCCCATCATCGTGGAATGCGATCGATACATACTGCTCACTTGAAATATGTTCAATTTTTAGTTCTGAAGCATCGCTATACTTAATTGCATTATCAAGCAGGTTCAAAAAGATTTGCTTCGTCTTGTCAGGGTCAGCCACCACCATTGTAGGCATTAGCTGATTGTGAAGCTGAATCTGGTATCTGTCTAATCGAGGCTGGACCGCATACACCGCCTCCTCCGTAATTGATGCGATATCACAGATCGTTGGAGAGACCGAGAACGGACTGCTGCCGTACTTGGATTGTGTCAGCAGTTCCTCGACAAGCGCAAGCATGCGCTCACTTTCAATGGATATATGATATAAGCTCTGTTCTATATCCTCGGCTGATTTCAGACGCGGAATTAAATTCGAGTACCCCATAATCGCGGTAAGCGGTGTCTTTAATTCGTGGGTTACTCGATCTAGAAAATCGCGCTGCTTGTCCTTTTCACGGCTTAATTGCTGCACATGCAGCTCGATTGCGTCCGCCATTGCATGGAAGGAGTGAGCGAGCTGGCTGATTTCTTCATAAGCGCTTAGTTCAATGCGAGTACTATAGTTGCCGCTGGCAAGCTTCTTCGCCATATCTCGCAGCTGCTCAATTGGTTTGCTTAACGATTTCGCGAAGCGATTGGCAATAAGCACAGCAACGGCAAGAATCAGAAGGAAAGCAATAGCAAAGGTCGCATTCATTCGATTCAGCAATTGCGCCTCTTCCTCCAACGGTTGAAGGAAACGAATCAAGCCGATGACCTGATTGTCCACATAGATAGGACTTGAGAACAGGAGCAGCGGAGAAGGAGAAGCTTTTTGAATCATATACGATTTGGTGCCATGCAGAGCTTGCTCCGTATCTTGATTTACATAGGACAGCGAACCTCGTTCCGTATCCGCAAGGACATGCTGCTGTGTATTCATGATCTGTACCCGAACGCCCATTCGTTTGGACAGATAAGAGGCAATAAGCGGAGCCCCTTTCTGAAGTGTTTCTTTTGGTTCGCCCTGCTGCTCGCGTTCCACATAATTAATCGTATAAATTTGAGCCTCGACGCTTAGCTTCTGCAGAGAATGTACAGCCGATTGATAAATATTGTTCTGCAATGAAATATTGAGCACAATATACAGAAACAGCATGACGGGAATAAAAAGAGCTAATAGTGCCAAATAAATTCGTTTTTGCAAAGTCATCAGCGATCCACCTTGTTCAATTGGCTGTTCAACAATCGATTTTATAGCCGACGCCGTAAATCGTCTTGATGCGCTCGCCTTCATGGCCGAGCTTCTTGCGAAGGCGTTGGATCATAATATCGACGGCTCTCGTATTTTCAGGATAATCGAGTTTCCACACCTTCATGAGAAGGTCGTCGCGGGTAAAGATGCGCTGCTTGTTCGATAGCAGTAGAAGAAGCAAATCATATTCTCGATATGTTAGTATCAATGGTTCATCATGTACATATATAGTGCGCTTCGCTTGATCTACCCGGAACGGCCCGAATTGGATAAGGGCAGCGCTGGTGTCCATTTGCGCTTGCTTATTAAGTCTGCGTTCAATTACCTTAATGCGGAGCAGCAGCTCCGTGCTGTGAAATGGCTTGACAAGGTAATCATCCGCACCTAGCTGCAATCCAAGCAGCTTGTCATTGATTTGTCCCTTAGCGGTAAGCATAATGATGGGGATGTCAGGGTTGCTGCTTCGGAATTCACGCAGCAATTGATACCCGTCTGTATCGGGCAGCATCACATCGAGAATAATGAAATCAATTTGCTGTGTTCGCCACTGTTCATGTGCAGCGTTTCCACTAGCAGCGGTATGTACCGTGTAGCCTTCAATCTCTAAATTGAGACGGATGAGATTTAGGATGCTCTCTTCGTCGTCCACAACAAGAATATTCATGGTGTCCTCCTTGTGAATTGATGATCCGAACATACGTAAAAAAGCAGCCTTAATAAGGCCGCTGCTGGCATGTTGAACGGTAATAAGTGCACTTACTCCTAACTGTACACGATAAGCATCGCTTGCATACATGGTAATATTAACTAATATATGGTTCTTAAGACCTATAAATAGTTATTTATAACCTGCAATATATTCAAAATTAATCATTTATATAGTATGATTGTCGCATATAAACGGTTGCTTTGGAAATGATGGAAAATGCCTATCAACAAAGGGAAAGAAGGTGACAGGAAATGGGGCATGTTCATCATATTCAGGGGACATATGATATGTTTCTCGTTATTGTTTCTTATTTAATCGCTGTAACAGCATCCTACTCTGCACTCGATTTGGCAAGTCGAATTAGTATGAGTAAGGGGAGCAAAAGGTTAATCTGGCTGGTATGTGGAGCAACATCTATGGGGCTTGGCATATGGTCTATGCATTTTGTAGGGATGTTGTCCATGTCATTGCCCGTAAAGGTTTCTTACCACATCGATGATGTTGTCATTTCGGTCATTCTCGCAATATCTGTATCAAGCATTTCTCTATTCACTATAGCGAGGAAGAAGATCGGCATCATGGAACTTGTTTTATCTGGTTTAATAATGGCAGTTGGGATATCAGGCATGCATTATGTCGGCATGGAAGCGATGATGATTGGAATTACATATGATACGAGTCTTGTCATTCTATCTGTTGCTATTTCGGTATCCGCTTCTGCGGTAGCTTTGTGGCTGCTTTTTTATTACCGCACGGATCAACAGGACAGCGGGACTTGGTACAAGCTAGGGAGTGCGCTAATTATGGGAGGTGGAATTGCAGGGATGCATTACACTGGCATGTACGCAGCTCATTTCTATATTGATCCGAGCAAGAGTCGGCGTTCCACATTGCTGATCGATCCGGCTGTGCTCGCGTATATTATTGCATGTGCGACATTTCTACTTCTTGGCATGACCTTGTTCGGCATATTTATTACGAAGCGACTATCCCAGAAGGATTCGGTCATCCAAGAGCATGCAGGTTGGTATCGAAGCTTGTACGAGAACAATGTAGATGGAATCATATCAGTAGATACAAATGGTCGAATTATTAGCATGAACCCTGCGGTTATTCAAATGATTGGGGGGAGTGCGGAAGAATACATACTCCAAAATATTTCAAATATCGAAGCAAATATTGCGGAAGGAGAAGATGAAGGAACCCGAAAGGTATATCATAGCCAAACAAGTTTCGCGACACATAGCTATGATACGGCAGTTATGGCCAAGGATGGCCGCCGCTTAGAACTTAAAATTAATATTGTTCCCGTAGAGATTGAAGGTGAGCTAGCAGGAAATCATATTATCGCGCGAGATATTACGGAAGAGAAACAGGCTAAGGAGCAGATTAAGCATTTAGCTTATCATGATGACCTGACGGGGCTGCCGAATCGCCGCATGTTCAATGAAATTTTAGCCAAGCTAATTCAAGAGAGCGAACGGGATGGGAGGTATTTTGGTGTTATGGCCTTGGATATCGACAGGTTCAAACTGATTAATGACTCGCTTGGACATACGTACGGCGATATTTTCTTGCAGGCCGTGAGCAAACGAATTATCTCCAGTGTTGCCGGCTATGAAGCGACGATTTCCCGACTCGGTGGCGATGAATTTATCGTACTCTGCCGTACGAATCCGGAGGGAACAGAATGTGAGGAATTGGCCACACGTATCGTAGAGGAAATGCGGCAGCCTTTCCATTTGAAGGATAATGATTTTTATATCTCCACTAGTGTCGGTACGGCTATTTATCCGAAGGACAGCGAGGATCCGGTTGAGTTGATTAAGAAGGCAGATGCTGCGATGTATGAGGTGAAGAAGCATGGCAAGAACGGCCATCAATTTTATACCCCTGACTTGGATGTAGGCTTACTCGGCAAGATTGAGCTCGAAGGTGATTTGCGCAAGGCCGTACAGCGAAATGAGCTTGTGCTGCACTATCAACCGCAAGTAAGTACAGAAGACAGTAAAATTATCGGCGTGGAAGCGTTAGTGAGATGGAATCATCCAACACGAGGCTTGTTGATGCCAGGTGCATTCATACCATTAGCCGAAGATACGGGAATGATTAGTGAAATCGGCAATTGGGTCATTCGAGAGGCTTGCCGGCAAATGAAGGAATGGCATGATGCGGGAGGGCCATTGATACCTGTATCTGTCAACCTGTCCACACAACAGTTCCACCATTCGAACCTCACAGAACAAGTGAGGGTGGTGCTGCATGAGACAGGCCTTCCATCACAATATTTGGTACTCGAAATTACGGAAAGCATGATGATGGATGCGGGCATTTCCACAACGATATTGCATGAGCTTAATAAGCTTGGCATACGCATCAGCTTGGACGATTTCGGTACAGGGTATAGCTCGCTAAGTTACTTGAAGACGTTCCCGATACATAAGCTGAAGATTGATAAATCGTTCATTGCAGATATCTCTAGCAACGAAAATGACAAAGCAATCGTAGCAACCATTATTTCGATGGCGCAGCATCTAAAGCTGGATGTGATTGCAGAAGGAATTGAGACGAAGGAACAACTGGATATTTTGACAGAGAAGGAATGTCGGGAAATACAAGGATACTATTTCAGCAAACCGCTGCCTGCGGCTGATGTTGAAACCTCATTTTTTGTGCCGCTTCGCCAGATGGAATTCGCTCAAGATTAAAATTATTTTTTATTAATACAAATGATTATGTAGACATATGAAATTGTTGTCTTCATAGTCTAAAAGAATTATAATGCTTTAACTTTAATAGCATTTTTCGATTATTTTCAAGAGGGATGGGAACGTACCGTAATTCCGAGAATTGGCATAACGGATGTATTAAATTGCATTTATGAAACAAATTGGTTTTTAATTTGCGACTTAAGTCATGGAAATGGTTCTTTTTTGATTTTTTTGAGATATCCTACCAAGTACTTTTGTGAAACCGTGTCTATAGGTAAGAGGAACCTTTGCAGAGCAGGACGTTCTCGGTAAGATGGGGTCGAGACGAATAGTGAGTATATGTTCATATAGTCTCATCATAAGGTTCGTATGCAAAAGACTTAAAGACACGGGAAGGGGATAGTACGAATGAGTAAACAGCACGGCTGGAATAAAAATGTTAAAACGCTTATCCTTTCTTGCGGAATGGTTGTACTAGGTGCGGCAATGACAGGCGGCTTTGCCGATACAGTATCCGCTCACGGTTACATGGAAGGCCCGGCAAGCAGAGCGCTGCTGTGCAAGCAAGGAGAGAATAAAACATGCGGCGCAATTCAGTATGAGCCGCAAAGTGTAGAGGCAAAAGGGAATTTCCCAACGGGTGGACCAAAAGACGGAGAAATAACAGGTGGCGGCATTTTCCCGGAATTGTTCGAGCAATCTGCTGACCGCTGGTCGAAGGTGACGCTTCATGGCGGCAAGAACACAATGTCTTGGCATTTAACGGCGCCACATAGCACGAAGGAATGGAAATACTACATTACGAAAAAAGATTGGAATCCGAACGAACCTTTGAAGCGCTCGGATCTGGAGTTATTCGCATCGTTCCAGGACGGAGGCAAAAAGCCTCAAACAAAAGTATCGCATGAAGTAAATATTCCTACAGATCGCAGCGGCTATCACATTATTTTGGGTGTGTGGGAAATCGCGGATACAGGCAATGCATTCTATCAAGTTGTAGACGTCAACTTGATCAATAATGGAGAGGTGCAGCCTCCTACTGTACCATCGAAGCTCGTTTCGAACACGCAAACGGCTTCCAGCATTGAGCTTAGCTGGGCAGCATCCAATGCATCGAACGGAATCAAGCACTATGAAGTGTACCGCAACGGTGTGTTAGCAGGAACATCCAATACTACCTCCTACGTAGATAAAGGACTGACTGCTTCCACTTCGTATACGTATACAGTTGTAGCGGTTGATGGTGCGAATAACCGTTCTGAGGCAAGCAGTCCACTTGCTGTATCAACAAAGCAATCTGTTGTGGATACGGAAGCACCTTCTGTTCCAGACAATGTACGAGCACCGCATCAAATGACGACAAGCGTTCATCTTGTGTGGGATGCATCGAAGGATAATGTCGGTGTAGCGAATTATGAAGTATACCGTAATGGGGCTCTAGCAGGCACAGCGGTCGAGCCTTCGTTCATGGATCATGGCCTCAAGCCAGAAACGACATATACGTACACAGTAGTAGCTGTCGATGAAGCGGGCAATCGATCTACACCAAGTGCAGCACTGCAAGTGACGACAAAGCCTGAAGAGGAGACGTCTACATCGTGGGACAGTGCTAAAGTATATGTTGGGGGCAATCGCGTAACCTATCAAGGTCTTGAATATGAAGCGAAGTGGTGGACACAAGGCGATAAGCCAGGCTCTTCTGACGTGTGGAAACTGCTCAGCGATACAGCGCTGGAATGGAATGCCGCGACTGCATATGATGGTCAAGCTAAGGTTACCTATGAAGACCATACATATCAAGCAAAATGGTGGACAAAAGGCGAAACACCAGGAAAAGCGGATGTATGGCAGCTAGTTAAATAATTGTTGAGTTATATAGCAATTTTTCTTTGTTCCATATAGAAGAATAGTATGTATCCATATGGATTTCGATTTGGATTACAAGAAGCCGTTCTAATAACGAATGAAGCTGGTGAAAGTGATTTTTGCTCACCTGTTCACGTTTGAGGGCGGCTTTTTTGTTGAAGTGTCGTACCCGTTTACATTCTGTTTACATTCATTGATTATGATGGACTCAATCGCACATGCTGATGATAATAAGGAGTTGGGGATCAATGGATAGAGAATTAGAAGGTATGAAGGGCTCACTCGGAAATTGGCGACAATTTTTGCGCGTCATCAATGAGACCAAGCCATCAAAATTGATGTTATTTATTGCATTATTAATGAGTATCGGCTCAACCGCAGTATCACTGGTTATTCCGATGTTCACGAAGGGGATGGTGGACAACTTCTCCTTGTCCAAGCTGGATACGATGCAGATTGTGGCTTTGGCTGCAGCGTTCATCATACAGACAGTAGCTTCTGGCTTGTCGATATACATGTTGAATCTCATTGGACAACGGGTAGTTGCTGGCTTGCGGGATCGGTTGTGGAAGAAGCTGCTGATAATGCCCGTATCCTATTATGATGAGAACAAAACAGGCGAAACAGTAAGCCGGATTACGAATGATACCGGTATTGTAAAAGGCTTCATTACCGAGCATTTATCAAGCTTCTTTACAGGAATTGTGTCCGTTATCGGTTCGTTTATTGTATTGCTGTATTTGGACTGGCAGATGACAGCGATTATGCTGGTAGTCATCCCGCTCGCGGCGCTCATTCTTTTCCCACTGGGCAAGCAAATGTTCAAAATATCGAAGGGTATGCAGGATGAGACTGCATCTTTCACAGCCGTATTAAGTCAAGTATTGTCTGAGATTCGCCTCGTAAAAGCATCAAATGCTGAATCCAGGGAGTATGAGAATGGCCGTAAGGGGATTAATAACCTGCTTCACTTTGGAATTAAAGAAGGTGTCGTTCAGGCGATGATCGCGCCAATCATTTCATTTGTGTTAATGGTGCTGCTTGTCGTAATTATTGGATATGGCGGTATGCGGGTATCCTCTGGTGTATTGTCTGCGGGTGAATTGGTTGCCTTCATTCTATATTTGGTTCAAATCGTGATGCCTATGAGTCAGTTGTCTATGTTCTTCACACAGTTGCAGAAGGCGATTGGGGCAACTGATCACATGATCACCATTTTTGATGCAGAGGAAGAAGATCATGTGAACGGGAAGCAAGTGGAGCAGGCGAATCAAACGATTCATGTGGAACATGTCCACTTTGCTTATGCACAAGGAGAGCCTATACTAGAAGATATAAGCTTCACGATTCCTGCTGGTAAAGTAACGGCGATCGTAGGGCCGAGCGGCGGAGGGAAGACGACACTATTCTCCCTGTTCGAACGATTCTATTTGCCAACTTCAGGTACGATTAAACTGGGCAAGGATGATATCAATGATTTTTCCTTACAATCTTGGAGAGCTCAAATCGGGTATGTATCTCAAGAAAGTCCGCTTATCGATGGGACGATTCGGGAAAATATATGCTATGGAATGAACCGTGAAGTGACGGATGAGGAATTGGAACGTGCTGCGCAAATGGCTTATGCGGATGGCTTCATTAAAGAACTTGCCGATGGATATGAGACAGCTGTAGGAGAACGCGGAATTAAGCTGTCTGGCGGGCAACGCCAGCGGATAGCCATTGCTCGGGCGCTGCTGCGCAATCCGCGTATTTTGATGTTGGATGAGGCTACATCCGCATTGGATAGCAAATCGGAAATAGTGGTGCAGAAAGCATTGAACAATTTAATGCAGGGTCGTACAACGCTTGTCATTGCACACCGTTTGTCTACTGTAGTCGATGCAGATCAGATCGTATTTGTAGAGAAGGGGCGTCTGACAGGCTGCGGAACCCATGCAACTCTGTTTGAAAGTCATGAGATGTACCATGAATTCGCTTCACAGCAGCTTCGCATCCACGATGAATCGGAAGAAGCTTGCTAGATAGGAAGAAAGGCGGCGTAGGCAAGATGGCAACTATACTCGTCGTAGACGATGATCCGCATATTCGCAAGCTAGTCACCGTATTTTTGCAAAAGGAGGGCTTCAGAACGATTGAAGCCCCCGATGGTGTTGAAGCGCTGAACCAAATGGAGGTCAATAAGGTCGACTTGGTCGTGCTTGATATTATGATGCCGAACATGGATGGGTGGGAGTTATGCCGGGAACTAAGGGCGCTGTATGATATTCCGCTTCTCATGTTGACGGCTAAGGGTGACACGTCGCAGAAGGTGAAAGGCTTCAATCTTGGTACGGATGATTATTTAGTGAAGCCGTTCGATCCGTTGGAACTGGTTGTGCGTGTAAAGGCGCTGCTCAAGCGGTATCAAATTGCTGTATCCAAGCTTGTCCAATTTGGCCGGATTGCGATGGATCAGCATACATTCGAGGTTATATTGGGAGATGCGAAGATTCCGCTGCCGATGAAGGAATTTGAGCTGTTGTTCAAGCTAGGCGGTTATCCGGGCAAGACCTTCTCCAGAGAACAACTGATTGAGGATATATGGGGCTTTGACTTTGAAGGCAACGAGCGAACGCTCGATGTCCATATCAATCGCTTGCGAGAGAAATTTCCAGAGCAGGAGTATGGCTTCAAGATTAAGACGATCCGTGGACTAGGCTATCGGCTAGAGGTGCTCGAATGACCCTTCGTAAGCGATATGCAGCCTTTAAGCTGACAAAAACAGGTCGGGTTCTGAAATTTATTACAGGGATCGGCACTATATTACTGATCATTTTGGGAGTTTGGTCATTGTCCTATTTCATTAATCCGTATCTGATGAATTGGCTGGGGTGGAGACGGGACAGCTATTGGGCCTTTCTCGTTTTATGTGTGATGGGCGTGCTATTTTTCATCATGGTTCTTGCGATTATGTTCCCATTTATGCGTATGAAGCATGTTAAATTTTATCAATTGATTCTTGATGCGCTAAAAAAAATTTCCCAAGGAAACTTTGACGTCAGTATCCCGATGCATGAGGATTTCCGAGATGAATACGGCTCCCTCGTCGAGGGGATTAACCAAATGGCGGATAGCTTAGGGGTAATGGAGCAGATGCGACAGGAATTTATATCGAATGTGTCACATGAGATTCAATCGCCGCTAACTTCAATTCGCGGGTTTGCCCGTGCTTTGCAAAGTGAGGAGATAAGCGAGGAAGAGCGGCAAAATTACCTGCAAATCATTGAAATGGAAACGATGAGGCTCTCCAAGCTTAGTGAGAACCTGCTGAAGCTAACCTCACTGGAATCAGAGCATCATCCAATGGAGCTGAAAAGCTATCGCTTGGATCAGCAGCTTCGCAATATTGCGCTCGTCAGTGAGCCGCAATGGCTGGAAAAGAAAATTGAGCTGGATCTGAATCTGGACAAAATCGAGATTGTTGCAAATCAAGAAATGCTGAGTCAAGTATGGATGAATCTTGTACACAATGCGATCAAGTTTACACCTGAGGGTGGTTCGATTCATATTGAAGCGCATCAGATGGGGCATATCGTGGAGGTAAATGTTGCGGATAGTGGTATCGGAATTGATGAAGCGCATATCCCACATCTGTTTGAACGATTTTTCAAGGCAGATGCATCACGGAACCGTGCCGCCGGGGGCAATGGGCTGGGACTATCTATCGTGCAGAAAATTGTTCAGCTTCACCATGGGGTGATTGACGTTACAAGTGTAAAGGGGGAGGGAGCAACGTTCTCAGTCAAGCTTCCCTTGGATGCTTCCGTCCAATCTGTGACCCGAAATGAAGACAGCGCCGTTTCACAAAATTAGGGTGAGCGGCGCTTTTGTTTTTATGGATGTTAGACGGTATGTGTCATTGTTTTTTTCTCGGTATAGAAAGCGTGCTCCATTCCTCAGATTTCAACTGCTTAGCTGTATATACAATCTGACCTACATGGTAGGCGTAATGGGACATTTGTCGTTCAATAGCTTCGATGACGGTATGCGGCTGTTGGCGTATTGTAATTGTTTTGGTAAGATCGTCTGCTGTTAGCGAATGAAGCGTATCCAGAAAAACCCTCCACCCTTGATTCCACACGTCCAGCAGCGATTCCCGGCTTCTCATGCTGCCCTCGAATTCTCCGTCGCGATCCCGATTCTGTTTCTCCCCGTCAGTTGTGAGGAAATCGGTCCACCGTGAGATCATATTGCCGCTCATATGCTGCACGATCACGGCAATGCTGTTCGATTCCTCGTTGTAAGACCAGTTCCACTCATTTTCGTTTAACTGCTCAAACGTTCGTTCAGCCATCTTTTTCAACTCGACAAATCTCTCAGTTACGACATGGAGATAATGGTTGGCGATAGAGATTTCCGCCTGGGTCATCATCGAAAACTCCTCCTTTATCTGTCTGAGATCTTAGGTATAATACTCATAGGTGAGAATTTCCTTGTTTCCTTATGTTGGTAGTGCTTACTCGTATTATGCACCTTAAATGGGTTGTGGGCAATGAGGAGGAGTAAATTTTTGAATCACGAGTTCTGTAATGAAAATAAATGTGACCATATTAGTAGTGACCATAGAGAATGTTTTGAAAAAAGGACGGAACGGCGGATTGTTAGGAGGTTATGTGAATGGAGAAGAGAATCCAGCGGCGTTTTTATGCTGTGCTTACATGTTGTATCGTATTCTGTATATCTGCAATCCTTATGGTGAGTGAATATAGAGGCGGTAAAGAGATGCTGTCGGAAACGATGTTCGTTGCGAGCGTATCCCTCTTTTTAGCGATGGGCAATACGGCAGTTCTGCTCAGTTTGCTTGCACAGCGGCGGACAATGAGGAAAACGGAATAAGATGATTTCTGCAGCTTACTAATTTCTTTGTAAGCTGCTTTTTTATGTAATGAACAGTTTTTGCGATATCCTCAGAGAAATCAGATGAAATTCGACCCGGCGTATGTAGAATGTTATGATATTCACAATAAGATGGATTACATAAGCAGCCAGGGATGTTCAGTAGTTTAGAAGGAGGTGCACCATCGTGTATTTTGACCGCGAAACGATACGAAATAGATTGCACGCCCAGTTAACATCGAATGGGCATATTATTGGCGTTGCAGCGGGAGCGGGGATATCTGCAAGATATGCGGTTAAGGGTGGCGCTGATTTCATCTTGGCCTTGAATTCGGGTCGCTTCAGACAGATGGGACTGAGCTCATTAGGGGGACTTTTGCCTTTCGGCAATTGCAATGAGATGGTTATGGAATTTGGCTCGAAGGAAATTGTACCGCTCGTGAGAGAGGTGCCGGTATTATTCGGCTTATGCGCGACGGATCCAACCATACAATTAGAAGCCTATATACAAGAAATACGCGATAAAGGATTTTCAGGGATTAATAATTATCCGACTGTAGGACTGATTGGCGGCGTGTACGGGGAGGCGCTTCAGGAAGAGGGGATTGGCTTCGATGCAGAAGTGGAGGCTATTCGGATTGCGAGCAGTATGGGAATGTTCACGATTGCGTTCGTGTTCAATCGGGAGCAGGCGTGTCAGATGGCGAATGCGGGAGCGGATGTGATCTGCGCGCACTTAGGATTTACCAAGGGCGGCATATTGGGTGCGGCGAAGGTGCTCTCCTTGAAGGCAGCTGCAGAATTAGCGTCAGATATTTTCCAAGCTTGCCAAGATAGTAATCCCCATGTATTCAAAATGATATATGGCGGTCCTGTCAATACGCCGACAGATGTGAAGTACATGTATGACAATACAGGGGCGGTTGGTTACCTGGGAGGATCATCCTTCGAACGAATCCCATCGGAGGCTGCAATTACGAAGACAGCGATTGATTTCAAGGAAGTGGGGCTAACAGAGCAGGACAAGCTGCTGCATAAAATGCTGGAGGGTGTGACGAAACATTACGATTACGTACAGTTCGTGAAGGAATACGTGGAGACGAATTATAGGAATGACATCTCGTTTGCGGAGCTGGCACAGGTTGCGCACATTTCAAGAACACATCTCAGTCATTTGTTCAAAAAAGAAGTCGGATGCACATTCCCAGAGTACCTGACACGATTCCGAATCAATAAGGCGATCGAGCTTATGAAGGAGAGTGAGTTGGAACTGTCAGAGCTCTCTAGTCTGGTCGGCTACAATGATTACGCACATTTCAGCAAAACGTTTAAAAAGAAGACAGGGAAATCCCCGAGAGAATACCAACGACAATACAAAAACACATGAATATCGTACAAATACACATGTATCCGAACAGGATTCAGCCTATACTTGAATGGTAAGCCGGCTTAGATAGTAGTTCATATACTTCCACTTGATAAGGAGGTTGTTATATTGAAAACGGTTGCGATAGTCGGTACGTTCGACTCCAAAGGTAAAGAGTTTCTATTCGTAAAGGACATTTTGCAAGGCCTTGGGTTGAATACGCTTACGATTCACAGCGGAGTATTTGATCCGATGTTCGTTCCGGACGTGTCAAATGAGGAGGTCGCTCAGGAGGTGCAAGCGGACATCCATGAGATTGCCTCCCAAAAAAATCGTGCCTTGGCAACAGAGGTATTGGCCAAAGGGATGGAAAAGTTGATTCCTCGCCTTTATCGGGAAGGCAAGTTCGACGGTATTCTCTCCTTCGGCGGCTCAGGAGGAACATCCATAGTCACCCCAGGAATGAGAGCGCTGCCAATCGGAGTGCCGAAGATCATGGTGTCGACGGTTGCATCAGGCAACGTATCCCAATATGTGGGGACAAGTGATATTATGATGTACCCATCAATCGTCGACGTATCAGGCTTGAACTCGATTTCTACCCGCATATTTACGAATGCAGCATTGGCGATTGCAGGCATGGTGAAGGAAGAGACTGCGATTGATGTAGAAAAGAAGCCGCTTGTTGCAGCAACCATGTTCGGCGTTACCACGCCATGTGTCAATCAAGCTAGGGAATACTTGGAGCAGCAGGGTTATGAGGTTATTGTATTCCATGCGACAGGTGCTGGCGGCAAAACGATGGAACGACTGATCGAATCCAACTATTTTGAAGGTGTTCTGGATTTAACTACGACTGAATGGTGCGACGAATTGGTTGGAGGCGTGCTGAACGCTGGGCCGCATCGGCTGGAAGCGGCTGCGCGTGCACAAGTGCCGCAGGTCGTATCAACAGGAGCGCTGGATATGGTGAACTTCGGGCCGTTCGATACGGTGCCGGAGCGGTTCCAGAATCGGAATTTTTACAAGCATAATCCGTCCGTCACGCTCATGCGAACTACGGTTGAGGAAAACATACTACTCGGCAAAATCCTTGCAGAGAAGCTGAATCAGGCGACTGCACCAACGGTGTTGATGCTGCCCTTGAAGGGAGTATCTGCACTGGATGTAGAGGGCCAGCCGTTCTATGGACCGGCTGAGGATGAGGCGCTATTTAACACCATTCGAACTCATATCAATAAGGACGCTGTAGAGCTTATCGAGCTCGATAGCGACATTAACGATGCAAAGTTTGCCGTAGCAGCAGCTCAGAAGCTAATCGAGCTTATGAAGTACAGCACCAACAAGAACAGCAACAAGGAGGAAGTAAAATGAAACAATCTCGCCAAGACATGATCAACAAACTCAAACAACAAGTTGCGAAAGGTGAAATGATTCTAGGAGCAGGAGCAGGAACAGGAATATCCGCTAAAAGCGGTGAAGCAGGTGGAGTAGACCTTATCATTATTTACAATTCGGGTCGGTATCGCATGGCTGGACGGGGCTCACTGGCAGGGCTTCTCCCGTATGGCGATGCCAATAAGATTGTTGTCGATATGGGTGCAGAGGTATTGCCTGTAGTAAAGAACACACCTGTGCTGGCAGGTGTATGCGGTACAGATCCGTTTCGCATCATGGAAGTGTTCTTGAAGCAGTTGAAGGAACAGGGATTTGCTGGTGTGCAAAACTTCCCGACTGTCGGCTTGATCGACGGCGTATTCAGAGCAAACCTCGAAGAAACTGGCATGGGCTATGACCTTGAGGTAGAAATGATTCGCCAAGCACACGAGCTCGATATGCTGACCACTCCGTATGTATTTGATGAGGAGCAGGCGATTAAGATGGCAAAAGCGGGAGCAGACATCTTGGTTGCACATATGGGCTTGACGACGAAAGGGACTATCGGAGCGAAGACAGCGTTGACGCTTGAGGATTGCGCGAAACGAGTACAAGCGATTGCGGATGCCGGCCGTTCCATCAATCCGGATCTTCTGGTCATTTGCCACGGTGGTCCGATCGCGGATCCTGAAGATGCACAATACATTTTCGAGCATACGACTGGCATTGATGGATTCTTCGGTGCATCGAGCATTGAGCGGTTTGCAGCTGAGGTTGGAATTAGACAGCAAGCGGAAGCGTTCAAAAATGTAAAGCTAAAGGCATAATATATCACTTGAAAGAGAGGGGAGCCGAATTAAGGCTCTCCTTTTTTTGTGCGTATCGGGAAATACGCCTCTATTTGCTCATTGCTCCATTATCCCTTTGGCTCAGACTGTGCATTGGGAGGTCAAGCATCACCGCTGAGCAATACAGCAGGTCCGATGCTTCGAGATGGGTTAACTGACATCCTGTCCAATGCCAAGGACAGTGCTTTGCCATACCGATTTGAACCGCACACGCTGTTGTAAAGAAAATGGCAATTCATTTCCGGACATGAGGCTGTAGGTTGGGGGGGAGGCGAAGCAAAAAGAGGAAATGGTAGACAGGTGGAGAAAAAACTACACTCGGAACAAATCGAGGGCAGTTAAGCCGTACAGTCTTTGGGGTGAGCAGCATTGGGCAAAAAGTCAAAGCATAGAGAGGTGACGACATGGAACAAGTCATCATTGATGCATATAATCCAGAATGGATAAAGAGGTACGAAGAAGAGCGAGATAAGATTCGGGAAGCAGTGTCAGCGATTTGTATAGCTGTAGAGCATATTGGCAGCACATCCGTTCCGGGGCTTGGTGCCAAGCCTGTTATTGATATGATGCTCGGGGTACGAGAAATAGCGGACGTCAAGCATGAGCATAAGGAACGACTGCAAGCGATCGGATATGAGTATGTACATAAGCCAGAATTTCCAGAGAGGCTGTTCTTCCGCAGAGGGAAGTGGAGAGCTGACACGGAGCACTTGCATGTCTATCAATATGCAGGAGAGATGTGGCAGAACCATATTCGCTTCCGAAATTATTTGCGCAGTCATCTAGCGACCAAAGAGCAATATGTCCAACTGAAGCATGCTCTGGCGGCTCAATTCCCGCATGATCGTGTTCATTACACGGCTGGCAAGGTCGCATTTATCCGAGAAATTATGAGTAAGGCGCACGAGGAACAGGTCAACGAGGAAGGGAAAGTTTGATTTGTATTGTTTTTTCACAAGCGATCGACCGCATGGACGCGATATATTCAAGGTATGCGTTGTTAGGAATGTATCATTTCCAACGGGAGGAAGAAGAAGTATGATAGTTGAGCTGGAACGCGATCAATTTTATAAATGTACAGATCTTGTAAATTGCACAATGATGCTGGAGTCGAAGGCAATCGTAGCAGGCAACAATCCTGGCAGAATATTTGTCGATCATGCGGACACGCCGAAGTCCGCTTTAATATGGCAGGGCAATTTAGACGGTTTTTTATTTGTTGGTGACGCTAGTAATTCGTCCTTCAATAGGGGCATAAAAGTTTATATGGATGAAGTAATACGTGAAGAAGCACTTAAATTAGGGCTCAAGTGGGCGGAATGCATTGGCACTCATCCGAGTTGGAATACAGCGATTGAGCAAATGTTTGCAGATCGGGAACTGTCCTCATGGATATCTTATGTACGATCTCTAATGTTGCCGGATTATAAGCATAAAGCGATCCAATTGCCTGACGGTGAATATGAGATTGTTCAGGTTTCGAAGGAGCTGCTGCAAAATAAGAGCATCCTGAACCATTCATTTCTTGAATCAAGAGTATTGGACTATTGGGAATCTACGGAACGGTTTCTACAAGACGGCGGTGGATTTTGTGTGATGCACAATCATTCTGTCGCAAGTTTGTGTATTACCGGCTTTCGATACCGTCATATTCATGCGCTAGGAATTGTCACAATTGACCAGTATCGTGGCCGTAAGCTCGCGCAGATTGCAGTTCGTACCTATGTGGAGCATTTATTTTCCCAGGGGCAATGCATATGCTGGGACTGTACAGCATCGAATAAGCCATCGAATGCAATTGCAGAGCGAATCGGGTTCCAAAGAGAAATGAGTTACAGAGGCTATAGATATAAATTTTAATAGGCAACGTGTTCCCTATTATGTAAACCGAGGAGGGAGAATTGTTGATGAATCAAGTCCAGCACAGACTGCAGCGTGAAATCAGAAAGCAGGTAGATATTCATTACTTGTTGTACCTGCCTGATAAGTATGGTGACGATAAGTCAGTGAAGTGGCCATTGCTTTTATTCTTGCATGGTGCAGGGGAAAGAGGGAACGATATTAAGCTGGTCAAGCGGCACGGACCTCCGTACTTGATTGACAACGGCAAGGCATTTCCTTTTGTTATCGTGTCACCCCAATGTCCGCAAAATTCGATGTGGGAAATGGAGACAGACGCTGTCATTGCCATGTTGGATGAATTGATTGCAACACACAACATTGATGAAAGTAAAGTATATGTCACAGGCCTAAGTATGGGGGGCTCCGGGGCATGGAACCTGGCAGCTGATTATCCGAATAAATTCGCTGCTATAGCTCCGATATGCAGTGGCGGAAATCTCGAAAAGAGCAAGCAACTTAAACATACGCCGATATGGGCATTCCATGGAGAAAATGACGATGTTACTCCGGTTAAACAGGCGCAAGAGATGGTAAAAGCAGTCGAAGCAAGTGGCGGCAGTGCGAAACTTACCGTATATCCGAATACGAAACACAACTCGTGGACGAAAACTTATAATAATCCAGAATTATATCAATGGTTATTAAGCCATTCCAAGCCTGCGAATAAAACGAATTCATAATTCATCGACCATGAGTGGTCTCTTTCGGCTGTAGGATTATTTCGAAGACAAGACTTCTATAAAGGAGTGAGACCATGTCAAAGGAAGTTAATCTTAAAGACCTTGAACAGCGCTTAGTCATTCAATTTATTAGTGCTGGAGCAAGCAGCATGAACTAGATGTAAGAAGATTGAATCATGGATGACGAATATTAGAGCAAGCAGGCAACGAAGCACCGCTGATGCACAATTATTCACCGAGAAAGCGGTCATTTCGCTACGATATGTATCATTTATTAGAGCTTGTGTAGAATAACGGTTTTCAAACGAGCCCAGGGGGCAACCGTTTCATATTAAAAAATGTCTCCTATTACTTACTCGTACTAGAGGCGGATAGCAAATGGAAGATAGTATTATTATATCCGAACGCCTAATCAACAATATAGAGATAAGGTGGAGTTAAAATGGAAGTCATGAGCGGGGAACTAATTACGATCGGTACGTTAATCAAAGATTTAGAGGCATTAGGCGTGCAGCCGGGAATGAATCTTTTGCTGCACTCCTCTATGAAATCATTAGGCGGTTGGGTAGCGGGCGGCGCGTCAGCTGTCATATTGGCGCTAGAAGAACGGCTGGGTGAGCAGGGAACTCTTGTCATGCCTACACATACTGTGGATTTATCAGATCCATCGACATGGCGATGCCCACCAGTTCAGGAATCTTGGTGGGAACCGATTCGGGAACATATGCCAGCATTTGATAGTGCGTTTACACCGTGCTTGGAAATGGGGCTTATACCGGAGCTTTTTCGGAAGCAGGGCGGGGTTGTGCGGAGCTGCCATCCACAGGTTTCCTTTGCTGCATGGGGATCGAACCAGGAGCGGATCATTGCGAATCACAGTCTCAATTACAGTTTGGGTGAGCAGTCTCCATTAGCTAGGCTGTATGAGCTCAATGGTTGTGTCATGCTGCTGGGCGTTGGGCATCGCAATAACACGTCTATTCATTTGGCAGAGTATCGTGCTAACTATACAGGCAAGCAGGTTATAAATTCGAAAGCCCCCATGTTAGTAGACGGTGTAAAATCATGGGTAGCGTATCAAGATGTAGACTTCAATACCGATGACTTTGAGAAGCTTGGGGCTGATTTTGCCCGTGATACTGGTTATGTGCGCAGCGGGAAAATAGCAAATGCAGATGCATTGCTAATGCCTGTCCGAGAGCTCGTTGATTATGCCGTTCAGTGGATGGAGGAAAATCGTCGCTGAGCGAGCGAACAAGCTTGTTGACCTCCTAACAACGAATTTGTAACCTCTTATGCTGCACTCATATGTATAATAATGGAATGACTTGTGAATAGCACGATCCAGGATAATGAATATCTCAGATCGGGTTATGCTATATTTCTGCCAGATTACTGTCGTACCGATTTCGATATGCATTGGGTATACGGCCGATGTAGCTTTATTTGGAAAAAGGAATTTTTGAGCAAGTAACTGCTTACGAATAGGAGTGATCTCATGAGTAAGAAGACGACATTATATATTGTCCGCCACGGGGAAACGGAATGGAACGTTGAACGACGCATGCAGGGTCATATGGATTCGCCATTAACAACGCTTGGAGTCAGTCAGGCACAGTGGCTAGGTGAAGCGATGAAGGATACCCCGATTGATTGCATTTATGCCAGCAGCAGCGGCAGAACAGATATGACGGCACGGCTCATTCGCGGGGAGCGGGATATCCCGATGATCAGCAGTGATGCACTGAAGGAATTACATTTGGGAGATTGGGAAGGCCAGCTTGCAGCGGTGCTGGAGCGCACCTATCCAGAGCAGTTTGAAGCATTCTGGTATGAGCCGGCTGCGTACAAGTCGGAGAATGGCGAAACGTTCGAAGAGCTTCGCAATCGGGTACTGCCTTACGTTCAATCTATTATTGCTGACAATCCAGGCAAATCGATTCTAGTAGTTACACATACTGTGGTCGTCAAAACGCTCATGGCCTACTTTGAGCATCGTCTGCCCGAGGCACTTTGGGATCCGCCATATATTCAGCCCGCAAGTTTAAGTCAGGTAGAGATTGAGCTAGAAGGGGAAAAGGTCGTCATTGTGCGGCACGGAGATACGAGTCACTATAAAACTATCTTGCAAGATTAAATATTTTGTCTATTTCAAATTTAAGTAAAGACGGTGAAGCATAATGCACAATTCATGCAAAGGTATAACCGGAAAAAGAATATACTTGCGTCCATTTTCAGGCGATGATGTGGAATGGTACTATAAGGCGATGCTCTTAACGGAGTCAAGCCGATTGACAGGTACGAAGAAGTTCTTTTCTAAAGAAGTTCTGCAGAGCTATTTGGAGCGAATCGCATCGGATGGCGAACGAATTCAATTTGTTATAGCGCTGCAGGATGATGACAGGCCAATCGGAGAAATTGCGATTATGGATATGGATTCATCGAATCGGAGCGGGCACGTACGCATTGCGATATTTGCGGAAGAGGACTGTGGACAAGGATACGGTTCAGAGGCGATGATTCTCATGTTGGATTATGGCTTTGGCATGATGAACCTCAATCGAATTGAATTGGTTGTATTTTCATACAATGCAAGAGCGGTTCGAGCGTATGAAAAAATTGGATTCGTTCAAGAAGGAGTTCAGCGAGAGGCGCTGTACTACAATCACAAATACCACGATTCAATTATGATGAGTATGCTGGCACGTGAATATCGGGAGAGATATTGTAACTCAGCAAAGTAAGTTAATTTGAAGCACTATTGATATCATGAGGTCGATCAGAGATTATAGTGAGATTATAGCTGTAATAGGAAGACGACTATTTTCCCATAAATAGAATAATAGTCGTCTTTTGTTTCGCTCTATTTTAATTTGGTTTTAGGAAAACGAAAGTGCTTCAGTGGCCTCAGATTGATCCAAGGCTTTTATTCGTTTCTTAATCTCCTCTTTTCAAACTACTGTGGTCCATTTTTAGATTACTAGAAACAGTATTGCTCGATTTATTGTTTTGGTTCGATTGGGGCTACTTGTCGTTGCGCGATATCATTTGATGATAACGATACACACTTGATTCCGACATTCCCATTATTTCAGCAACTTCATTTATTGTACCTTTAACTTCAAATACCCCATATTCTTTTAATTTTAAAATAGCAAGTTTCTTTTGTTCAGGTGATAACTGAGCGCCGGATTCTAATATATCTTTATCTATTACTGCATAGATGATATTACGAATATTATCGGTAAGTTTCTCAATAGGTTGTTCCTGGTCAGTTTCCTGTTCAATTAGTTCTATATCTGAACTTAGATTGGCCAATTTTAATATATCCTTTGCAACTTTCCTATAGGCATCCGCATCAAAATTTATACATAAAAGACCTTGTAATTGACCTTCACGATCTTTTATAAATAAAGTTGATGAACGGAATTTTTTACCTCTTGGTCCTTCTCCAATATAATCTACAACATAATCCTTATTTAAATATACTTTTTCGTTGATTAATTTTTTTGCATAGTCAGTTAAAGGGCCATTTAAAGATCTTCCACTTAAGTCTCCATTGACTATGTGACCGATACGAGAGCCCCCATTAGGATTTAAAACATGTAATACAAATTCATAATTAGACCCCAAAATTTCCCCGAAATAATTCATTATATTTTGGTAGTGTCGAAATAGTTCATTATCCATTTAAGTATTCCTCCTTATCCGTTATTCCTGAATTTTATTCACTATGAAATTGCTTGCGAATTCATATTCAATTCCAGGGTTGAGTAAAATTTATTCATCCCTTTCGATAAAAGATGCGCTTTACTTCTCGTACATGGGTGCATTCTTCTTTTTTCTGCTATAGCCAACCAAACTTCGGTCTTTTAGCGACAAGGATTTCGTTTAATGAAGAAGCCAGCATCCAAAATAGATAACCCTAATATAACTTATAACAAGTTTTGTAGAATTTTAAAAGGGAGAAAAAATTAAATTTGTAATAATAAATTACCATAAAAATAATTTATTATCATTTGTTTGACTTCACGATTATCTATGTGGTACTCTGTCTGTGTAGTAATAAAAAATAATCACTGTAATAAATTATTTCAATTTATTGAGAAGGATTAGAAAATGATCGTTGTTTTGATGGCATTGATTGCAACGATAATTTATCCAAGTATTCAATATCAATTAGTACTAAGAAAGGAATTGATGATTCTTAGTGTTACTTTTGAAAACCCTTACATGGCGCTATTATTCCTTTAGTTAGAATGACACCGGAAAATGAGATTTAGTAATAACTGTTATTAAAGTTTCTGTCGCTGTTGAACCTCTTACTCAAGCTGACATTATCGTAGTCCGGTCCCTACTTTTGAAACAAGTTATTGCAGATTAATTACTGGAATAATTACAACTTATTTTAGATTGGTAATACTAGTAACTGGTACGGCAACTATGGGGAGGAAACTTATATGAACATGAAATTAGTACCTGTTAAAGAAAAAAAGGTTGTTAATTACAAAAGTTGTTTTGATGTGATTGGCCCGATTATGATTGGCCCCTCCAGTTCACATACTGCAGGTGCCTTAGCTATTGGAACAGTTGCCAATAAATTATTTCAAGGTCTTCCCAAAAAAGTTGTAGTAAAGTATTATGAATCATTTGCTGAAACCCATAAAGGACACGGAACTGATTTTGCAATTATTGCCGGTATATTAGGATTTGCTGCCGATGATAGTAGGGTACCTGATGCTATTGAAATAGCAGAATCTAAAGGAATTGACATTACATTTTTAGAAGAAGCAGGTGATAGTCCTGCCGGTCATCCGAATACTGCAGATATTTATCTGGAGGATGAAAATCGAAGTATTAGAACAATGGGAACTTCAGTCGGTGGCGGATTAATCGAAATTAAACATATAGAAATTGATGGGTTTAGCTTACATCTTCAAGGGCCATTGCCGGTTATTATAGCGATTTCCGAGAGGGATGACCTTGAATTTATATTACGCAGGATCTTTAAACAATATAATGTGGAAATTAACAATTTTAATAGTTTGGAAAAGTCAGGGAAATATTTATATCAATTTGATGTGGATTCTCAATTATCTAGTGATGTTCAGAAGGAATTGCGAAATTCTAGCAGTGCAGCTAATATCATTATTCTTTAATTAGATTAGGGGTGAGAAATTTATGTACATGACTATAAAGGAAATTATCGATGCAGCTAATCAAAGGAAAAAGCCAATTTATGAATTAGCAATCGAGCAGGAAATCGAGCAAACTAAAACTTCTTATGAAGAAGTTTGGGAGAAAATGGAAAGAAATTTAGTGACTATGGAGAATGCTGTAAAGAAAAGCGCTGAGGGCAACGGAGTTTTTTCTCCGACTGGTTTATCAGGAGGGGATGCTGTTAAAATAAAACAATATCGTGAAAGTGGAAAAACCCTTTCTGGAGATTTGATGATGCTTGGGGTCCAAAACGCTATCGGAGTTAATGAAGTAAATGCGTCGATGGGAGTTATTTGTGCAACTCCAACTGCAGGTGCAAGTGGGACAATCCCGGGAGTACTGTTTAGTATTCAAGATAGTTTACAGTTAAGTCATGAAGACAAGGTTCATTTTCTATTCACTTCAGCTTTATTAGGAATGATAGTAGCAAATAATGCTTGTATTTCCGGAGCCTTCGGAGGATGTCAAGCTGAAGTAGGTAGTGCCTCAGCAATGGCAGCAGCAGCAGCAGTAGAAGCTGCCGGAGGAACACCTCAGCAATCTTCTGACGCTTTCTCAACTGCACTGCAAAATTTACTCGGTTTAGTTTGTGATCCGGTTGCAGGCTTGGTAGAAGTTCCTTGTGTAAAGAGAAATGCTATTGGAACGGCTAATGCCTTAGTAGCAGCGGATATTGCATTAGCGGGCGTAACCAACATCATCAATGCTGATGAAGTAATTGAAGCGATGTTCATAGTAGGAAGACAGATGCCTCGCGAATTAAGAGAGACAGGTTTAGGCGGAATTGCAGCCACCCCCACAGGAATTGCTATTAAAAACAAAATTTTCGAAGAAAAGGTTACTAGAAAATAAGATTAAAATATAAATATAGTAAAAAAATTATAATAATTATATTGAAATGTAAGAGCTAATAGCTCAAAATAAGATTACAAACTATACTTTGTGAAAAAGATAACAATTGTTAAGACCCATTCTCCAATGCTCTTGCAAGGATGAGAGGAGTGTAAATCGATATCTATCATTGCTATATAATGTAATATATTAAATTAATTGGTTTTGTAAACGCAAACAACTTAAGATTTGATCTTTACAGCAGTATGTCTATTGTTGCTACAAAAAGGTTCATCCTGGAAGCAATCTGGAGTGAATCTGCTTTTTTAAAGGAGAGGAAATGATAAAGTAGTTAACCAGTATACAAAGGAGGAATTATCATATGAATGGGAATACAGCGGAAAAACTTGAATTTACTGCTGAAGATACTACAGGGAAAATCGAAAAATATCCAGATCCTAAAAAGTGGCACAAGCAAGATACCACCTGGGCATTGGGCCTTTTTGGAACAGCAATTGGAGCAGGCGTACTCTTTTTACCTATTAATGCGGGAGCAGGAGGTTTATTATCATTATTGTTAATTACAATACTTGCATTCCCTGTCATGTACTACTCGCATAGGGCGCTTGCTAAAATGATATACGCTTCCAATTCTGCTGATGAAGGGATTACAGGTACGATAAGAGAGTATTTCGGTAATAAGGCAAGTATAATATTTAACATCGTATTTTTCTTATCGATTTATATTATCGTGCTGATGTATTCGGTTGCACTAACAAATACTGCAAGCAGTTTTATCGTGAATCAATTGCACATGAATGAGCCGCCAAGAGCCATTTTATCGCTTGTATTAGTACTCGGTCTTATAGCTATACTGAATTTTGGTCAAGATATTACTGTAAAGGTAATGAGTATGCTAGTATATCCTTTTATAGCTTCGCTGCTTTTTATCTCAATATCTTTAATTCCACAGTGGAATACATCGATGCTTAGTTTTTCAAGTGTTTCTACTGCTCCAACAGGAGTAGGAGGATACTTCAATATGATATGGTTGATTTTGCCGATTATCGTATTTTCGTTTAATCATTCTCCTATGATATCGTCATTTGTTATGAAACAGAGACAAACTTATGGAATACAAGCTACTGACGCCAAATGTTCTCAAATACAAAAAGTTTGTTATATCATGACTTTCATAGTTGTTATGTTCTTTGTTTGGAGCAGTGTCTTGAGTTTGACTCCAGATGATCTTGTAATGGCAAAAGAACAGAATTTATCAATACTTTCATACCTTGCCAATCGGCTTAATTCGCCTCTAATCGCGATTGCAGCTCCTATTATTGCGTTTGTGGCCGTAACAAAGTCCTTTCTTGGCCATTATGTAGGAGTATACGAGGTAATGCGTGACATGATTATCTCGGCCGGTAAATCGCGCGGAAAAGACCTAAAAGAAAAAACAGTTAAGAGAGCGATTCTTGTTTTTGTAGTATTAACATGCTGGTATGCCGCTTATGCAAATCCAAGCATTCTTGGAATTATAGATACTCTCAGCGGACCGCTAGTTGCTGCTATTTTGTGTCTCTTGCCAATGTATGCGATCAATAAAGTTCCTGCACTAGCTAAATACAAAGGAAAACTTAGCAATGTTTTTGTCACTGTTGTGGGCATTCTCACTGTCCTAGCAAGTTTGAAAGCATTATTCTAATTTAATATCTTTAGAGCTTGATCAGGTGGCTTGTCATTGCCATCTAAGAAAGCTCTCTTATTATTTGATTTGTCGATTCATTCGTGATTTCAATCATGAGATGAATCGGGGCTTTAACCTAGTCGCATGAATATTCCGTCTTAGCTGGAGTTTTTCAGTTGTACTCGTTCATGCTACTGGGTAAGGGAATAACTTAGACAAGAGGCTCTGCCCAAGCTGACTTTGGAGCCTCTTTTACATTTTTCCGAACGGACTGATAAATTGGTTAATTAAATGAACAAATGTTGAGTCAATCAGTTCTATTGGCAACTATATTCATAGAAAGGAGGATTACCAACGATGAAGAATAAGAATTTTACGGAATATGATCGGGCGATATTGCAATCCTATGACTCCATCGTGGAAGGCTTGGCCGATTATTTGGGAGATGCCAGCGAGATTGTACTGCATAGCTTGGAAGACTATCAAAATACCGTCATCAAAATCGCGAACGGGCATCATACGGGCAGAGAATTAGGAGTCCCGATTACGAATATGGCCTTGCAGATGTTGAGTGAGATTAAGTGCTCTGAAGCAAAGCAAGCGATCAGTTATTTTACCAAAAGCAAGAACAACCGCTCAATGAAATCAAGTATGATAGCCATTCGTGGTGAAGCTGGCAAAATTATTGGTTTTATGTGCATTAACATAAACTTGGATGAATCGTTTTCTGGATTTCTTCAAACTTTTTTACCGCAAGCGGGTCTTGAAATAAGAGCACAGGAGGAGAATTTTGCATCATCCATTGAGGATATGATTCTTGAAATGATAGAGCTGACGATTGAAGCGGTGGATGCTTCTCCTGACATATCGCATGCAAATCGAAATAAGCACATTATCGGTCTTTTGTATGATCGGGGAGTGTTTAATATGAGAGATGCGGCTACTATCGTGGCAAATATGTTGAAAATTTCGAAACATACCGTTTATTTGCATTTGCGCAATCATACTCCCAAAAACGAGAAGGAAACCTGAAAACCGGTAAACAAGGCATATGACCTTCGTCTACCGGTTTTTGTTGATTGGTGCTTGTGTCACAATCAGTACAAAGCAACATGATATAATGATAGCGACAGATATTATGGTTATTGTAGGAGATGATATCATTGGATACCAAATGGGAATATCGAACGATGAAGTATAAGACAGGCGGGTTTCTGGGCGGTAAGGTCGATGAAGATGGCTTCGAGCAAATGCTGAATGAGGCGGGGTACGAAGGATGGGAGTTAGTGTCCTGCTTCGACACAAGCACCACCAATGGTCAGTCCAGAGATATCATTGCAGTATTCAAGCGCAAAGTTTATTTATAAGGTACATACTGGCCCAGTACTGGATTCTCATTCAATCCCGTTCTGGGCCTGCTAGTAGAATCCAGCCTAACGTTCATTGGAGGGGGAGAAAATGGAACAAGCGCCTTTAAGAAATGGCATTGAATGCTTGGCAGGTCTTGCATCTCGATGAGAAGCTTACATACAAAATTATTGGTATCGTTGGCGTGAAACGAACTGATTGCAAGGAGGAGCTCTTTGAAATGGTTAGCAAAAAGAGAGTTCAACATTCCTCATACTGGCATCAATAAGATTGAGCAGGTTCGGATCGGTGGAACCGAACAAAGGTCTTCCTATCCTGCTTATGCTCCATGGCGGTTCTGGTCTGCCATGGTTGGTTCGGCAAATCGCGCGCTATCAAGAGTATGAGTATGGATTTGGATAATATGGCCTCACAGCGAGTGGCAAGCAATCTTGGGATGGCTGTCGAAAAAGAGCTCGTTAAGAACGATCAGTGCGGAGATATGCTCAAAAATTATCTGTATACCGTGAAGAAATAGTATTTTTATATGAAAATCATCGTTGAAGATTGAAGATTGAAGATTGAAGATGAGGTGTTTTGTTGAAAAAATTCACTTGCTGCATCGAGTCAGAACTGCTCGTTATTAGACCGCTTGAAGGTGAAGACTATTTCACTTGGCTAGCTGGGTATGAAAATAGGATGCCGGCACAACATAAATATGATGATGGCAAAGTTGAGATGAGCAGATACACCGAAGAATGGTTTCGACTCGAGATAGACAATCATCAAAGATTGGCTTCCGAAGATAAACTATATTTTTTCGGCATCTTTCGAAAAGAAGACAACGCCCATGTAGGGGCCATCGATTTTTCTACGCTATTGCGGGATGATTTTCAATGGGCTAGATTAGGTTATATGATTCATAATCAATACTGGAGAAGGGGTTATGGAAAAGAGGCTGTAGCTGCAGCAATCACTTTTGCGTTTGACAAACTTAATTACCATCGCATTGAGGCGCATATTAACCTGGAGAATACTCCTTCAATCAAATGTGCAGAAGGGGTTGGAATGAAGTTTGAGTGTATCCGAAAAGGTTTCATTTATGAGAATGACGCGTGGACAGATCATCTCATCTACTACGTAAATGCAAATTAGACCCTAACAGCCAGCTTTTCTTATCGGAGGAAGGATGGCTTTTTTCGTCTTTACAACGCATGGTATTTTTAGGATAATGGCCGCACTCATTTGGGAATAAATGTTCATATTTGGCAAGCCTACAATGTAATTGCTGTATATGAAGCCTTGGGTGTTCAGGGGATTCCGGTTGTTAATGATCTTGAGGGTTTAGATGTGAAGTATTTCTCTCTTAATGAGCCGATTCCAGATTTGAATCCATTCTAATGAGATGTATTTACGCAAGGCGGGATATATTCAGAAGTGGTAATAGAAGAATAGACCAAAGGAACAAGGAGGTAGAGCATGAGCGTGCGTCATTCTAAGTTAGCATGGGGGATAGCGCTTATTTTGCTTATTACAAACTTGATCACGATAGGATGTCTTATGACAGAAAAAGAGAAAGAAAAAGAGGCGGTTGTACAGCCAACGATGGATGTGTTTGAGTTAGAGGGGCAGTCAGAGCACTGGCAGCTTCGTCATTATCAGGTAATGCGAACGCCCAATTCGATACGAAGGGGATCAGCTACATTGACTTACTTGGGTGACACCAAGGATATTAAGGATTCCTCATCGTTCTATATTGAATATTACGAGAAGCACGGGGAGCGCGAAGAGGGGGTTCTTACGAGTGGAATGCTAGCTACGAACGGCAGAGTGCATATCTTATCGGAATTGGATCACTTGGGCTCCATTCAAAGGAAGCCCACTGAATTCGAGCGGAGCATGACGAAGGATGACTTCGCTGGCAGTTATGTCAAATTTCGCTGGTCGGATAGTTATGGTGAGGAGCATGTTGAACTGATCGAGTTGGAAGTGAACAATCATACTACATTCAAATAAGTGAGTGATCGTTGTTGTTTACAATGAGCGGGTGTATGAAGTCAGGAGGTATCGGTGATAAACAGGCAACAAGAATAGATTTATAAATAGTACGTGAACTACTAGATCATATGAAGGAGATCAGCGATGTTATACCATTTTAGTGAAGATTCAACCATTTCCACATTTGTACCGCGTCCAGCCAAACAATCGCATATTCCGCCGGCAGTATGGGCGATTAATGAGGAAAATGCGGTTCACTATTATTTGCCCCGAGATTGTCCTAGAGTCATTTATGCAAAATCGGACCAGATAAGTACGGAAGATGAAGCGAGATTCTTTGGTCACACAGTAGCAAACAAAATTATCGTAGTTGAGAATGACTGGCTTGAGCAGATAAGCAATACCACGATCTATAAATATACGTTTGAAGATTCTAACTTTCAGTTATTAGATGCGAATGCTGGATACTATATTTCGGAACAAACGGTCGAGCCCATTCAGATAGAGCCGATGACTAATCTCATTCAGCACATCGTACGAGCTGGGGTGGAATTGCGGTTTACACCGAATTTGCATCCTATTTGCAGTGCAGTACTCGCATCTACAATTGATGCTTTCTCTATGATTCGGTTTCATCATGCCAAGCCATTAGGCGCTGAATAACGTACAGGATATGCTCCTGATACATAAGGCTATGTTATGATTGGGGAGACGGGTACCAGGTGAAATGGTTGTTGCGCACGCTGCCAGCCTTACTGCATGTTATCGCAAGTCTTCAATACATCAGATTTATGGTTTTGGCTGACGAGAATTCGCTCGGTTCCGTACTTATGTATGGCTTTATTATAGTAACGGCAATCACAGCGTCAGTTACCATGCTCGTGTCAAAGGGACAATGGAGGCAGTTTCTAATCTCATCAGTTGCTTATATCGTTTGGTTTATCGTATGGATGGTTGGACTCCAACTGATTATCAATCTTAACGTTGTGAATGCCCCTGAAGACGATCCGGCATTAGGCATGCTGATACTTTTTGTCGGGTTGCCGCTGTCGCTAATCAGCCTAGTTTTTGGAACGATAACTGGAATCATGCTCGTGCAGCTTCGAACGCAAATCAGGTTGTTTCGCCAATAGATGATTTGGCTCGAACTTGCTATCATTACAACTATTACTGAACATCAGGAGAAACAATATGCTAATCTACAATATCTGTTATATTCAACGCGGAAACGAGGTTCTGCTGCTTAATCGAGAGAAGCCGAGCTGGATGGGGTGCTGGAACGGCATCGGCGGCAAGCTGGAAACGGGTGAATCTCCTCGTGAATCAATGGAGCGCGAATTAGCGGAGGAAACGGGGATTACGCCCAAGGATTTGACATTCAAGGGTATCGTCAGTTGGATGGTGGACAGGACGAGGTTTGGTGGTATGTATTTGTACGCAGCAAGCGTGGAAGAGAGCTTTACCTATGATACGCCGATGAAAACAGATGAAGGAATTTTGGATTGGAAACGAGTAGACTGGATTATGGATGTTCATAATCAAGGAGTTGCCTCTAATATGCCTCAAGTTCTTCAGGGTATGAAAAGCGATATGCATTGCTACGACTATCACTGCATATTTGAAAAAGGGAAGCTGCTGAACATGATTGCAATTCAGATTGATCCTGCATTGGAATGGGATGAGGTACAGCGAGAGGTGTATTTGGAGAAATATGCAGTTATGATCCATTCCTCATAAACATGAAGTGAAAAGAGGTCGTTATTATCCAACTGCTAAACGTTGGAGTGATACGAGATAAATAAAGCCAAAGGCACTGCGGTAAGGGTGTCGTTGGCTATATTTTTTATCTCCAGCATCGATGTAACGAACTTGATTTCCACGCAGTCAAGTTTCCATGATCAAAATCGCTAAGAAAGGTAAGCGGCTCTCTCCAAAACATCTCGGATGCACTCGCATCTGCAACGGTATTGCCCCCATAAGCAATATTCTTGCTTTGTCGGGCCGTTGTAGGAAAGAAAGGCGGCATATGAGGTCATGCTTTCCCTGTGTTTATTTTAAGCCATATTTATACCTGATGCTTGGTATGTGTATGACAGCAGTCGTAAATATTAGTAGAGTGGCGAGGAGATAAATGGCTAAAGGAGATGAGCTTGCATGAACGCATCGAATATCAATCCGTTTCTGATGTTTTTCGGGAATGCAGATGAGGCAATCAAGCACTATACTTCCATATTTCAACCTTCTGAGGTGATAAGCATTGTACGACATGGAGATGCAATGCCTAATTTGGACGAAGCTGATAAGGATAAGGTGCTGCACGCCATGTTCTCATTGAAAGGGCAGGTGTTCATGTGCATTGATAGCCTGGACAAGCAGCATCGCCATGAGTTTACGCCGGCTTTTTCCTTGTTCGTGACATGCGATTCGGAAGAAGAAATTGATCGAGTATTTCGGGAGTTGTCTGAGGAAGGACAAGTGTTGATGCCGCTTGAGGCCTCGTCTTGGAGCGCTAAGTTTGCTTGGGTACAGGACAAGTTCGGTGTATCGTGGCAGTTGAATCTGGCGAATACATAATTTGCAATTGCATGAGAAAGGAAGAGGAGCGGACTCTTGAATGTCAATCATCGTCTTCCAGGAGAGCTGCTCCTTTTTCGATTTGTATGGGTTCTTTTGCTTAGGCTATCCTTTGTTAAACTGAATATTGTTCACGATCTCTAGGAGCTGACGAAGTCCATGCTCGATGCGATCTTCAGGCACATTCGTCACATTGATTTTCAACAAATTGCTTGCCGGGAATGAAGCTAAGTAATGCTTTTCGATCGATTCGAGATGAATCGATTTCTTTTTTGCATCCGAAATAAGCCGCTGCACAGGCAGTCTGTCATGCAGTTCCAGATGGGTATGCACCGTTAGACGGGATGAAGCGCTTGGGAATGTGAAATGTTCATGCTGCTGCCGGGATAAATCACGCAGTACGGTCTGCAGGAGTTGTGACCTTTTGGCATACGAGGTTCGTATTTTCTCGCGATGATGCTCGAACATGCCGCTCTTCAAGTAGATTTCGAGCGCACCTTGCGACAGCATGGAGCTGTCAATATCCTGGGTTCGTTTATAGCGATTAAACGTCTGGATCAGTGTATCCGGAATAACAGCCACCCCGATGCGAAGCCCTGGGAAAATAATTTTCGAGTAGCTCTTCAAGTAAATGACATGCTTAGATTCATCGTATGCAAATAAAGGGTCGGACTTCGAATTATGCTCCAGATCGGCCAGATAATCATCCTCGACGATATATACGTCGTATTTGCGTGCGAGGGCAGCGATTCGCTTCTTTTCTTCGGTTCGGTAGGAAGAGCCCAGCGGATTATGGAATCTTGGGATCGTATAAAAAAACTTGATGCTTTCCGTACAAAAAATTCGTTCCAGCTCGTCCATATCGATGCCTTGTTCCGTTCGGCGAATGCCCATTACAGGAAGCTGATGCGTTTGCAGATGTTCGACCAACAGATGATAACAAGGCTGTTCAATAAGAATCATCCTTTTTTGGTTCGGGAAAGGCATGGTACAGAGTATGGAGAGGGCCTGCTGCACCCCTGATACAATAAAGATGTTCGACAACTGTGTAAACACCTGATAATTGGCTAGATGACGCTGCATCAACGCAAGCAGAGAGGGCAGTCCCTGCGATGTCCCATAGATGAATAGATCATTTTTGTAGGTGTCGATCGCTTTATTGATACAGTGCTGAAAGTCCAAGTATGGGAACACGCCTGGGTCAGGCGCGGCGGATACAAAATCAATGAGCCCTTGTTTCGTGTCATCTGTTTGATTTCGTCCCCGAACCACATAATAGCCGCTCTTCGCTACCGAATAGATGAGATGTCTCTCCTCCAAATCATGCAGTGCCCGAATGATGGTGCTCTTATTGACCCCATATTGAATGGCGAGCTCGCGAATGGAAGGGAGCTTATCCCCATCCTTGAAGGTGAGCTTCTCCAGATTGTGCTCCAGTTCCTGAATCACCTGCTCATATTTATACATGAATGATCCGTTCACCTCAATTCTGTACCGGTACAGATGATATTTTCCTTGATTGTAGCATAACGCTGCAGCGATTAACATGATTGTAGGTTCTCAATAATCAATTGCTTGCAAGCAAGGAAAAGAGGGATTGATCATGAATCATTCTGCTGTGAGAAAAGCGTATATCGCCGCCATACTAAATACACTGATTATTGGATTTTCCTTTGTGTTTGTAAAAATCGCACTGCAAAGCGTAAACTCGCTAGACATGCTTGCCTATCGATTTACGGCATCCTTTGCGGCCATTATGATCTTGGTTCTTTTGGGAAAAGTAAAGCTGAACCTATGTTGGAAGGAAGTTGCCACAATTGTCCCGCTGGCAGTTCTCTACCCAGGATTGTTTTTTGCCTTTCAAACGTTCGGGCTCGTCACCGTATCCGCTTCGGAGGCTGGGATTATTCAGGCGGCTGTGCCGATATTCACCATGATATTCGCATCGTATTGGCTGAAGGAACATTCCACATGGCAGCAGAAAATTGCACTGCTTCTGTCGGTCTCGGGACTTGTTTATATCTTTACGATGAAAGGCGTTAACGTTGGAAATACAAGCTTATCAGGCATCTTGCTCGTCTTCTTGTCTGTGCTCTCCTTAGCGGGATACAATGTTGCCGCACGTAAGAGAACGCGCATATACGGAGTTATGGATGTAACCTTCATCATGACTTCCTTTGGATTCGTGCTCTTTAATTCGATGGCGATCTTCCAGCATATTGCCGCAGGAACGACATGGAACGTGTTGCAGCCGTTGACCGATCCGATGTTCTTGCTCTCTATTCTCTACTTGGGCGTACTGTCCTCCTTGATGACCGCATACTTGACGAACTATGCGCTGTCGAAGCTAGAAGCTGTAAAGGTGAGTGTTTTTACACAATTAGGGACGTTGGTGACGATGGGGGCTGGCGTTATCATTTTGCACGAAAGTTTGCAGCTATATCATCTAATTGGAGCTGGGCTTATTATCGTAGGCGTACTTGGTGTGAACATTCCGCTTCGTCAGCGTGAACGTGCCGACACAATTAAGAAGCAGGCATAAGATAGACACTATAACGATCGATGGGAGTAAAGCAAAAAAAGCACCGAACCGGGTGCTTTTTTGCATGTTACAATGATGACGGTTAGGTTTATTTGATCGTGAAATTGACTCCATACATAGACAGTTTGCATTTTGCTGCGACCCGCTGTGAGGAGAGATTGTCACAGAACGTACTGTACAATGGGGCCGCATTCATCTTCCGAACAGCCTGCGCCCAGCCGACAACTGCCTCTGATGCATATCCCTTGCCACGAAATGCTTCTAGTGTCTCAAGACCTGCCTCATGAGCTTGGAGACAAATACGGACACTGCGGCAAATCGAGACCAGTTTGTTATCGACTGCAATCCCGATACAAGGTTGAGCATACTCGATTTCCGAGAGCAGCCATTTAAATCCGCTATAATCCCAATCTGTTATATTATCCTTCGTGATGCTAGTCGTCTGTAAAACAGGCATCGATATAGGGGGAACATAATAACAAGGCCCCATCGTATAATGGTCGGACTGAAGGAGATCCATATAAGCCTCACAATGCTTGGGTCGTGTATGAATATCGGTAATGACAGGCTCATCCGCACATAATTGTTCCAGCTTTTCAACCAATACGCCGGAAACGTCGTAGCGGAATCTCCATATCGCCGCTCCATCAATCGTTCGCCCTAGGAAAAAGCGCGGAGCCGTACTTTCACCAGGCCATGGTTCGTTAATCGTTCGAAGCCGCATAAGATCATCATGCGTAAACATGGCTCCCGCGTGTATGTTCATAAGCTCATACTGTTGCGGCTCTCCTGAACTCTTATTTGTTATTTCCATAACTTAACCTCCGAATATATGGTTTCGTATACCTCCTTTACCACATCCAATGAGATATCGATCTTGTCATTATAGCGTGATGTCATTAAGAGGATGAAGAAGCAAAAGAAGCAATCCGTATCTAAGGCAGGGATATCCTGTACTGAAATATACCTTGATGTACCTGTTCTTCCTTGATATGATATCAGAAATTGGCAGATAAGTGCGATACGACATTAGAGAGGACGTGATTCCATTGGCTTATTTGCATGGAGATCGCATCACATTACGAGAATATCGAAGAGAAGATTATGATTGGATTCGGAAATGGGCGAATGATTCGGACATTACAAATTCATTAAGTGATATCTTTTTGTACCCGCATACAGAACAAGATACAGAAGCCTTCTTGGAAATGATGATTGACGGGGCGTCCAAGTCGAGGGGCTTTGTTATAGCTGATAAACAAACGCTTGCCTATATCGGTCAAATTGATTTGCATCATATCGACTGGAAGAACCGATCAGCAGTGCTCGGCGTCGTAATTGGACGTAAAGATTTGCTTGGAGTCGGCTATGGCAAGGAAGCGATTCAACTAATGAAGGGCTTTGTGTTCGAGTCATTAAATATGAACCGCCTTGAGCTTGAGGTATACGAATTCAATGAACGAGCCCATCGCTGTTATGTAAACTGCGGCTTCAAGGAGGAAGGCAGACTGCGTCAGAAAATGTACAAGGACGGCAAGTATTGGGATGTCATTGTAATGAGTATCTTGAAGGAAGAGTATGAAGGTCAAAATGAGTGAGCTTTTCTTTTGCGGGAGTGTATATAAATGAAGGTGCAAGGATTAAATCATCTATGCTTCTCTGTATCTAATTTGGATCGCTCCATTGCATTTTATGAACATATATTCGGGGCGAAGCTGTTAGTCAAAGGACGCAAGCTTGCCTATTTTGGATTAAATGGCTTATGGATTGCGTTAAATGAAGAGCGAGATGTCCCTCGCTATGACATACAACCTACCTATACCCATATTGCATTCACAATCAATGAGCGAGAATTTGATGAAATGAAGGCAAGACTAGTACAATATGGCGCCAGATTGCTGCCTGGCAGAGAACGAGACGAGCGGGATAAGCAGTCTATATATTTTGCAGACCCGGATGGACATCGCTTCGAATTCCATACCGGACAATTGAATGATCGTCTGAATTATTATAAGGAGACGATGCCGCATATGACTTTTTTTGATGAATGACCGATTACTTGCTAATTTGGTAAATAATGGACTTCATAGCGATAATTTGCTAGGATCTAATGCATGAAGGCTGTGGGCTATGCAAACCGATGAAAAGAAGAGATAGGGAGTGATGGTTCGATGAGAACAATGAAGACCTTTCTACTCATGTTGGCTGAATTGCTGCTTGGAATGTATTACGGTATTTGTCGCAAAGGAGAACATTTCGATAAGAAGACGGCTCATTTGAGTGGCTATCGTTACCTAGCATTCGTGATGGCTCTTCTGTTGACACTTCTTCTTCTCACGATTTGTCTCTATCCCTTTATCCAGTAGTGCAATTCATAAAGGGGGAGGAATGAATCTGTCATGAAGCTGCGATCTGAAATTGCAGATATATTGGAACAATATGTCCAATTGATTCATGCGTACAAGCAGGATTGGCTGGAAGGGCTTTATATTTATGGATCTATTGCGTTAGGCGATTATTCGTTAGCATTGAGCGATATTGATTTTATTGCGATTACACGCGCTCGACTCCATGAAGAAGAGATAAGCAAGCTTAACGATATTCATGCACAAGTAAACCGGTTCTCAGCTCGTCCCAATATGAACGGTATTTATATCACATGGGACGATATAGGGAAGCTGCCGAAGGATGTTGCGCCTTTTCCTTACTATTGCGACGGCAAAATGAAGCAGTCTGGCTACTTCGAGTTGAATCTTGTCACATGGTACGAACTGAAGCAGCATGGAATTGCAATTCTTGGGCCGCCAGTCTCTGAGTTGGATATTGCCTTCGATATGGACGCTTTCTTGAATGAAATGCATGAAAACTTGAATCGCTATTGGGCTCGTTGGATACGAAGCTCTAAGCCTTTTTACTCTATTAAGGGCTTGATGCTGCTGAACCGAGCGCAGATAGCTTGGGGGGTGCTCGGGGTAACAAGGCAATGGTATACCTTCCGTGAACGAGCCATCACAAGTAAAGCAGGGGCAGGCGAATACGCATTGCTGCATGTTCCTGAATGCTGGCATCCCATTTTGCAAGAGTCGATCAATCAACGAAAGGGTGTCAGGGAATCGTTGTATGCGTCGAAGTGGAAGAGGAAGCGCGATGCTTTGGCTTATATGGATTACATAACCAAAGAATGCAATCAATTCGTTGCTTCGTTATCCTTGCAAAAATGAGTATAGATTTGATCTCTCGAGGAGGAAGATCGAATCTTTTTTATTTTTATCTATGATAATCATTATCAATACTATATAATGACATAGATTGCTTATGATTATACTGACATAGAGAAATGAGGGAATCGTTTGCTGCGAAGGTTTTTCTCCTATTATCGTCCGTATATGGGACTGTTCTTTTTGGACTTCACCTGTGCGGTATTCGTTGCATTGCTTGAGCTCGGCTTCCCGCTGGCGGTCAATCAAGTCGTGGACAAGCTGCTGCCAACGGGAAATTGGACATGGATTGTATGGGCTTGCGTAGGCTTGCTCGTTATTTATGGAATTAATATGGTGCTGCACTTTGTCGTCACGTATTGGGGGCATATGCTCGGCATTAACATTGAAACGGATATGCGCAAGAAAATGTTCGAGCACCTGCAGAAGCTGTCTTTCCGCTTCTTCGACAATAATAAGACAGGACAATTGATGTCCCGCATGTCAAATGATCTGCTAGAGATCGGCGAGGTAGCTCACCATGGGCCAGAGGATTTATTCATCGCAATTATGACGCTGCTCGGCGCATTCGGTCTCATGCTCGGCTTGAATTGGAAGCTTGCTGTATTGACATTTATCGTCGTGCCGATATTGTGCTCGATTACCGTTTACTTCAATAAGAAGATGATGGGGACATTCCGCCGTTTGATGACTGACCTTGCGGATTTCAATGCGCGCGTTGAAGACAGCATTGGCGGTGTTCGCGTTGTTCAAGCATTTGCGAATGAGGCGCATGAGAAGGAATTGTTCGCTGAGAACAATGGCCGCTTCCGCAATACGAAGCTGATGTCCTATCGCATCATGGCGTGGAATACGTCAATCAGCTATATTTTGATGCGCATTGTCACCGTGTTTGTACTGTTATGCGGTACGTGGTTCGTTATTCAGAAGGAACTATCGTATGGCGAATTTCTTGCATTTATTTTGCTGACGAATGTATTCCTCGGACCCATTCAGAAAATTAATACCGTAATCGAAAGCTATCCAAAGGGAATCGCTGGCTTCAAGCGGTATGTAGAAATTATCGACACCGAGCCAGACGTGAAGGATAAGCCGGATGCAGTTGATGTGGGCATGCTGCGCGGCAATATCCGATTCCATGATGTAACATTCGGCTATGAACAGGAGCGTCCCGTTCTGCGGGACATCAATGTTGCCATCAACGCTGGAGAAACGGTAGCCTTCGTCGGACCATCCGGCTCAGGCAAGACAACGCTTTGCAGCTTGCTGCCAAGGTTCTATGATGTTCTGGAAGGTAGCATTACCGTGGATGGCATTGATATTCGCGATATGAAGCTGCAATCGCTGCGCAAGCAGATTGGTATCGTGCAGCAGGATGTGTTCTTGTTTTCGGGCACCATTCGCGAAAATATTTCCTATGGGCGTCTCGGCGCATCAGATCAGGATATTTGGGCAGCGGCTCGGCGCGCTCGATTGGACGAGTTTATTCGTGAACAGCCAGAAGGGATGGAGACTGTAATAGGTGAACGCGGCGTGAAGCTGTCGGGCGGTCAGAAGCAGCGTCTCGCTATTGCAAGAATGTTCTTGAAAAACCCGCCGATTTTAATTTTGGACGAGGCGACTTCAGCGCTTGATACAGAAACGGAAGCAGCTATCCAGCAATCTTTGGCAGAACTGTCGGAAGGTCGGACGACACTCGTTATTGCGCATCGGCTGGCAACGATTAAAAATGCCGACCGCATTGTCGTCGTCACGGACAAGGGAATTGTAGAGCAGGGCGGTCATGACGAACTGCTAGCCGTAGGTGGCTTGTACAGCCGATTGCACAAGGCGCAATTCAGAGAATAGCATCTGCATGATGTGCTGAGCAGCTTGCTTGGCCAACTCGTACGGTAAAATAAATTAGATTTTGGAGCCTGATTCACGCATGTTTGCGTTCGAGTCAGGCTTTTTTTTTGTTCGAATGAAGCACATTGGCCTTCTTGTAGGTGGGGGCGGATGTTTTACAATGATAATAATAGTACCTTGACTGTCATAGTACTTTGATCTATATTGTTATTGAGGAGGTGATCCTTGCATGAATGCGAAGCTTTCTTCCGATTTGCTGCGCGGACATACGGATACAATTATTTTGAAGCTGCTGATGAGCGGAGATAAGTACGGTTATGAAATTTGCAAGCTGGTGCACACTGGATCAAACGGACTATACGAGCTGAAGGAAGCCACGATGTATTCCAGTCTGAAGCGGCTGGAGCAGGAAGGAAACATTACTTCCTATTGGGGGGACGAGACGCATGGCGGTAGACGGAAGTATTACCGCATTACAGACAAAGGACGCGTCACGTATGCAGACAATAAGCAGAATTGGGAATATGCGAAGAAAATACTAGATATTTTGATATAAGAAAGGTGGAATATGCAATGGATGAGCGATTAAGACGATACCTGGATAGTGTCTTTTCACCCTATGAAGATTTGAAGCAGATCCAGGAACTGAAGGAAGAGCTGTTGTATGATTTACAGGAGAAGCTGAGCGATTTGAAGAAGGAGGGCTATGACGACGAGGCAGCCTATCTTCTCACGATAGAATCGATAGGTGAGATTTCTGAACTCATTGAGAGCATTAATTCGCAAACGGTCAAGCTGCAGCAGAAGGTTGGGATGGACTTTTCGAAAAGCAATTTGCAAAATTCCGATTTCACCTCTACTTCTGTACATGATGGACAGTTCAATTACAGCAATTTGCAGGGCTCGGACTTCAGCTATTCGGATTTAACAAACAGTTCTTTCAAGTGCAGCAGCTTGGATCAGGTTAACTTTACAGGAGCAAATTTATCAGGTGCGCAAATTGTGAAGTCAAGCGTGAGAAAGGCGATTTTCACAGATTGTATTTTCGAGAATACCGTTTTCAAGTCCTCTGATTTCTCTGGCGTCAGCTTTGACAACTTGACATTCAATGGGGTTGTGTTTGATTATGCTGGCTTGCGAAAGACAACATTCCGTAATGCGGTATTCAACAATGTTTCGTTTAAAACAGATGTAAAGAAGACGATTTTCGACGGGGCCACGATGGATAAGCTGACTTATGCGCTTCTGAAGAGCAATAAGGCTGATTTGAGCAATGTAACGGTACGCTAAGAAGCATATTGCGCGTATTGCATGTATTGCACGCTGTGTAACGAGATACGTAATATGAACTTACCTGTAGCCATTAGGCAGCGGGTAAGTTTTTCATTAGATCCGATTGTCGAACAGGGAAGGGGACAAGGTAACATCCATGAATCATTGGCTTGCAATTGATTATTTACAGCATGGCAATGCAGATCAGGTTGAAGTGTATCATTTGCTCCAAGAGCTTCGGATTATGGCGGTTCTAGAGCTGTACACGCCCGTTCTTATTGGTACGCTTCCCCTCTCTATTCACATACCAGGAAGTGATCTGGATATTGCCTGTGAGGTGTATGACTCCGCAGCATTTGAGGAGCTTGTGCGCGTTCATTTTGAACACTTTGAAGCGTTCGAATACGTACGACGAACGGTTAACGAAGTAGAAAGAGTGAAGGTGAATTTCTGCTGCGGCAAATGGCCTGTCGAAATTTTCGGACAACCGATTCCTGTAATCGAGCAAAATGGATTCCGACATATGGTTATCGAGGAATGCTTGCTGCGCAAATATGGCGATTCGTTTCGCCAGCAGATTATTGAATTAAAGCGGAACGGAATGAAAACGGAACCCGCCTTCGCGAAGCTTCTTCAGCTCGAAGGAGATCCCTATGAACAGCTGCTGCTTATTGATTGTGATGAAAATCATAGACATAAGGAGAGCTGACTTGCTAGAAAGAATACATATGTAACATTTGGCAAAAGGATATGGGGGGCAAAATACAGCGATGAGTGGGACAACAGTTGCACCAGTAAATCAGGATTATATCATCGAGCAGGTGAAGGAAAAGTACAACTGCACAGTGCTGAAATGCGAGGGACGGCCAGTACTTGAATTCAAGTCCGAGCAAGAGCTGCATGAGATTACCGACTATGTGCATCACTATTTTCAAATGGATTTGATGGATGTTTTTTTCACCGCAATTGAAAGTATACAAGCCGATGAATAGGAGAGTTGACCAGGCAGCTCTTCTTTAATATGAAGATGTCTTGTGGTGTTAAAACATAAGAATTGATGCCATGTGGAATTTTTTTTGTGATAAATGGCCGGATAGCAAAGTGTTTTGGTGTACAATAAGATATATTACGTCATTACGCAGCTATTGAGGTGTAGAAATATGATTATTTTGAAAAGTCAACAAGAAATCGATGCGATGCGTGAATCAGGAAGACTGCTTGCGCAGGTACATCAAGAGCTCGCTGGTATGATTAAGCCAGGCGTGACCACGCATGAAATTGATCAGTTCGTGGAGCGCTATTTGCATAAGCATGGTGCAACACCGGAACAGAAGGGCTATCATGGGTTTCCGTTTGCGACATGTGCATCTGTGAATGATGTCATTTGTCACGGCTTTCCGAACAAAGAGCCTTTGAAGGACGGCGACATCGTAACGATTGATATGGTCGTCAATTTGAATGGAGCATTATCTGACTCGGCATGGAGCTATCGTGTTGGTCAAGTATCGGAGCAGGCAGACAAATTGCTCACGGTTACAGAGAAATGCTTGTATCTTGGAATCGAGCAGGCTGTACCAGGCAACCGTCTTGGAGATGTCGGACATGCGATTCAATCCTATGCGGAATCGAACGGATTCTCCGTTGTTAGAGACTTTATCGGTCATGGCATTGGCAAGGATATGCACGAAGAGCCGCAAGTTCCGCACTATGGCTCTCCAAATCGCGGCATTCGCTTGAAGGAAGGCATGGTTATTACGATTGAACCGATGCTGAATACGGGACGCTACCATGTGAAGCTCGACAGTGATGGCTGGACTGCACGTACGGCTGATGGCGGATTGTCCGCGCAATATGAGCACACGATCGCCATTACAAAGGATGGCCCAGTTATTTTGACAACCTTATAAGCGGGAGCAACTGCGAGCAGTTGTTACACGCGTTACGTATGTGTACATGTGCAAGCGCCCTCTGGTGGAGATCATTCCATTTGAGGGTGCTTTATTTTTATATCCTGGTAAATGAATAGGTTGAAAGATTTGCCAGAGTGAATATAGAATGGATATATATGCCTATAGGGAAAGAGGAGAAGAACGAGATGATACATATACAGACCGTTGCACAAACTCAACTTGATGAGTTGGCGGAGTTATATACGGAGCTCGATCAAAGTGAGACGAACGTTGAAAGGCTGAAAGAACGATTTACGGCGCTGCAATCGAATCCAGACTATACATTCTTAGGTGCAGTAGATAATTCCGGCAAGCTGGTCGGTTCCGTAATGGGGATTCGCTGCTATGACTTAACAGGTCAATGTCGTCCGTTCATGGTGCTGGAAAATATGATCGTCAGTAAAAGCCATCATCGAAAAGGCATTGGACAAATACTCGTAGAAGCGATAGAGAAAATAGCTATAGAAAGCGATTGTCGCAGTGTCGTACTTTTATCAAGTGCGTGGAGAACGGATGCGCATCAATTTTATGAGAAGCTTGGATTTACGAAGGATGCGACATATGGCTTCATTAAGCCATTAAATAAGTGACGTAAGTTTAAGGCTATGAAAATTAGCTGTTAGAGGGAAAGTGTGCAATAAATCGTATCGAGCCAAACAATGGTATAGAAATTCATGTTCTGGATACGCTCGGTGAAGCAGATCCATCCTTAATACCATTGCTTATCTGCCTGGGGTTGTCTGAATGCAGAAGAATTCCAAGTGCTCATCAGAAATGTGATGAAGGCATTACGGTGAATATTGATGCATAGTATGGAAGGACGATTTTGTTCATTCGTGCTTGCTGGTTCAAGAAAGGAGGACGATTACCGTTCCTTCTTTTCTTTTTGCCATCAATCGTTCACGGATTCCGCACATTGATCGGTTGATCTGGATAAGTTAGAAATGGTACAATATGTCATATATGAGAATTCTCTGGTGGTTTACGGATGTTTGACTTTTTGAAATGCAAAAGTATCCTCTCGAAGCTGCAGAGGGTCGTGCTTGGAGTCGTTGTATGCTTGCTGGTCATGACGCTGCTTGAACTCCAGCTAATAGAAATGATGACCGTGCACTATGCTTCGACCGGAAGAATATCGGGGAATGGAATCTAGGATTACTAGCATTAGTCTTGGTCTTATACAATGTTTTTTGTTTATGCGGGAGGTAATTCCCGAGGGAGCGCAAGATAATCACCCTATGGGATCATTTGCTCATTCCATATATCAATTGTGCTTTTGTTAATATTTTCACTTAAATTATTAGGCAAAATATTCACTATCATCCTCAGATACATCATCGCGCTAATCATATACGTCTCCCGAATAAAGAGAGAAATTAGAGAGTGTGCAAGAGCAGGAAGTGCAATAAAAAGAAAAATCAACCAGTTGTCTTATGTGATCCTCCCGTGAATGTGTGACTTCGTCGCTCAACTTCGCATCGAATGGTCATGTGGATGTACTCGCAACACGGCCGAACTCTTATCCAATAATAAAACGCTTACATGAACTGATGACCATGATGATTCTCAAAATTTTAAAACATCAAGAGCGAACTACTCAATAATTATGCAGGTACAGTCGTATTCCTCATTTTGTGTGATGGAGGTATGAATGTCAGGATGAGGATCATAAGGATGACAGGACTGCTATGCTGCATCTTGATGTTTACACAGGGATGTTCATCAATGGAAATGACCCCATATAAGGAACTGGCAAAAGCATTCAAACAAGCCCAATACGATGTTCCTGATTATACCCAGATTACAGGAGCACAGGAAGAGGTGCTTGCACGATACGAAAAGATAAAGCCATATCTAACGCAAGAGTCCTACTATTATCTGTTCCGGGAAAGATCACTGGTCGTTACCCTTGGTGCGGCGAGGAAGCAGCAATGCAATATTGTGGTTACTTCGTTCCAATTCGAGCAAGAGTCCGAGGCAGATGGAGGGAAGACCTTCACGTATTCCATGACATTGGAGCTGCGCAACGGTCAGGGACAGGTGATGGAGGAGATTGAAGTATCTGCAGGTCAAATGGAATTCGCAATACAGGACGGAGGACTGTTCATAGCGCGTGATCATGACGGAAATCCGTTATCGAGCAAGTACAACTAGGAGGTTGATACTCGTGATCGTGAAAATGCCGACAGACGTATACCATACAATTGCACAAGAATCGCTTGGGTGGAAAATGATTGAGCCGATCATTGAGCGAATCAAGGGCAAGGATCCGATTGAAAAGTCACAGGTATACGCGAAGTTGACCGAAGGTCAAAAGGCGTTGTTTATGTTTTTTGTATTCCACAAGCATACCGAGTCAGTTGAGGAATTTTATTGGTTTGCCTCTTACTTCGTAGGCGATTTGCAGGCATGGCCTTCCTTAAAGACAGGCATGAAGCAATTCAAGGACGAGGCAATGCTACACATTTACGAACAAGTTGAAGCGCTTATCGAATCCTACAATCGCCAGATTGATCGGTCTTGGCGGAAAGCTATCGTATCTGATTTGGAGCATAATACGGAACTGTACAGCAAGGTCTCTCATTTATACGATGCATATAAGAAGCAAGCTCCTAGAACACTTGAGCTCATCCATCTATATATTAATAATAACGTAGAAGAATTCGTAGAGCTTGTGACCTAATGATCATAATTTGCTGAAATCGTGCACTCTCTCTATTTTGAATAGTTATTTTTTACAACAATTCCGTTATAATAATTTATGGATGATCTAAATAGAGAGGGTGCATATGAGATGAAGTTCAGTGAATACACATATGTCCGACCTGATGCGAAACAAATCGAACAACGATTTAAACAATTGATTAGTTCCTTTGAAGCTGCAGAAAGCTTCGAACAGCAGGAACGCATCATGTCAGACATTAACAAGCTTCGCAGTGAATTCGATACACAAACCCAATTGGTATCTATTCGCCATTCGATCAACACGAATGATGAATTCTACAAAGCTGAGCAGGAGTACATGGATGAAGTAGGACCTGTAATCCAAGAATACATAACAGATTACTACCGGGCACTTGTGAATTCGAAGTTTAGAGCAGAGCTTGAGCAAAAATGGGGCATTCAACTGTTCCAATTGGCTGAAAAAATGCTCAAGACGTTCAGCCCTGAAATCATTGAGGACTTGCAATTGGAGAACAAGTTGTCAACCGAATATTCCCAATTGATTGCTTCTGCGAAAGTCCCATTTGAAGGGGAAGAGCGTACACTTGCTCAACTGACACCGTTTGAGCTGTCCACGGATCGCGACATGCGCAAGCGTGCGTCTGAAGCGAGATTCGGATTCATGGCGGAGAATGAAGCAAAGTTCGATCGCATTTATGATGATTTGGTGAAAGTACGTACGAAAATTGCAAAGAAGCTGGGCTACGAGAATTTTGTTCAGCTTGGCTATGACCGGATGTGCCGTACAGATTACAATGCGGAAATGGTAGCGAATTTCAGAGCGCAAGTGCTCGAACATATCGTGCCTGTCGCTACGAAGCTGAAGGAACGTCAACGCAAGCGGATCGATGTTGAGCAAATGTACTACTATGATGGATCATTCGACTTCAAGACAGGGAATGCGACACCGAAGGGAGATCCAGATTGGATCGTCGAGAATGGCGCCAAAATGTATGCTGAGTTGTCACCAGAGATTAATGAATTCTTTACGTTCATGCGCGAAAATGAATTGATGGATCTTGTCAGCAAGAAGGGCAAGCAAAGCGGCGGTTATTGTACATACTTAAGTGAGTTCGGCGCGCCGTTTATCTTCTCCAACTTCAATGGTACATCAGGCGATATTGACGTATTGACACATGAAGCGGGTCATGCGTTCCAGGTGTACGAAAGCCGTCACTTCGAAGTGCCTGAATACAACTGGCCTACGTATGAAGCGGCCGAAATTCATTCCATGAGCATGGAATTCTTCACATGGCCATGGATGGAGCTGTTCTTCCAGGAAGACACGGAGAAGTATAAGTTCGCTCATCTGTCGGGTGCGTTACTGTTCATTCCATACGGTGTGTCCGTAGATGAATTCCAGCACTTCGTATACAGCAATCCAGAAGCCACTCCAGCAGAACGCAAGGCGGCTTGGCGTGAAATTGAGAAGAAGTACTTGCCTCACAGGAACTATGAAGGCAATGAATACTTGGAGCAAGGTGGATTCTGGCAGAAGCAGGGACATATCTATCAATCGCCATTCTACTATATCGATTACACCTTGGCTCAATTGTGCGCATTCCAATTCTGGAAGCGCATGAATGAAGATTGGAAGTCCGCTTGGGCTGATTATCTGAAGCTGTGCCGTGCAGGCGGCAGCCAATCCTTCACAGGCTTGGTTCAAGTAGCAGGGCTGATTTCACCGTTCGAAAATGGCTGCATCGCTTCGGTCATCGGCGATATCGAAAATTGGTTGAACGGCGTCGATGACGCTGTATTGTAAACCGAAAATAGAAATACGAACGGAGACCACAAGCGTACATGCGCTTGTGGTCTTTGCATAAATGGCAGTTGGGCGTAGCATGAAAAACAATCTGGTAATTATAGGGGTCGTAATGGACGCTAGTCGTGTATAATATAGCTAACAAGTTATCGCATGATAATTCTTTGTGCAGGAAAGGGCGCAAAGGGGCATAGCATGAAGCTTAAGTGGTTTGGAATGGCCTGTGGCGGCAGCCTTATCCTAACACTGATTTTTGTTTGTGCAATGAGCCTTACTGTGGCTGGCAAATGGTTGGGAGCCATAGCTGCGATTCTATTGGGGATTAGCGCTTTATTGTATGGAGTTTTTGCCGACCCGAATCAGGCGCGATATATCCATCGCACGAGCAGTAAGGAGGAGCGGCATAACCGTGAACGGTGGGGAACGCTATTTCTCATGATGTCTGTCCCATTTATTGTGCTATCCCTTATTTTATTAGCTAGCAGTCGATAGTTTGTAAACGACTCCATAACTTGAATAGTCAACAGGAGAATCAATCATGCACTTGGTTTTGTTACTTGTAGCAGCGCTTTTTGTCATTTTTTTAGTGTCCAGTATTATCCGGCAGGACTATCGCAACATCGTATTTCAATCTATTGTTCTCTGTGTGCTGCTTCTGTTGTACATCGCTTTCCGCAAGGATCAGAAGCGAAGCAATGAATTTGCGATATGGCTGTACCTGAATCGCGATCAGCTTCGTCAGGAAGGTGCCAACTACGAGCAGTGCCTGATCGATCGGGACTCTGAGTTTGTGCAGTATGAGGTATGTTTATCTTTCGGCATATTCAGCTATCGAATGAAGACAGGCTATTATGTAAAAGGGTACCATTTGACGCCGCTGCTGAATATGGCGTTCAGTCTTTACACTCTCCTATTTGGCTGGTGGGCAATTCCGTCGGGCCCTATCCATACAGTGCGAGCCATAGCCTTTAACTTGCTTGCTAAGCCGAAGAAGCTGGAGAATGTACTGTTTGAGCTTGAAGTTGAAGTGGTTGAAGAGTTCAAAAAGGAAGAGCGTAAGAGAATGAAAAAGCAGTCTCGAATGGCTAAAGAAGAACGTCGACTGGATAACTAAAAATGAAATCCGCAACGCTATGGACAACCGCCTATCCATATACACCTATAGAAGGAAAAGGAGCGAGCGCAAATTGATAAAAGCAGTCATATTTGATTTTGATGGATTAATCGTCGATACGGAAACGGCTTGGTATGAGTCTTACAGCAAGGTTAGTAAGGCGTATGGGGTCGATTTGAAAATAGATGTGTGGGGACAATGTGTAGGAGCTTCTTTTGAGGAATTTGATCCGCTGGATTATATAGTGGAGCATGCGGATCGTCAGGTAGACCGTGAGGCATTCAAGCAAGAGGCTGATGTGGTGTTCGCCGACATTATGGATCATACTCAATTGCGTCCCGGTGTGATCGATTACTTGGAAGAGGCAAAGCGAAGCGGTCTTCGGATTGCTCTTGCTTCAAGCTCTAATCGGAACTGGGTTGAATCCTATTTGAACAGGTTCAACATTCGTTCATACTTTGAAGTCGTGAATACATCTGACGACGTTGAGCGGATTAAGCCAGCTCCTGATTTATATGAGAAAACGATCCGTGAGCTAGGGATCAACGGGTTTGAAGCGGTTGCTTTCGAGGATTCATTCCATGGGATGACGGCTGCCAAGGCAGCGGGAGTATACTGTGTAGTAGTGCCTAACCAGGTGACTTCCCATATGGAGTTCGTAGGCAGTGATGGGCGATTAAGCTCAATGGCAGAGAAGGACTTACATGCGGTAATCAACACTATTGCAGCATTATCGCAAGCAGAAGCGCACAATCATTCATAGATTGGCAGGAGAATATCACAATGTAATTTGTATGGGAGAACACGTTCATTGCAACTGTAGTTCTAATCATTCGATCGAGGAAGCGGGCGCATCAATTACATGCTAGAATTGCTCAACTGGAGCATCAAATGGACAATATGCAGCGCAATCATGAAGACAAACAGCGGCATTGACAATAGTTATATTTCTGATTATATGGAGGTCTGCGATGGTTGCAGCGAGTGAAATTACATATGGCATGTATACGATGTGCATGGTGAAGGATGGAGATCGGGTACTGCTTATGAATCGTCCAGACAGCAAGGGCTTTCCGGGATATTTGGCACCAGGAGGCAAGATCGAGTTTCCAGAGAGCCTTACCGAAGGAGCTATTCGTGAGGTATATGAGGAAACTGGTTTGCGAGTAAGCGGACTTATCTATAAGGGCTTGGATGAATATGTTGTTCCTTTAACGAATTTTAGGTATATGGTGTTTAACTATTTGGCCACCTCCTATGAAGGTAAACTGCTTGACAATCCTCCTGAAGGAGAGCTCATTTGGGTGCCAATCCAAGAAGTGATGGATTTGCCAATGCAATCTTGGTTCAAGCGGAAGTTTCCTTTATTTTTCAAGGAAGGGACGTTTGAAATATCCGTGGTATGGAATGAAGAGGAGAAGCAGCCGATAGAAGAGAAGATTGCTTTACTTGTATAAAAGAGCATTTAGGAATCATTACTATTGATCTCAATATGTAGAATGAATAAAAACACTTGGAAACCCAAGTGTTTTTATTTTTGAAAACAAATAGATGTTTCAGATGCTTTACAATGCAGAAGAGATTTTGCCCTTCATGCGTGAACATGGATTTGAGGGGATTCAATTGATTAGCTCATCTGGGCTCGGAAGCTCACTACCAGAAGAACAGTGTCGTTATTGGTCGAGCCGTGGTGATGAAGAGATGGAGAAGCGCTATCAATTGTTCTACGAGACCGCAGCAGATCCTGCGCTTTTAGGAACAGGAACTCATTTGTTATACATCGGCCAAAAAAATAGATAAGTTTTTTCGATTTTATATCCGCATTTATGACTCAGAATTGAGATGAAATTCTCTATTTTGGGTCTTTATTTGCTCCTAGGCATGCCGTAGAGACTATATTCTTTCCAAGGTGCAACAATTTACAACATTTTTTGCACTGGTACAAAACTATTGAATAAAGGAAACAAATATGATAGATTACAAGATGTCCAAAAAAGAGGAAGTTGATTCCACATGCTAGATTGAAGAGATAATGGGGGGAACGATATTGCAAGCGAAATCATTTAAAAGTTGGATTGCATCATTACTCGTCTTTATTCTTATCTTCAGTTCGCCAGCATTTACGTATGCGGCACATCCTGATGTAAGCCATTCTATTTCAGCGATGTCGGCTAACTTGTCGGGGGAAGAAGATGCAAGCCATCAAAATTCAAAGCAGCTTGGCGGCGACCGCGTTGAAATTGATACCAAGCTGTTGCAAGTCTTCCAGGCCGATAAGTATGCAACGTATATTGTAAAGCTAAAGGAACAGCCTGATATAAAAGCAATTTTGCAAAATGCCCTGCAATGGTCATTGCAAAAGGGTGAATCTTCGGCAAAGCAAACACGTACGGTGCGCAACTTCATCGTGAATTCGCTGATGAGTACAGCAGATGAATCGCAGGTAGGTATCATTCAACAATTAGAAAAAATGGAATCGGCAGGCGAGGTAAGAGATTTTTATCCCTACTATATCGTAAATGCGATCGCAGTTACGAGTACAAAAGAAGCGATGGAAAAACTTGCGGATCGTGATGAAGTCGATAAGATCATGTCGAACCATACATATACGCTTCAAACCGACACGAAATCGAAAATGGTACTGTCGGGTGCGCAACTCGCAGTCAGCAAAAAAGAGATCCCGTGGAACTTGCGCAATATTAATGCAGAACAGGCATGGGAGCTTGGTTTTGATGGTACAGGAGTCGTAGTTGCGAATATGGATTCCGGTGTCGACGGCAGCCACCCGGCACTACAGCATAAATGGAGAGGACTGGATCAAGGCGGAAACATTGTGGATCCAGAGCTAAGCTGGTTCGATGCAACTATCGAGAAGAAGAAGTTTCCTACTGATGGCAATGGTCACGGCACCCATGTTATGGGGACGATGGTCGGCTCTGAAAAAGATGGCAGCAACAAGATCGGTGTTGCACCGAATGCAAAATGGATTGCCGCTCGTGTGTTTGATTCGAATGGACAGACAACGGATGCGGATTTGATTAAAGCGGGAGAATGGATACTTGCGCCGACGGATAAGCATGGCGTGAAGCATCCTGAATTAGCCGCTGATGTCGTGAATAATTCATGGGGAAATGTGCCTGCTGGAAAGAATGAATTTTTCCATGATATCGTGAAAGCATGGATTGCAGCAGACATATTCCCGGCATTTTCAGCAGGAAACGCTCAGCCTCCAGAAAATAATGGCGGGCCAGGTTCCATTACGGCACCAGGCAATTACCCCGAATCCTTCGCGACAGGCGCAGTTGATATTCAGAACAAGCTGGCGGACTTCTCACTTCAAGGGCCGACGCCCTACGGTCAAATGAAGCCGGAAGTATCCGCACCAGGTGTGCATATTCGATCAGCTGTTCCTGGAGGACAATATGCGCTCATGAACGGAACTTCTATGGCGAGTCCACATACTGCTGGCGTTGCTGCACTGATTAAGCAGGCCAACCGCTCCTTGAAGGTTAAGGATATTGAAGAAATACTGAAGAATACAACGGATGCATTAACAGATCATGTATTTCCACAATCACCGAACAACGGTTACGGCTGGGGGGTTATTAATGCACTTAATGCCGTGTCTACCCAAGACAAGGGGTTGGGCAAGGTTGTTGGTCAAGTGACAGTAGACGGTATCAGTGCAGGAATCCCGACAATTGAACATGATCCAATTACGTTGACGTTCAATATCTTGGACAAGGATGTATTTGCTCGGGTGCAGGATGATGTTAGTGTAACGAATGTGAACCTGTACGTTCGTGAGAAAGGGACGAATGCTTGGAGCAAACATGCGATGCTCCGTACATCCGGCAGCCATATGAGAGGTTTATATGAAGGAAGCATCCCTCTGAAGGAGCTGTCCTTGAGTGGAATTGAATATTATATTGAGGCTGTAAATTTCTCAGGACATGCAAGCAAGACAGAGGTGTACCCAGTTACTGTATCGAAGGGAGTCAAGATTGGCTATACGCAAGATTTTGAGACCTCGATTGATGGCTTCGGTTTCGGAGATGCTTCGGGTGTATGGCAATGGGGAGTTCCGACGAGCGGGCCGAAGCAAGCATTTTCCGGCAGCAAAGTAATGGCAACGGTACTGGATGGCAAGTATCCGAATGGAACCAACAGTTATGTTGAAATGCCTGTTATTGATTTGACGGATAAGCAGCATGCTGTTCTATCCTTTGCTCACTGGTACAAGCTTGGCGATTGGTGGAATGCATCTTATGATCGAGCAGAGGTGTTTATTGGCAGCAAGAAGTCGAACTTCCAGTTCGAACGGGTGAAAACATATACGATGCGCAATACCACATGGACAACCGAGTATATCGACTTATCTCCATATGCAGGCGATCAAATCTATGTCGTCTTTAATTTGCGAGGGGAGTTCGGCAGTGACGAGGGCTGGTATATCGATGATATTAAAATTCAAGCCCCGGATCCAACGCTTCCGCTTCCGCCGAAAATTAAGGTTAGAAGCAACGCGCCAGGCAAAGTCATCATCGATTTTGACGATGCGCCGTCGGGCGTTTTGAAAGAATATGTCATTTATCGCAGCACGGATCGCAGTGGCCCATGGAGTGAGATTGGCACAAGCTTAGGCTATAATTATGCCGACATGCCTAGTCCACAGAAGGGAACTTATTATTACAAAGTGAAATCGAGAACGGTCAGCCATGCGCTTAGTGTGGATTCGGATATTGTATCTTGGACGTTCACAGAAGGCCAAGTGATATTCGGTGATGAGTTCGAAGGTGCTAATAAGGGCTGGACAGTCGAAGGGCAAGGAAATGAGTGGGAGCATGGTGTTCCTCATCCGACTAGGGGGCCGCAAAAGGCAGTCTCTGGCCAGAACGTATGGGGCACGAACTTGAATGGACCTTATGGGGGCGATGTAAACCAGAGTCTCGTATCGCCTGAAATTGATTTGACTCAGGTGAAGCATGCATCACTCTATTTCCAACAGTGGTACGATATTGATGACGGTGATAAGGGAACAGTCGAGATAAGCAAGGATCAGGGCGTCACATGGCAGCCGCTCGCTGAATATCCGAAGCAGGGCTATGATACGAATCATCCACGCAGATTCTGGTATTTGGAAGAGCTTGGCCTAGATTCTTACATTGGGAAAAAAATCAACATCCGCTTCCGATTTGAGAGCAAGCGGCCGTCACTCCAGCTCGGCTGGTACATCGATGATGTAGAAGTAAGGGAGACTCCACCAGTGATGACACGACCGAAAACCACCTCTTACTCCCATTCAGGTGGAGATCAAGTAAAGAATGCTTCAATGGGAATGGAAAAGCAGAGTCTTGATGTGCTCACATTCGAAATGTTGAAATCAGCCAAGCGCGGCCAGGATTCGCATCAAGGCGGGCACACACAGGCATTTGCACAACAGCCAAACACAGAGCGTATGCCAATCATGGCAGATATAAGTGTCGTACAATCGCAGCGGGCAACCCGATCCGATGCGGGTACTGGGCGATACACGCTGAAGCATCCACCAGGAGATTATTTGCTGCAAGTGGAGGCTTATGGCTTTAAGACAGAACAAAGGCCAATCAGCATTGAACAAAACAAAGAAGCAGTGATGGATGTTCATTTGCAGCCGCTGGCGAAAGGCAAAATCGCGGGCAAGATCACAGACTTTGTTACAGGCATGCCATTAAAAAATGCGACGATCAGATTGTTGAATGATGTGCGTATTGCACCAGTATTGACGAATCAAGAGGGACAGTTCGAGCTTGAAGCCTATGAAGGTGACTATCAATTGTCCGTCTCTGTACTAAACTATTTATCCGTGCAAGACAACGTCAAGATTACAGGCAACGACACGGTTAACGTTTCATTTGCCCTTCATGGCTTCCATGGATCTTCCGAAGAAATCCATTATGATGATGGTGTTGCAGATAACGCAAAAGCTTTCTATGATTCCGGCAATGGGTTTGCGGTACGTATGACAACGGATGGGCCGGCACAAGTAACGGGAGCGAAATTCTTCTTCTGGGATCAGGGATGGCCGAATCCCGGTGGGGAGAAGTTCAAATACGCGATTTATGATGCCAGCGGACCTGATGGTCTTCCTGGTAAAGTAGTGGCGGGTCCTTATGAAGGCAAGGCGAAGCGGAATGGATCTTGGACGAATGTGACGATACAGAATCCGGTTATTTTCAATGGCGATTTCTACGTAGCGTACATTCAAGAGGGAGAAATGCCGAATGTACCGGGCTTGTCGATGACGAAGCTTGGCAATTATTCAGGACGCTCCTGGAAGAACGATCGCGGTACGTGGAAAAAGATCGGGAACAGCGATGGCAATTACATGATTCGAGCTACCGTTACCAAGATTGCGGAAGAGCCGATCATTACAGAACCAGCGCCGGGAACGACGGTTACAGATGCTCATGTAGTTGTAAAAGGAATGTATCCAACTGACGGTACGACGATCCATGTATATCGCCAAGACGCGCGCATCGGAACTGGAGTTGTACAGCAGGGACAATTTGCGATTCCCGTACAACTGGAACGTGGTGAGAACAAGTTGTATGCTGTAGCAGAGTCAAATGGTCAAGCAACGAGTAAGTCTCCAACGATTGCAATTCATTACATTGCCCCTGCCCAAAATGGGGAGATTACATCGATTACCGTGCAGCCTCGAGATGTGTCGCTGAAAACAGGTGAACAGTCAACACTTGCGGTTACAGCGGCTGTGTATGAGAACGGCAATATGATACCGATGCCGTTGACGGAAGGCTTACGATTCACGTCCTCAGACAGTTCTATTGCAGAAGTGGATCAAGCAGGACATGTTACGGGTGTGAGCGAAGGGACATCTGTTGTTCGAGTCACCTATCAACAATGGAGTGACCAATCGACGATTACCGTTCATCGCGGGGATGATGGCAAAGAACCAGAGCTTCAATCCATTACCGTTTATCCGGATAAGCTGGCATTAGATGTAGGTGAATCTGCGCCACTTTCTGTTGCAGCAGTCGTATATAGGGATGGGGAAGTCAAAATCTCCCCAATCAGAGAGCATCTCCAGTTCCGTTCTTCTGACGAGCATGTCGCGAAGGTAGATGATATAGGAAGTGTAACAGGATGGAACAAAGGCAGGGCAACGATAACGGTATTCTACAAAGACAAACAAACAGAAGCAGTGGTTACGGTGCGAAGGAAGAGTGTTATTCCGTATGAGCCGCCTGCGTCCTCGGGCGGTTCGTCCAGCTCGGGCAATTCAGGCACAACCGTTCCTGAAAAAGATAAGCGGATTCCAGTTGTTGCTGACGGCAAAACGATCGGATATCTTGTGGAGCAGTCAGCTTCTACGTCGCTGACAAAGAATGCATCGGTTTCCCTTCTTGCTCAATGGATGAATGACGAGCTTAAGGGCGCAGCAAATAAGCCAGTGATGATGGATTTGCGAAATGTGGACTTTAAGAATTACGGCCAAGTATCGATTACTTTCCAGGCAATAATGATGAAGCAGCTTCAGATTTCCGGCAAGGCGCTTCACATCGCATCTGAGGGATTTGAACTGACGATTCCGAATGAAGCCATATCCGATTATCTATCTAATGATCAATTCAAGCTGAATGTATCTGTTCAGGGGGCAGATCAGCTGATGGTGGCTGAAAACGATCAAGTCCGGCTTGTGTCCGATCGTGTGGCCATTTCAACGGAAAGCGGCAAGTTCATTCATCCGGTTACACTGCTTCTGCGATGGGATATAACGCAAGTAAAAGATTCACGCAAAACAGTCGTATATCGAAAGAGTACGGATGAGAAATGGATATATGCTGATCGATCAAGCAGATATCCGTATGGATTAGCCTTAACCATCTCACAATCTGGCGCCTATGCGGTGCATGAGCTATCTCCAAGTTTTACAGATCTGGCAGCTCATTGGGGTAAAGATGCGATTGAGGTACTGGCTGCACAGCATATTGTCAATGGAACGAGCAAGGGACATTATACACCTAATGCGACCATTACTCGTGCGCAATTTTTGATGATGCTTGATCGTTTGACTCCGACTCTAGAAGGACACGAAGGCAATGCAAATTCAGATCGTTTATACTGGGCAACTGGCAATGTTAATGAGCTAATTTCACGGGCTGAAATGGTGCGATTGCTCGTTCAGAGGTCGGCTGCGGATGTACGTCATGCGATGAAGTCTAGATTTACGGATACTTCACACTTATCTCAAGATGAACAAGCTGCAATTGCGCATGCGGTAGATCAAGGATGGGTTCAGGGAATCGGTGGTAACCGCTTCGGAAGTGACCTGACTTCTACACGTGCACAGGCGGCAATGCTGCTGTATCGATATATGAAGTCTATGAATCAGCTATAGCAATAAAGAAATATGCAGTAAAGTGGAAAATAGCAAATAAGTAATGAATATCCAGAGATAAGCCAGACGAATCCGCCCAATAGTGGGCGGATTCGTTTGCTTTAAGGATGAAATTATCGGCAGCTTCTGTGAGATATTGTACATTGACATCATAGATGGAATCATGTGACAATAGATAACAACTTGAATCAATACAATGAACTTCAATGACGAGAACGAGTAAGCTATGAATGCCGATCTCCAGAGAGTTGGTGAGTTGCTGCAAGCCAACGTTCGGCGCATAACTGAACATCATCTCTGAGAAGCGCAGCTGAACAAATGGAACGTTCATAAGTAAGCTGCGCCGGAAATTCCACCGTTATTCGGAATTCGTATTTACAAGTATATGCGAAGAAGAGCTGCATGGAGCGGGAATGATAGATGGATTGGGACAGCCTATGTCTATCATCTAGCTGCATGAATATGGGTGGTAACGCGGATCAAATCCGTCCCTTTCGAGGGACGGTTTTTTTGTTGTATGGGGATAACTCTTTAATATATGTATAAGAAGTCTAGGGGGAGTAAAAGATGAAGTCATTGTCGAGAACCCACGTATTTTTCGTGGGACTCATGCTCTTTTCATTATTTTTTGGAGCAGGGAATTTAATATTTCCGCCAATCTTAGGGCAGCAGGCGGGAGATCATTTCGTATATGCGATAGCAGGTTTCATCTTGACTGGTGTGGGACTGCCATTGTTGACGGTAATCGCAATCGCCTTGTCGGGACGTGATATGCAACATCTAGCCGGAAGGGTACATCCGAAGTTCGGCATATTATTCGCCGTTATCGTCTATTTGTCGATTGGTCCATCGATGGGTATTCCACGCGTTGCCAACGTTGCATTTGAAATGGGGATGCGCTCCTTTGTGCCCGAATCACTCCAATCAAGCAATTGGGTCTTATTGGCTTACACATTTGTTTTTTTCTGTGTCGTATATTGGTTATGCTTGAATCCTTCTAAGCTGGTTGTGAGAGTAGGGAATATATTAACGCCCCTGCTATTGATCTCGATCGCAATCATGTTTATCGCAGCGATGATGGGTCCGCTTGGGGAAGTGCAGCCTGCAATCAAGGAATATGCGACTTCACCAGGATTCAAAGGATTTATGGAAGGCTATTTAACGATGGATACGATTGCTGCATTGGCTTTCGGCATTATTGTGCTGAATGCGATTCGTGATCAAGGTGTTAAGGATAAACAAGCGATTACGAAAGCAGCGATACAAGCAGCTATTATTGCAGGGATCGGGTTGTCTTTGGTTTATGCGGCACTCGGATTTTTGGGGGTAACCAGTGTTACCGCGCACGGATACGCGCAAAATGGCGGGCAGCTTCTAACGTCAATCGTACAGCAGTTGTTCGGACAATATGGATTAATGCTGTTGGCCGGTATTGTTACCCTTGCATGTCTCACCACTTGTATTGGACTAGTATCCGCGTGCAGTCAGTATTTTTCAACATTGATCCATCGACTGACTTATAACCAGATCGCATTTATCATTTGTGTTCTTGGATTATTGGTGGCGAATCTAGGTTTGAATAAGATTATTTCGATATCCATTCCAATTTTGCTTGTTATTTATCCAGTATCTATCGTTTTAATTATTTTGTCACTGGTGCATCGTTTGTTCGGCGGCCGTCGGTCTGTGTATGTTGGGGCGCTGCTCGGTACATTCTTAATCAGTATATTTGACGGGTTGAAGCAAGCTCATATTGAGTTTGACTCTATCATGCCGTGGCTGAAGCAGATTCCGCTGTACAATGAGGGGATTGGATGGTTGGTTCCAGCCATTGCAGGCGGGATCCTCGGCTATCTGCTGGGGTTGATATGGCAGGAAGAACGAAATGAGCCATACATTACAGAAAAATAAAGATAGATAAATGTGAAGCTAAGTCGACATGATATGTCCGCTTAGCTTCTTTACATCCATCCAATTGTATGAAATAATTGGTAGTGGTTGGTGAAAGATGTCAAGGAGTTGATACTGTGAACACTCAAGAAGTGATGGCTGCATTGCCGCATCGATATCCCTTTCTTATGATTGATCGCGTTACTCATATAGAGGAGGGGAAGTCAGCTCATGGCTACAAGCATATTACCCATAATGAATGGTTCATATCCGCTGCTATGCCCTTTATGCCAGACACGCTCATTATTGAAGCACTTGCTCAATTAGGCGCATTTACAGCGATTCATCGTCAGCCGGGGAGCTTAGGACTCTTGTCTTCCTTGAAGGGGGTTGAATCACTCGGACGAGCATATGCGGGTGACAAGCTGGATCTGACATATGAGGTGCTGCGAAGCAAAAAGGGATTTACGATTGGCAAAGGCGAGGCATCTGTTGAAGGACGAGTCATTCTGAGAGCGGATGAAATTATGATTTATTCACAAGTTGAATAACGAACATGACTGTTGACTGATTTATATGTTTTATTGCTGAAGTGATACATAGCAAAGAGTCGTCCGAGGGATTCCTTGGACGACTCTTTTTGTAATGCTCAACGATACAATTACTTATTTTACATCCCATAATGCTGGAACATTAGGCGGCTCCCAGCCAGCTATTGCGGTATGAGGCTGACGGCATTCGTAGACTGTGCCATTGAAAGTAACTTTGTCGCCAACCGCATAAGCTTTATTTACTTCCCAAGGAGCTACAGCAGGTGCATCAGCAGTTGTAGCAGAAATAGCATTGCTGTCGGCAGACACATTGCCAGCAGCATCGAATGCGCGAACCGTAAACGTATACGTTGTCTTCGGGCTCAAGCCTGTAACCACATAATCCGTAGTCGTTCCTGATACAGTAGCAACTAATGTTGTGCCGCTATAAATGCGGTAACCGGCGACGCCAACATTATCCGTTGATGGGCTCCACATCAGTGATACGGAAGTGGATGTTGGTGTACCCATTACATGCAAGTTTTTTGGTGCAGTTGGCGGCTCGTTATCAATAGGAACCGTTGGTGTGGTAACACTTACTGCATTGCTTGCAGCAGATTGGTTGCCAGCAGCATCCAACGCCTTCACGGTAAATGTGTATGCTGTATTGGAGGTGAGACCGTTTACCGTATAGGTGAGTGTAGAGCCTGAAACCGTTCCTACAAGAGAACTTCCATTGTAAATATTGTAACCGGCTACACCAACGTTGTCAGAAGAAGCATCCCATTTCAAGGACACGCTTGTTGCCGTTGTTGTCGTTACTGCCAAGTTTGCTGGAGCAGTAGGAGGCTGGTTGTCACCAGGGTTCGAACCGCCGAAGTTAACGTCGATAACATTATAGAAAGCGTTTGCAGTATCGGCAATCTCCCATACTGCGAGGATGACATGATATCCTGTACGGTTCGGTACATTACAAGTATCCGAATACGTGAATGGCGGGCGAATGCCTCCATAATTAACGCTGCAGAATGGTGTTAAATCGAAGGAATCGCGAGTCAGCTTTGCGTTAGCGTTCCAATTTTCCTTCGTAATATAGTATTTCCAGCTTGTTGTTGCATGAGCTGCGGTTAGTTTCCAGTTGAACGTGTTTTGTCCAGGAGTGATGTTGACCTTCGTCCAGCGAGTGGCGGATTGCTCATCCAGTTCAGGGAAGGCGCCGTTAGCGCTTGCAATTTTGCCGTCCGCAGGGCCAGCACTCGGAAATCCCTTAAGCGCTTCCAAACTTTGCGGCTCATATTGGACAGCTCCGCAGTTTTTATTCTGACCTGTTTTACACAAAGCAGCTCTACTTGCTGGCCCCTCGACATAGCCATGACCAAAGGCTTTATCAGCAAAAAGCACCATACAAATAACGGTTACGAGCATTGCGCCAAGACCGACAAACAGCTTCATTGTTATGGGGTTGGACATGCGCAGTTGATTCACACTATCTACCTCCTAAGAATAATGGGGATCTCGCGAAAACCATTCAAAATGAAATGTTAAACCCTTTAAACTTGAACGTCGGCCTCCTTTCCTTATTAGGTTGTCAAAAAAAACAGGGAGCTCCTAGATGACGCTATGAATATAGCTTCTAGCAACTCTTTTTATATAAACTCAATAGAGTTCATATACGAAGCAAAAATCAGCCAAAGTAATGAAGGAATACAGGAAAGATTAGTGATAAAGCGGGATTCTTGAGCTAGCACATTCGTGGTTGAGATATAGAAGGGAGACATGTTGTGGAATCTTGGTGTCGTTATTTGTCTCTATCATACTTGAAAGTGTGAATAAAGTGTGAACGAAATATTTTAATTAGATTGCACTTGTTATTATAAAAATTAATTAAACCGCATTAACTTTTGAGGGATGAACAGGGATCGAAGCGTGGTTCATACGTATAAATAAGTAAGAAGGATGCGCCATCCTTTATCGTGAAGAGGCATACATCCTTCTTAGGGCAATGCTGTGTGATGTGATTAGCTTGAAAAGTCACCATTATCATGATTGATTTGCCATTGAATGCCGAATTTATCCGTCAAGTTGCCGTAGGCTTTGCTCCAGAATGTTTCTTGAAGCTCCATGCCTACTTGTCCGCCTTCCTTAAGTTTGTTGAAGATGGATGTCAATTTATCGACATCTGTGTCAACAATGGAAAGAGTGATATTATTGCCAGCTTGGAACGGCATGCCCGGGCATACGTCAGAAAACATCACGATGGTTCCCTGGATGTTCAGTCGTGTGTGCATGACCAAATTATCGGCCTCCTCAGGAAGAGGGTTGGATGGATCTGATGGTGTGTCCCCAAATGTCATGATGTGAGGCTTGTCTAGCCCGAACACTTCGGCATAGTACTCGACTGCCTCACGGCAGTTGCCGTTGAAGTTGAGATAAGGATGGATGGACATGGTTGGCTTCACTCCTTAATTGGTTTACTGTTTGTCCAGGGGACAATCAGGCCTTGTGCATACTAGCATTATTGTCGTTTCACAGTTCATTATACATGCAAAAGATTTTCGGTTTTCTTAAATTTTATCTATATTTTTATAGAGTTCATCGTTTTAAAGATAAGGCATACTATCACAGGAAAGTCATTTTAACGAAGATGCTATTCTTGCCTATAACATGGGTTATGGAGAAGATTGAGCATTGTTTAAACAGGGTTCCAAGTGGGATATATTGGAGAAAATGAAATGTATAAGGTGGTATATAACACTTTTACATACAAGGAAGGATTGATTTCTTTATGACAGAACCGATTGCAGTGCCCGATCTCTCATCAAGACCTTATCGGCTTACGGTGGAACGTGAGATGCAGAACCCTCCAGCAGTTTTATACGAAGCATGGACACGGCTGATTGATCACTGGTTCGCGGAACCGGGGAGCGTAATAATGAAGGGAGAGGTGAATTCGGTTTTTTATTTTGAAACCGTATACCGACCAGACTCCATGCTTGTGGTTGAGCGCCATCCGCATTATGGGAGATTTTTGCGACTCGAACAGGATCGGCTAGTAGAACTGACATGGGTAACAGGGAATGGGGGGACGAAGGGAGCCGAGACGGTGGTAACCGTTGGTCTGCATCCCTTTGGCAAAGGAACGAAGCTAAGCCTAACGCATGCTGGTTTTCCAGACGAAGTCTCCAAAAATCAACATGAGCAAGCATGGCCATTGGTACTAGAACAGCTTGACAGGCGTATGAAGATCGCTGAATGAGAGCAATTGCTAGCCCTTGCCATAATCGTCGCAGTTTCATCAATATACAGGAACAACATCCTAACGAATTTTGGCGTGGGATCATAAGTTGATGTTCTGTTTGCCTTCGAACTGGTCTGCGGGTGCTGGATGCAATCCAACATCCTCTATCGCTTCTTGCTTCATCATCGCTTGAATGCTTTGCCGAAGCAGGTCTTGATTGTCCTGAAAATGAAGTAGAGCGATTCATATCGGTCCTCGCAATGCTGTCCTGTACGGTTAAAGGTACTTGAGGATGGCACCGAGCAGCTCATAATTCGAAAATGCAGTTTTCATAAAGTTAAAGCGTTTATCGATTGACAGGATATGGTTTACGTACTAGTATAAAAAACAACCTCAATGATAATACAAACTACCTTTTGACCACTACGATTTGCTTTTCAACTAGATTTACTCACCGTTATAAATTGCTTTTCATTTCGACACATCAATGATAAGACAGAGCAAAGTTCACATCTTATGCGTAGGAGGAATCGAATATGGAACACACAACAATTCCAGATTTCTTAGAAAGCAAACAGGAGCAATGGGACGAGGAGTATAAATCTAATGTATGGAGTTATTTGTCGGATATTACGGAATACGCTCGATATTCGGTGGTGTATGGGTATATAAGGAAATTTATCGGAGAAGAGGGCATCCTGGATATGGGCTGTGGTACTGGCATCCTGTTCGATATGCTCCTTGAGAGTGAAAAGGAAGGATACACAGGGGTTGATCTGTCACAGGAAGCAATCAAGCTGGCATCAGCCAAAACATCGCAGGACATATTCCATTGTGGAGATATTAATCATTATGTACCTGCTAAACAATATGATGTCATTGTATTCAACGAATCATTGCACTACGTGCCTAACACGGCCAACAAGCTGCTAGAGTATTCGAACTATGTAACTTCGAGTGGTGTAATCATTTCTTCCTTATATTCACATAAAAATACGGAAGATCCTGCATTCGCCATCATTGAAAATAAAATTGCTGAAATCGAGCAGTGCGGCTTCTTTGAAGTGATGGATAAAGTTAGCCTCTTCAATCATAATGCTGGGTTGAAGTGGTATATTCATTTGTTAAAACGCAAACAAACCAAGCCATAAGGAGAATGCGAATATCATAGTGCGGGAAGCCGTCGCAAAGTTCTCGAAGGACTTGGCAGACGGCTCTCTGTATTGTTTCAGTCAATAACAGATATTTACAATTTATTTCTTGACAACAGACTCGTAAGGATAAAATGTTAGTGAAGTTCATGCTGTTATCGATTTGAGGTTCCAAGTTCTTTCAAAAATAATATTGTTGACAGATTTATCTTTTCAACTTTATTATTTTTGGTAACAAATCTACTAATTCAGTGGAGCATGCTTATGTGGTTTCTGTTGCTGAGGGAAGCGCTTGTCTCGGCGGTGGCACAGCTTTGGAACAATGGTTTCCTTGAAGCTCTAAAAAGTAATATTCTTCATATTCTTCGATTGTCAAATTAATGACCCTCTTTCATATAATATCACCGCTTCTATCATGCTTGAAGGGATAGACGAAATTCGGTTAGAACAAGCGCTGCATCTCTTTATTGGAGAACAGGATGCACTACGATGCGGTTTGATATTATTGATGATTTGCCTCTCCTAGTTGTCCATATCGAATCGACTATCATATGACGAAGCCGGACTTCTCGCGTGATCCTAAGTAGGAAGTACGATTGAAGCAGCAAATTATGCAGGAAATAAGTTGAGCATTTGGCCTCACATCGGCTCCGCTCTTTCACGTCAGCTTGATTAAGCGTTCTCACCATACCTTCCTACCTTACATAAGAACCTCACACGATTATTGACATTTTCCAAAACAAATCATTTAAGCACTTACAGGCTGCTCAACAACATCGGTTACACCGCATTTGTCTCTCAGTCGCTCATCCTTGGCGAATGTATATCGCCGTAGCTGGCAGGATTATCAAGCTCCTGAATGAGGGTTGCTATTTATCCGAGGAAGGCGTGTGTTCTTTCTTGACAATTGCCGGCCATTTGATGATAGGGCTAGAGGCACCGTCTTTTCAAATATCCATTCGAGCCAACTTCTCATTGAATTTACAAATCATGGAGAGGAGAGTGAAGATGAACAAGGAAGAGATCGTGGCTTTATGAAAGCGGAGATTGCGACGATCTTCAGTCAGGAGCCGGATGTTAGTTCAGACGCTAAAAACATCAAAACAACATGGCATGAGGAAGAAAGTTAGGATGTCATGAATGGGTTGAAAAAGTGGATAACGTTTGGCGGCATTGCCGATGTGTTCCTCGTTGTTGCATCGAATTAAGGCAAGAGCACCGTTTTTTCCTCGTCGAACGTTCTTACGTCGGTGTTGAAACGAAAGCAATAGAAGGGCTTATGGCATCACGAGCGACCCATCTTGCAGAAATTCATTTGCAAAACGTCATAGTTCCGAAATCACATGTAATTGGGAAACTGAACTTTGGCTTCGAATATGTCGTATCGAATGCTTTGGACAATGGCCGATACAGTATAGCATGGGCAGGAGTTGGCATCGCACAAGAAGGAGTGGATGCGATGGTATCCTACTCCCGTATTCGTAACCAATTCGTTACGACATAATTACAAGCGAAGTCTATTATTCTAATAAGAGGTCCGTATGAGCGAGAAAACAGAATGGAAGTGCGTTGTGTGGGACTTGGATAATACGCTGTGGGATGGAGTGCTGGTGGAGTCGGCCAACGTCCAACTGAAGCCGGGCATTCGTGAAATTATCGAGACACTCGATCGCCGAGGAATTCTGCAATCCATTGCCAGTAAAAACGATTATGACTTGGCCATGGCCAAACTGAAAGAATTGAGATTGGATAATTATTTCCTCTATCCCGAAATTCATTGGAGCGCCAAATCGACCTCACTTGCTGAGATCCAGAAAAATATTAATATTGGCATGGACACAATCCTCTTCATTGACGATCAACCATTTGAATTGGAAGAAGTAAAAAATGTACATGACAGCGTTCACTGCATAAATGCGGATCAAACTCACACGCTATTATCACTTCCAGGCTTGAACCCGCGATTTATTACCGTTGACTCTGCAAGGAGACGCAAATTATATCAGGCAGATTATGCACGTAAGCTGGCAGAACGCGAGTATGAGGGCCCGTCGGAGGCTTTTCTTGCTACGCTTTCTATGAAGTTCACCATCTATCCTGCGCAGGAAGAGGATTTGCAGCGGGCCGAAGAATTGACAGTCCGCACGAATCAATTGAACGCCACAGGAAGAACATTCAGCTATGAAGAGCTGGACACGTTGCGGAAATCTCCTTATCATCGGCTATTAGTCTGTCAATTGGAAGATAAGTATGGTGATTACGGGAAGATCGGGCTGGCCTTGATTCATATGCTGGACACTCATTGGAAGCTTGAGATGCTGCTGATGTCCTGCCGCGTCGTATCCCGAGGCGTAGGAACTGTGCTGCTCAGTTACATTTTACAAGAGGCTCGAAAACATCAGATACCGCTGTTGGCTGATTTTACAGAAACGGGACGCAACCGCATGATGTACATCAGCTATCGCTTTGCTGGTTTCCGCGAGAAATCATCAGATGGGCAAGGCAACTATGTCTTGGAGCATGATTTAATCAATATTCAAGACTTTCCCCCGTATATTGAAGTCCAATTGCTGAATTGCGAAGGAGGATACTATGAACTATCAAACTGAAATCAGAAGATTCATTCATCAAAACTTGTCCATTAGCGAAGAAAATATTAATTTTTCGGATGACGACAATTATTTTCAATTAGGGTTTGTCAACTCACTGTTTGCAATGAAACTTGTAAACTTCGTGGAGCAGAAGTTCGAAATTGAAGTTGAGAATGATGATCTGGATTTGGAAAACTTCAGCACGATCAATAACTTGATAGCCTTGATTCATAAAAAGGTTAGCTTATAAAGTAACTTTCCCTTCAAACATCCAATTAATCGCCAAGCTTTATTTGCGTACATGGGGATCGGGCGCAGCGTATACGGGCGGTTTGTGGTAATCTGAGGATATGGTACGGAAATATGAAGGCATGATCCGTTATCTGCAGCAAGAAAAAGACGTGAAGCGCATTTGCTCAAAAACATCAACATGATGGATAATATTAAATGTCAGCATATGTGCTAGGCTAGTTAACAAAAATGGATTCAAGTAAGTGGGAATCTAGGCGGGATAGGTGATTAGCATAACGAAGATTGCAGTATTTCGCATACCGGAGCAGGTTCGACCAGAGGAGTATGAATATTTCCTAGGCAAGGTTGCACCGCAGCGCAGAGATCAAGTTAAAAGGTTTAAGTTCATTCAAGACTCATATCGTTCTCTTTTTGGCGAGGCTTTAGTAAGAGCAATTTTGTGCAAAGATTATGGCTATACGAATTCAGACATACGATTTGAGCACAATGAGTATGGCAAACCGCATGTCGTAGGAAATGATGATTTTTCCTATAACATTTCGCATTCTGGATGCTGGGTGCTGATGATATGGGGACATGGAGTGCTCGGCATTGATGTAGAGCAGGTACAGCAGATTGATCTTTCAATAGCAAATCGTTTTTTCTCTGTGCTAGAAACAGAATCCCTCATGCAGAAATCAGAAGGGGAGAGGCTGAATTATTTCTACACGCAGTGGACGTTAAAGGAGAGCTACATCAAAGCAGCGGGAAAAGGTTTATCCATACCGCTGGATTCCTTCTCTATCTTGGAGAATAGTGAGGGGAAATTTGTATTGAACCCGGATGGGGAGCCTGTGTGCTTCCATACGTACGAGCTGGATCACGGCTATAAAGTCGCTGCTTGTACTCATATTGATGCGATTTCACCCTCTATCACATTTGTAACGATGGATGAGATGCGAGATTGGATCCGGTAAAAATGTGATGATAGATAATGAAAAATGAGCCGTCATCTAGTTCGGAAGCAGAACTTGAAGTGACGGCTTTTCATTTTGAGTTTATCGTTTATATATTTGACGATACCGGGCGGGTGTAATTCGTTCAAACTTCTTGAATGACTTAATGAAGTAGCTTGGCTCACTGAAGCCGAGCTCGTTGCTAATTTGCGAGATGGACAGATCGGTCGTCTCCAAGATTTGCTTCGCCCATTCTATCTTTAGGTGTGGGATGAAGACAGAGAAGTTCTCACCGGTTTCCTTTGTAAAAATACGACTGAAATAGCTGGGACTTACGTGACAAAGAGCTGCCATATCCGCTAGTTTTACATTCTCGCTTTTATGAGCATATATATAATCGAATGCGGGCTGAAGAATGGAATTGGAAGCTAGCTTCTGCTGATTTTTCATCTTGTTGATTTGATTGTCAATCAGTGTGTTGTCCAATTCCGATTTAAACGATTGGATGCTTCGGTAGCTGTGATCCGCCAAAAAGCTAGGTGTCGAATGACCACTCGCTAGTGCCTGACGGTACATATCAATGGTCGTATTTTTCGCAATCGCTTCTTCGACAATGTAATTGCATAAATGATAGAGCATTTCAGAAATGGTGACGACCTCATCATAGGATAATACTGGCAAATCACTGTATTCCGGTTCCAGCTTCATGAACTTACGATTTGAATCCGCATTGGCTGGACGGGATACAATCTGTTCAAGCTCCAGCGGATTGTCGCGCAGCTTCACTTGTCCCGCCATAACTGCCCCCATGTACTGATTATTGACGATGATAGGTATGGCGATATCGACAATGTTAAAATGGCATAAATAAATATAGGGTTTATTCAGCCGTACAGCCTCTAGTCCGCCTCGCGCGTCACACTTCTGGCAGTATTGCGATAACGATTCGTCTTGCCGAATGGCTTTGCAGAAGCTTTGGCAATGGCTATGCGCTGTAACGGGAACTCCCTTGTAGTCGGTCGTAATAACGGCCATCTTCGTAACCAAGGAAAGCGAATCCTGCAGCTTCTGCCATTTCTCCATATCAATAATGCTTTCCAAGCTAAATCGTGTACTCATGATGGTTCATTCTCCTTTTGTCCGCTTGGCCTCATTATACATAATATTCTCATCCGAGGACAAGATAATACCATTTTGCAGGAGGAGGATAAGATAATCCGATATGATAGCGCTTTATTTGGCAACAATAGTTCCATGATCTTGTTCTTAGACGAAGTTATAATAAAGATGTTCAAACACACAGAGGAGGCATACAATCATGAGAAAAGCGTTTATCAGTCCAGCAAAATATGTGCAAGGTGAAGATGAACTATACAATTTGGGTTATTTCATCAGAACATTCGGAGATTCTGCTCTTCTAATTGCTCATCCTGACGATGTGCAGCGTGTAAAGAATAAGCTTGAACATACAATGAATAAATATAACGTCACCTTAGTTGAGAGCGGTTTCACAGGAGAATGCTCGCGTCAAGAAGTTAAGCGGTTGCAATTGCTTGCGATTGAGCATAATTGTTCTTGTACAATCGGTCTTGGCGGAGGTAAAGCAATTGATACCGCGAAGTGTGTAGCGGAAGGTGATGCATTGATTATTGTCCCTACGATTGCTGCAACCGATGCGCCTACAAGCCATTCCGCGGTTATGTACACGCCTGAAGGCGAATTTGATGACTATGCTTACTTTAAGCAAAGTCCAAGTGTAGTCATGATTGATACAACGGTTATTGCCAATGCGCCTACTCGCTTTCTCGTGGCAGGCATGGGGGATGCGCTTTCCACATATTTTGAGGCACGGGCAACGGCAAGTTCTTATTCAAACGTGAATGCAGGGCTGCCTTGCGGCGCAATGGCTGGAGTCGGGCCTGCCAAGGGTACAAAAGCAGCACTTGCTCTCGCCAAGCTTTGCTATGAGACACTGTTGGAAGATGGCGCAAAAGCAAAGATGGCCTGTGATGCGAACTTGGTCACGCCAGCACTGGAGAATATTGTGGAAACAAATATTTTGTTGTCCGGTTTAGGATTTGAAAGTAGCGGCTTGGCAGCAGCTCATGCCATCCACAATGGGTTAACGTCACTTGAAGGCACTCACTCTTATATGCATGGGGAGAAGGTAGCCTTTACAACCTTGGTGCAGCTGGTTCTTGAAAATGCAAGTGCGGCAGAAATCAACGAGGTATTGAAGTTCTGTGTCAGCATCGGACTTCCGGTATGCTTGGCCGATCTCGGTGTAACAACCGTTACGAATGAAGAATTACTAGCCGTAGCTCAGAAGTCATGTATTCCTGAGGAATCTATTCACTCCATGCCATTCCCGGTAACCGAAGAGATGGTTGTATCCGCGATTCGAGTGGCCGACCTTATGGGGCAACAATTCAAAGCAAAGGGTGAATAACCGATGAAGAAGATTATGAATCAACCAGAAACATTAGTGCGAGAAATGTGTAACGGTATGGTACTTGCACATCCGGAGCTGGAATTCATTAGTAAATATAAGATTATGAAGAAAAAAAACGTGAATCGCGACAAAGTCACGTTGATTAGCGGTGGAGGAAGCGGTCATGAACCAGCGCATGCTGGCTTTGTAGGCCAAGGCATGCTTGATGTAGCGGTGTGCGGGGATGTATTTGCTTCTCCATCTCAAATCCAAGTCTACCAAGCGTTGAAGGCTTCCGCGAGCAAGAAGGGAACGCTGCTCATTATTAAGAACTACAGCGGCGACATCATGAACTTCAAAAATGCTGCCCACTTGGCGGGTGAAGACGGGATCAAGGTTGACTATGTTAAGGTGGACGACGATATTGCGGTTGAGGACAGTCTGTACACGGTCGGACGCAGGGGTGTAGCGGGTACGGTGCTCGTTCATAAAATTGCCGGCGCTGCCGCGGAAGAGGGCTTGGAGCTTGCAGAAGTGAAGGCAATTGCCCAGCATGCGATTGATCATACAAGAAGCATCGGTTTTGCGCTTACCTCCTGTACGGTTCCTGCAAAGGGCACGCCTACATTTGAACTGAATGACGATGAAATCGAGTATGGTGTTGGGATACACGGCGAGCCGGGAATTCGCAGAGAGAAAATCGCGTCTGCCGATGAATTGGCTCACAAAATGGTGGCGGATTTGTTCCGTGATATGAAAATTTCGGAGGGTTCCCAGCAGGAGCTTGCCGTGTTGATTAACGGATTTGGCGGATCACCGCTGCAAGAATTGTACTTGTTCGCAAATGCAGTGGTTCGTGAGATTCAACGCCAGAACGTAACTGTGATGAAGGTGTTGGTTGGCAATTACATGACAAGCATCGACATGGCTGGAGCATCTGTGTCTTTCATGCGCTTGGATGAGCAATTGAAGCATTATCTGGCAGCAAGTTGTGATACGCCAGCGCTGCAGCTTCATGGTGAATTGCACCCGATTACAGTCGAGAAACAGCAAGGGGATACAGCTGTGGATCGTGAAGTATCTTATCAGAGTGAAACGAATCCAGCGTATGCGAAAACGGAAAAGGACACTTTCTCACTTCACAACCTTATCTTCCTGACAGACAAAATGAGCGAAATCATCATTCAGAACGAAGTTCCGTTCTGCGAGTTGGATGCACATGCAGGCGATGGTGACTTCGGAATGAGTGTAGCGAAGGGTTTCAAGCAATTGAAGAGAGAATGGCATGAGATAATGAATCACCATTCGAACAATATTGGCGAATTCCTGCATGCATGCTCATTAGTCATCATGGAGCACTGCGGCGGCGCATCTGGTCCTATTTGGGGCTCGGCATTCCGCGCTGCAAGCAAATTTGCCGGAGACCGAACTGAACTGTCTATTCCTGAATTTGCACAAATGATGCAGGCGGTTGTGAAAGGCATTCAAGACACGGGGGAACGTTCCTTCGGAAGAGGTGCTGTAGTTGGCGATAAAACATTGGTAGACGCACTAGCGCCATTCGCTGATGCATGGGTGCAAAGTGCGGCTAATGGAGACGGACTAAAGCTCGCTGCGGCTAAGGCTGCGGAAGCTGCTGTTCAGGGTGCTAAGCATACCGAAACAATTGTTGCACGAATGGGAAGAGCAGGCACGGTTGGCGAGCGCAGTATCGGCTATCCAGATGCAGGAGCGTATGCGTTGGGTGTCATCTTCACAGAGCTAGCCCAAGTCATCGAATAAGAATCGTATGATATAGATTTATTTTGACATAGCTATAATTGGTGTAGTAAGCCGGAGCACAACTGTATTGTGCTTCGGTTTTTTATATGGAAAAATATATCTAAAATAGCATTATGTTTAAAATGATCTGATTCAGCATCCGTGATAGGATCGGAAACGTAATACAAAACAAGCCGAAGCTCAACAGAGCGCGGGGGAACCACACATTGGGGTGAAGTCGTATAACGACAGGGGAGTCCGCTTTGACCCGAACCCGACAGCTAACCTCGCAGGCTGCAAAGGGAGAGATGTACAGGATGAATAACACATTTAAGAAAGTCGTACTTACAGGTGCAATTGCATTGGCACCAATTATGGCAGCGAATTCAGCAATGGCTGCACCAATGAAGCCTATGCAAGTATCGAATCCGTTGAACCAAAATTGCTCGAACGTCATTAATACGAACGTCATTCATGTGAACAAGGTTTTCCAAAATAAACAGGAATTGAAGCAATATTTGACGAAATGGGTCGAAGAGTTTCAAAAACAAGTTCATAACACTAAACCTCCTGTTTATAAGCCAGCAAAGCCGGAAGGCAACAAGCCTGGGGTGGAAAAACCAGAGGTAGCAAAGCCAGAAGGAAATAAACCTTCGGCAGAAAAACCAGTAAATCCTGGCGAAAACAAACCTACAAAACCAGAAGAAAACAACAATGCGAACAGCGACTTTGCGAGCCAAGTTATTGACCTGGTGAACAAAGAACGCGCCAATGCAGGCTTGCAGCCGTTGAAATCCGATGCAGCATTGAATAAAGTAGCGATGATCAAAGCAAAAGATATGTACGATAATAACTACTTTAGCCATCAATCCCCAACACTTGGCTCTCCATTTGATTTGATGAGAGCACAAGGCATTAACTACAACACTGCTGGCGAGAACATTGCAAAAGGTCAACGTACGCCGCAAGAAGTTATGAATGCGTGGATGAACAGCGACGGCCATCGCAAGAACATTATGAGCTCCAGCTTCACATCCATCGGTGTTGCATACTACAATGGCGTTTGGGTGCAAGCATTCACAGGCTAATTATCGAATTTGGAATTATATATTAGTCATAGAACCTGCAGAGGAATCTGCAGGTTCTTTTATGTTCGAAGAATGTTTGCAGAGCTTCGTCTGAGGAAATCCAGAATTCATGCTTGCAGCAATAATAAAACCCCTGAACGGAGAAATCCATTCAGAGGTTCTATGTGAATGGTTATACCCACCCGAAAGCTCTGGCAAGCTGAGCTGTGGCAAAGGTAACTGCAATCGCGATACCAAGCGGAATGACGGCAGACAAAACCGTCCATTTTATACTTTTCGTTTCCTTATAAATATTGAATAATGTCGTACCGCAAGGATAGTGGAGCAAGGAGAACAACATCATATTCAAGGCTGTCAACCATGTCCAACCATGCTGTAGAAAAATATCCTTAATGTTCTCCATACCATCTGCATCTACCATAGCACCTGTGGACAAATAGCCCATAAGAAGGATTGGCAGGACAACTTCGTTCGCAGGCAGTCCGAGCAGGAATGCCATAATAATGAAACCATCAAGACCAATCGCATGAGCGAATGGATCGAAGAATGAGGCCATATGGTTCAAGACACTGTCGCCGCCAACCATAACATTGCCAAGAATCCAAGTAAGTACGCCTGCAGGAGCCGCAATAACGACAGCGCGGATCAGTACATTAAGCGATTTGTCACGTGACGATAACAAAATGGTTTTCCAAATCTGCGGTCTGCGATAAGGAGGAAGCTCCAGCGTATAGTGGGTTGGAACACCGCGCAGAGCTGTTTTTGACATCACCCATGATACAGTTAGCGTTACCACAATCCCAATCATAACCATGCCCATAACGATAGCAGCCGTTGCTACGGTTTGCATTCCACTTGCAACACCAGTTGCCATGAACAGAGAAGACAACAGAATAAGTGTAGGCCATCTGCCATTACACGGTACGAAGTTATTCGTCAGAATCGCCAGCATCCGTTCACGAGGCGACTCAATAATTCGTGTGGACAAAATAGCTGCAGCGTTACAGCCGAAGCCCATAGACATTGTCAAGGCTTGCTTCCCATGGCCGCCTGATTTCTTGAACATGCGATCCATATTGAAGGCAACGCGCGGTAAATACCCGAAGTTTTCAAGCAATGCGAAAATAGGGAAGAAGATCGCCATTGGCGGCAGCATTACGCTAATGACCCATGATGTTCCACGATATAAGCCAAGTACGAGAATGCCGTGCAGCCATGCTGGTGCATTCATCGCTTCAAATGCCATGTTTAAGTAGCCTTCGATTACTTCGAAGAAGGAGAATATCATTTCCGACGGAACGTTCGCTCCAGCGATCGTTAGCCAGAATACAACGCCTAGAATGGCGAGCATAATCGGAAATCCCCAAATTGGCGAGGTTAGAACTTTATCTAACCGGTATGTGCTTTTTAACTTATTCTTGTCTTCATACACAATAGCTGTGTTACATATTTCACGAGTCGTACGATAAATATCAGTTACAATTCCGTCTCGGATCGCTTCTCCGCTCGCAAGGCTGCGGGCTCTGGACAATAAAGAGTCCAAAGAATCTGAATTAGTGGCAAGCGGTGTGGCCATACGAAACAACTCCTTTCACTGAATCTGCGGCCGGCGAACTCCATTTGGACTTCATCGAATGAATCAAGCTTTCATCACCGTCCAGCAGACGAAGTGCAATCCATCGTGTTGGATATGCAGTACCAAGCTTTTCACGTATGATCGGTTCAAGCTCAGCGATTTTCTTTTCAATATCCTTGTTATATTGAACGAGCAGCGGGTTAGGGACGATCCGGCCGGAAGCCACTCCCTTGATTTTCTTCATCATTTGGTCAATCCCAGTGCGATGTCTTGCGGAGATCGCTACCGTAGGCACACCGAGCTTCTTCTCAATGGCATTGATGTCGATCTTAACACCGAGCCGCTTCGCCTCGTCCATCAAGTTTATACAGACCACAACACGGTGGGTCATCTCCATTACTTGAAGAGCTAAATTCAAATTACGTTCCAATGATGTTGCGTCTAGCACGACGAGTGTAACGTCAGGCTTTTCAAATATAATATAATCTCGAGCCGCTTCTTCGTCGGCAGAATTGGAGTATAGTGAGTACGTCCCTGGCAAGTCGACCATTTTATACGAAGCACCTTCATGACTGAAGTGACCCTCCGCAGTTAATACAGTCTTTCCCGCCCAGTTCCCGGTATGCTGTCGCATCCCTGTAAGTGTATTGAACAATGTACTTTTTCCTGTATTCGGATTGCCGGCTAGGGCAACCGTATATTGTTCAGTCATTCGTTGTCCCCCCCGACTATTTCTCCGTACATAAGCGTGCTTTCTTCCTTGCGAAGCGCGATCGTTGTATTATTGACCCGGAATGCAATCGGATCGCCGAGCGGGCTGCGCTGCAGCACTTCGATTACATTGCCTGGAACAAATCCGAGATCAAGCAATCTTCTGCGTAATACCCCTTGAACTTCGATTCGATTCAGCCGCACATGTTGGCCAGTGCCAGCATTGTATAATGTTACGTCGTTCGAATGCATTTTCGAATCACTCTCCTGATTTCACCATGTCCCAAAAAGTTTACCTAGAGCAAAACTAATCCCAAAAAAAAGCGAAGTTTTCCGTACATGCCACTTCATTAGTATAGGTCAACTATGTTTGTTAGGCAACAAAAATTTTCCCTAAGGCAAAAAATATATGTTGTTTATACTATGCAAGAAAGGTAGCAACGTTGCCTTCTTCTCTTAATAACTAATAGTTCTGACAAGCTTGATTCAGGCAATTACACATCTCCAACAACATCTAGATTTTTTTATGTCATAAATATCATCTTGAATACATAGCGTAGGTTTTTTTGTAATATACAGGAAATAGACTTGATTGCGTCGAAGGCTTAGGAAGATTCGCTATTTGTATAAAACTAAAGAGTGACATGAAAAAGGAAAGGAAGGTTGTATGTGAACAAGAAATCGAATGCGATTATAAATCGATTGCATATCAAATATCCGATTATACAAGCTGGCATGGCAGGTGGAACGACAACACCTGAGCTTGTGGCGGCTGTATCGAACGCTGGAGGACTTGGAACGCTTGGGGCAGGATACATGTCTCCGGAACAGATGAGAACCGCTATTCGAGCAATTAAGCAGCTTACTGGCAATCCATTTGCCGTAAATCTATTTGTACCAGAGCCTCCTGGCATTGATGGGTGCATTTCGAAAACGGTGATAAAACAATTGGAGGATATCGAAAAGGAAGTGCGAAGAAAGGGGCAAGTAGAAGTAGGCAATATAGGAATCAGCGCGGACAGTTATTTCTTTGATGAAAAAAGCTACCGGGAAACTTTTCATGAACAGGTAAAAGTGATTGTTGAAGAGAAGGTTCCCGTCCTTAGCTTTACATTTGGAATTTTGGATGACTTATATATTCGACAATTGAAAAAGGCTGACATTGTTTTAATAGGGACGGCAACCCATGTTGAAGAAGCGGTTAGTCTTGAAGCTGCAGGAGTTGATATGATTGTGGCACAGGGCAGTGAGGCAGGGGGCCATCGTGGGACATTTGCGGGGGATCCCCATTCTTCCTTAGTTGGGACATTAGCGTTAGTGCCGCTAATCGTCGATCATGTAGCAACACCTGTTATTGCTGCAGGTGGGATTATGGACGGGCGGGGGATTGCTGCTGTTATGGCTCTCGGAGCACAAGCAGCCCAATTAGGTAGTGCATTCCTACTGTGCAAGGAAAGCGGCGCACATCCTGCCTATCAAGAAGCGATTTGTTCTTCTGACGAACGCAGTACAGTTATTACGAAAACCATTTCAGGCAAACCTGCCAGAGGTATACGCAATGAACTAATTCATAGATTGGAGTCGTGTTTAGCTTCCATTCCAGCATATCCAATTATGAATGAGTTGACGAGGAGTGTTAGACAGGCAGCCGCACGTAACAGTGATCCTCAATATATGTCGTTATGGGCAGGGCAAGCTGCCCGAATGGGGGAAATTACAGGTGCAGGTGATAAGATGGAGCAGTTGGTAAAGCAATGGAGATTGGTTGTGAACGCGATGAAAATGGAATAAAAATTGTACGCATGTAATATGAAAATAATGGGCGAAAATATGCTGAAAAATTTGCGAAAATGCGGGAGATTAAGCAATATCGGCATAAGTGTAAGGAATCGGCAAATAGCCATACAAAGTTTCGTTAATGCAAGTTTTGCAAAAAATCAAAAATTCCTTCATAATGGCTTAGGAGAGCTCAACGTTCAGCGTTGGGCTACGAGCATGAATCGCGGAGGAGCAAGACATATGAGTGCTTACATTGGAGAACGTTATCAATTATGCAAAGTCATTTTGCATCTGGCTGATGGAATATTATATGAAGCAATAGATTTATCACTAAAGAGAGACGTATTTATATATTTAGTAGAAAATAAAGGGCTGGATAAGGCTGAACAATGCAAGAAGGCGTTTGGCCAAATCTCGCATTTTTCAAATAATCGATTTTTCCATATGTTGAATGCCGGCACATCCGGCAGTGATTTCTTTGTTGTATTCACATCTTACAATGGAATGCCGCTTGCAAAGTACATACAGCATCACGCATTGAGTGCGACGAAGACGCTGTCGTTGGTTTATGAAGTTGGCAAGGCGGTTCAAGATGCGCTGGAATCAAATATTACGAACTTCTCGGTATCCGTCGATAACTTGTGGATTACGGAAGATCATCAAGTGCTAGTGATGAATTATTGGTCGACTGCGGCTACAGAACGATGCGGTACATTGGGATTATGTTATTTGCTGTATCAATTAAGTACCCTCCATCTGAATGTGCCGCAGTATTATGAAATGTACGAGGCGCGTTTGGCCGGCGCATTGAAGGAGTTGTCGCCTGGTCAGAAGGAAGCATTGTTGTCCCTTGTACAGAGTGTATATTTGGGAGAGAGCTCATCGTTCTCCTTCATGCTTACGCTTCGCGAGATTATGGACTCTCCGAATATACCGGTGAAGACAATTGGAGGCATTTATACACCGCCTGTCCCTAAAGTGGATCCGGAACTGCTCAGTATGGCGGAAGAGGAGACGGAAGAAGAGGAAGCGGCACCTTATGAGGCAGACGGCTCGGAAAATGTGGGCCGCAAGAAGATGATGCTGATCATCGCCTGTGCAGCCGTGTTTATTTGTGTATTGGGCGGTGCGGTCATGTGGGCGAACTCGCTCTCAAAAGCGAATGATGTGGCAGTGACTGATTCAGTTGCGGAATCCAACAACCAGGCCGTAACGGGGAATCCCGCAACGGAGCCGGGATCAGGTTCAGATGCGAGCCAAAATGATTCGGGAACTTCGACGAACGTTACAGAACCGCCCGCAACTGACAACAGCTCATCCAATGACAATTCGGATCAGGAACGCGAGACAGAGTCGGATGACTCGGATCGGAGGAAGAATCAAGACCGTGATCGGGATTCCAACTCAAATAATTCGAGTGTAACTCCGCCAAATACAACACAAGAGAATAAACCTGATGATCATTCAACGGATTCGGGAACTACGAATAACGGTACCCAGGATGGTCAGACAGGAACAACGACGGATCCGACGACGCCTCCTGTGGATGGGCAGCATCCTGAGGGCCAACAGCCAGATCCGAACACGAATCAGACAACCGAACCACCGAAGTCCGGTGAGGTTGCTGTTCCTAATCTAGTAGGGCTGTCGAAAGAAGATGCAGAGAAGCAAATTCTCGCAAGCGGCTTGAAATATGAGTACGTCCTCGAGAACACTGATGAGCAGGAAGCAGGTAAAGTATTTAAGCAAGATGTTCCTGCTGGTGGAGCTGCGAAGAAGGGTGACAAGATTAAATTCTATGTTAGCCGAGCGAAGAAATAACCGGAAAGATCATGAGATAGATTTCATCTAATGAAGAAATGCCCCGAGTGGCCGTACCGAATTGTCGGCAGGCGCTCGGGGCATTTGTATATTGGTCTCGCTGCTAGTTAATTACACGCGCAGTTCAATACTGGCTTTCGTGCTGCTTGTGTTTCATCCAATCGTTTTACATCCGTATAATGAGGAGCATTCAACAGCAGCTCAGGCTGCTCCTTCGCTTCCTGTGCAATTTGAATCATAACATCAATGAAGCGATCCAGTGTCTGCTTGCTTTCTGTCTCCGTAGGCTCAATCATCATGCATTCCTCTACATTAAGCGGGAAGTAGATGGTTGGCGGATGGAAACCGAAGTCGAGAAGGCGCTTGGCAACATCGAGCGTACGAATGCCATATTGCTTCAATCCTTTGCCGGACATGACAAATTCGTGCTTGCACACGCCTGGATATGGAATATCGTAATAAGGAGATAGACGGTGCATCATGTAGTTGGCATTCAGCACGGCGCATTCGGATACACGGCGCAGACCTTCTGGGCCATAAGTGCGAATATAGACATAAGCACGCAAGAGGATACCGAAGTTCCCATTATAGGCCTTAACCCGTCCAATCGACAATGGTGAACCATGATCGAAGTCGTATGAGCCATCCTCAAGTTTCATCACCGTTGGGGATGGGAGGAATGGAATCAGCTTGCTCTTCACGCCTACAGGGCCAGCGCCAGGGCCGCCGCCTCCATGCGGGGTGCTCATCGTCTTATGCAAATTCAAATGGACGACATCGAAGCCCATGTCTCCAGGCCGCGTAATTCCCATAATCGCATTCGAGTTGGCGCCATCGTAATACAGCAACCCTCCTGCTTCATGCACGATGCTTGCGATCTTGACAATATGCTCCTCGAACAATCCAAGTGTACTCGGGTTCGTTAGCATTAGCGCTGCCGTATCAGGGCCGACAGCGGCTCTGAGCGCATCCAGATCAACCAATCCTTGTTCATTGGATGGTATTGTAATTGTATCTAAGCCGGCCACGGTTGCGCTTGCTGGGTTCGTCCCATGCGAAGAATCAGGTACGATTACCTTCGTCCGCTGCTCGCCACGGCTTTCATGGTAGGCGCGAATCATCATTAATCCCGTCCATTCACCATGAGCGCCTGCCGCAGGCTGCAGCGTAACCTTATCCATGCCTGTCAGCGCAGCAAGATCCTCCTGCAGCGTATACATGAGCTCCAATGCGCCTTGTACCGTGTTGATAGGCTGATAAGGATGAATGGCTGCGAGTCCAGTCAGTCTTGCCGCATCCTCGTTAATTTTTGGGTTATATTTCATTGTGCAAGAGCCGAGCGGATAGAAACCATTATCTACGCCAAAGTTGCGGCGTGATAAGGCTGTGTAATGTCTGATCACATCAACTTCATATACTTCAGGCAGCTCAGGCTCCTGACTGCGCAGCATTGAAGCAGGAATGAGTTCTTGAAGCTCGATTTCCGGAACGTCACATTCCGGCAAGGAATAGGCAGTGCGGCCAGGATGGCTTAGTTCAAAAATTAGCGCTTGATCCGGTTTCATACGCAGCTCACCTCCAGCAGGTCGATAAATTGTTCGATGTCCGATTTGGACTTTTTCTCTGTAACGGCAATGAGCATATGTCCCGCAAGCTCAGGATAGAAGCGGCCCAGATCCAAGCCGCCGATAAATCCTTTGTCAAGGAGCAGCCCGTGCAGGCGATCCATATCGGTTCCTTCTGGAAGACGGACTACGAATTCATTGAAGTAAGGTGCTTGGAAAGCTAATGAAAGCTGCTGTTTGCTGTTGATTTGGGCAGAAGCATAATGAGACTTCTGTATATTCAGCTTCGCTACCTCTTGCATTCCCTTTTTGCCCATAACGGACATGTATATCGAAGCGGCAAGTGCAAGCAGCGCTTGGTTCGAGCAAATGTTGGATGTCGCCTTCTCGCGACGAATATGCTGCTCTCTTGCTTGAAGCGTGAGGACAAAGCCGCGCTTGCCATCCAAGTCTTTGGTCAGACCAACAATCCTTCCAGGAATTCGCCGCATATACGGTTCTGCTACCGCAAAGAAACCGCATGTTGGCCCGCCGAATGAAGGTGCAATACCAAGAGGCTGCGCATCTCCGACGCATACATCGACACCGAGCTTGCCAGGGCTCTCCAAAAGAGCAAGGCTTAGCGGGTTCGTACTCATTACGAGCAAACCTTTGTGCGCATGTGCAATTGGTTCGATTGCACGGATATCTTCGATGCAGCCAAAGAAATTCGGTGACTGAATAAGTACGGCAGCAGTCTCGTTCGTGACTGCATGCTCAAGTTGTGCAAGGTCAGTTACGCCGTCTTTATAACCGATCTCGACCACTTCAACATTCAGTCCTCGTGCCATCGTGCGAACAATTTGTCTTGCCTCTGGGTGTACGGTGCTCGATATGACGATCTGCTTGCGCTTCGTTGCGCCTACAGCAAGTGCTCCTGCTTCGGCCATTGCTGTTGCGCCATCATACATGCTTGCATTGGCAACAGCCATGCCTGTCAATTCGCAAATATAGGACTGAAATTCAAAGATTGCTTGCAGCTCACCCTGACTGATTTCAGGCTGATAAGGCGTGTATGCGGTATAAAATTCAGATCTGGAGACCAGATGCTGAATGACAACCGGTATATGATGGTCGTATATTCCTGCGCCAAGGAAGCTGGTGTGGCTCTCATTGTCTGCGTTGCGAGAAGCCAACTGCTTCATATGCTTCATCATGGCTGCTTCATCTAGTGGTTCGGACATAGGAAGCATACCATTGTAACGAATGGATGCTGGTATATCGCGGAACAGATCTTCCATGGAAGAGATGCCAATCTGCTGCAGCATGTCGGCTTGATCTTGCTCCGTCATTGGAATGTAACGATGCTTCATGATGGATTCGCTCCTTTGGCAGGGATCGGATTTCGTTTATAAAATGGGGTAGGGACAACGCGGGCTTTCAACTGTTTGCCGCGAATTTCTACCATAACCTCGGTATCGAGTTCTGAAAAAGCGGTTTCAATTAAGGCAAGTCCTAAATTGCGCTTCAATGTTGGCGACTGCGTGCCAGTTGTGACCTCACCAATTACGCGCCCGTTGGCAAGCACCGGATAATGAGAGCGGGGAATGCCTTTATCAATCATTTCAATTCCTACCAGCTTCCTTGCTGGGCCATCAGCTTTTTGCTTCGTAAGTGCAACACGGCCAATGAAGTCGCCTTTATCCAGCTTGACGAATCGTCCGAGTCCAGCTTCAAGCGGTGAGATATCAGCGGTAATTTCTTGTCCATAGAGCGGCAGACGTGCCTCGAAGCGCAGCGTGTCTCTTGCCCCCAGCCCTGCTGGCAGCAAGCCGAATGATTCACCGGCACGAAGCAGTTCAGCCCATACCCCCGGAGCATCTTCTGCGGACAAATAGAGCTCGAATCCATCCTCGCCCGTATAGCCAGAGCGGGATAGAAGAGTTGACACGCCGCATACTTGTGCATCCGTTAGGAAATGAAAAGGTGCAAGCGAATCAATAGGCGCTTCTGATACGGTAGAGAGAATAGCTTGGGCATTCGGCCCTTGAAGGGCGATCAGTGCCGTGCGGTTCGATACATTTGTCAAGGTCACGCCATGAATCAAATGCTTCTGCAGCCATGCATAGTCTTTGTCGATGTTGGAGGCATTGACAACAAGCATATATCGGTCACTCTTCATCCGATAGATGAGAATATCATCGACGACTCCTCCGTCAGGGTAGCACATCAGCGTATATTGTGCTTTCCCGTCCTCAAGCCGCGATACATCATTCGTTGTCATCTGTTGAAGAAACGTTAGGGAAGCCGGGCCGCTAACGATAAACTCACCCATATGGGAAACATCGAACAAGCCTGCCTGTGTGCGCACAGCTTCATGCTCCCGCTGAATACCGATAAATTGAACAGGAAGCTCCCAGCCGCCGAAGTCAATGCAGCGTGCACCGGGAAATGTTGAATATTGATCGAATATTGGCGTTCTCTTCAATTGACTCATGAAATCACCTCGATACGCTTATTTGGACAAACCATTGGTATGCGAACAAAAAAGGACAGCCGAAAGAAAAGTGGATGTGTTATCCTCTTCGTCTCTCGCTCTGTCCTTTGTACCTGAGAGTGTCGCCGAATGCTGCAAACGATTCGTCTGCTTCCGCATGTATCATCGGCTTTCCCCTTGGGTGACTGTATTCGATCTGGTGAATTACAGTGCTCTCCAGAGATGCGTCCGGTAAAAGTCCTTTTGCCTGAGAGATTCACGTCTTACGGCTTACTCCTTCGGCGCTGCTATGTCTCAGCAGTCTCTCCCTTTACCATCATTCGCCATTTTCAACTGTCATCTCTACATTAGTTGAGCCTTCCACACTTTGTCAATTGATATTTTCTTCACATTCGATTTCACTGCTTGTCATATTGACAATCGTACGTATCTTGCAATAATCTAAGGTTGTTATAATTACCCAAATGAAATCGTAATTGCGAACGAGGAAGGTCGGGAGAGTTTGACAATGATGATTGTCAACACCGAAGGAGCAAGTTGCCAGCTGCCGATTGGCAATGAATCTCTCAGGTACAATAACCGCCATTCTGACGCAGCTCTGGAGAGTGCATATTTAGTTGCCACCAAAGGGGTAAGTTCTGCCACTATTGTGCTGGAACGGGATCTCTCAGGTACCGAGGACAGAGAACAAGGCGCTAGGCCGCTCTCTGCCCATTTTAATGATCTCTAATGGATAGACGGCCTAATGAATGACATTATGAATGAAATGGGGCGTTGACATGAGTGAAGTGAAGGATGGATTGCTGTACAGTGAAGAGCATGAATGGGTAATCGCCATAGAAGGCAATACAGTACGAGTTGGCATTACAGATCATGCGCAGGCTCAACTGGGAGACATTGTATTCATCGAGTTTCCTTCAGTAGGAACCAGCTTGTCCGCGGGGGACAGCATGGGCTCCATTGAGTCTGTGAAGACCGTATCTGAGTTGTACTGTCCGGTATCTGGAACGATTACGAAGGTAAATGATGAATTGGAAGCGTCGCCAGAGCTTGTGAACAGCAGTCCATACGGAGACGGCTGGATTGCGGAAGTTGAAGTGGAAGGCAGCGCTGCGGAAGCAGTGAAGCATCTGCTGAATGCTGAGCAATATGCGAAGCTGATTGACTAATAATAGAAGGATCAATGGGTTGTGTACGTAGAACCTGCTGTATCGGTATAATGCTGGTGCAGCAGGTTTTTTTCATCCACAAAGTGAGAAGTTTCGATAGGATTCGCCGCCGAAAAAGAGTACAATAGAAGCATCGACAACCAGACGTTACAATGCTAAATAGAATGCTAGGTGAGTGGAATGACAATCGCTTTTTTTGATTCGGGAATGGGTGGTATTACGGTATTGGCTGAGGCTATGAAGCAGCTGCCACAAGAGCAATATTTGTTTTATGCAGACACGCTTCATGTTCCATATGGGACAAAGTCGCAGCAGGAAGTGATGCGTCATGTGCAATCTGCTGTTGAGGAAATCATGCAGCATCATGTGAAGGCGCTTGTAATCGCGTGCAATACGGCAACGAGTATCGCAGCATCTGAATTGCGGCGGAATTACAATATTCCGATTATCGGCATGGAGCCCGCAGTCAAGCCGGCAGTAGAAATGAATCGCAATAACGGCAAGCGTGTACTTGTATTTGCAACAGCCTTAACGTTAAGCCAAGACAAATACCATACACTGGTCACTCGTCTTGATGAGGAACATATTGTTGATTCGATTCCTTTGCCGGAATTGGTAGAATATTGCGAGCAATTAAACTTTGATAAGGGAGTGATAGGAGACTTCTTTGCACAGAAGCTTGCTGGGATTGACTTGAGTCAGTACGGTACAATTGTGTTAGGGTGTACGCACTACCCCTATTATAAGCACATTTTGAGAGAAATAGTCCCTGATCATATCCAGCTCATTGACGGGAGTCAAGGCACAGTGCAGCGGTTAGCCCAAGTGTTGCAAGAGAAGCAGTTGAATCAGCTATCAGATCAGACAACAAGCCCAACAATTCAATTTATGTGTTCGAGTCATGATCAACAGTACATAAATAAGTTGCAGATTGCACTTCATACCTATCAGACCTTCGGGGGAATGGATACGAATGAACAGTCAATTGTTCGAGCTGACGGGGAGCAGTACTAAGCTGATCCCTATGCTTCCTGAACATACGGAAGATTTATATGAAGCAGCGTCTCATCCAGATATATGGCATTACTTGCCGCGCACGATCCGCAGTTTTGCAGATGCAGAACGGACGATTCATGATGCTGTTCTGAACCGTGAGAAGGGGATCGAGTATCCATTCGTTGTCATTGATCAGCTTACTGGGCGAATAATTGGTGCAACGAGAATTATGAATATGTCCGTCTTGCATCGCTACGCTGAAATTGGCGGTACATGGTATCATCCATCAGTATGGCGTACCCGCATCAATACCGAGTGCAAATATTTGCTTCTGCAATATTGCTTCGAACAGATACATACGATTCGTGTTCAGCTGACGGCGGATGTACGCAATGAACGCTCAAATCGGGCAATCCAACGGTTAGGAGCCGTGCTTGAAGGGAGATTGCGGCGTCATCGGGTGATGGAGGACGGGTATATTCGTGATTCTAATGTGTACAGCATTGTTGATGAGGAATGGCCCCAGGTGAAAGAAAGGCTCGAGCAATTTTTGAATCAGGTATATGTATAAGTTATAACACTATTAATTGTATTGATCGAAGCAAATGGAATATCCATAGTACATGGAGAGGATGTGCCCGCATTGAATTGGCAATCATCCTCTTTTCTTATTTAATGCTGGTTAGAGCGTATCGTATTATAGAACAACAACATAGATGAAAATACATGTTACGATACTCGGCAGCCCCGTTACAAACATTGTGCCGCTAAATTTAAAATTTCTTCGATGGTCTTCGTCAGGGATATGGCCCATATTAAATCGAAGCTTCGTGTTATCATTGAATGCGCCAGTAAAGAGTGAACCAACTGCCCAAAGCCCCAAACCGAAATAGCAGTTAATGTTGAATAGGATATGGGCATCTCCGCCTTGCCAAATAGATGTATACAATACAGTGAGAATAACGAAAATGAGACCAATTGCGAGTCGCCGTGCGATCATGATACACCTCCATTTACCCCATTATTACCCAATTATACATGACATTTGATCCATGTGAAAGTTAGATCAAAATAATTGAGCATAATGTTCAATCGTAAAACTACGATCGAATTGCAGATAACGGACTAGGAGGTTTATTGAGGAGATAGAACCATCTATAGTCAGAATAGGAACCAGTGAGGTTGAAGAAAATGGTTTTTACACTATCAAATATGAAAAGTATGATGTGTTGATTTTCAAAGTAAATAGGAGGGCATCTAACGGCGAAGTTCGCAGGTTAGATGTCCCTTTTATTATGGTTACGTGATCGAAGATTGTGACAATTGCAGGATCTGATGATGTATGTTCTGTTTGGACAGCCCGCCATGGTAACAGATAACCGCGTCAATCGGATATTTTGTTAGCTTGCCTAGTGAGCGGATTGCGCTTCCCATGTCCAGCGTCGTATGCGGGACGGGGCCGTGCAAAATCCCTTTATTACTTGTCATGGCGTCAGCGGCTATCAAGATGCGACTGCGCTCCAAATAGATGCTGACATGGCCTGCTGTATGACCAGGAGTATGGATAATTCGAATTCCACCACAGTAAGGAAGAAGATCATGATCCGCAATCAAGCGTGTTACGTTAGCAGAAGGCTGCAAATTGCACATGGCCAATACTTCAGCTCGCTGTTCTTCGGGCAGCAGCGGTAGTACGCTCGCCAGCGCTTCTCGGCTTGTCTTGATAAGCGGATATTTGCCTTCTATATAGGGAGCGTCCTCCTGGTGAGCTAACACTTCGATACATCCGTTTTTGGAGGCGATAATATCAGGCAGACTGCCGATATGATCGAGATCTTGGTGGGTAAGCAGAACCGCTTGCAGACGATCCAGCGGCACACCGGATTCTCGCATGGCATGCTGGATGCGAATCCAATCGCCTGGCATGCCTGTATCGATTAGTACAGCACAATGCTCATCCCACACAAGGGTAGGGTGAATCGCTAATGCTCCTCCGATACCTTCAGATTCCAATTCTAACATCATGACTCCTGGTGCAATGATCATTGTCTATAGCCCTCCATTGTGATTGAGACTTGGCACTATGTCTAAGCATAGTTTGTTTTATCATGAATGGAGAGTTTTATCAATTGTAAAATATTCAATTATAACACAAATAAAAATATTTGTCAAGGGTGAAATTACATCAAACACTAACTCTTCATATTGTCTATAAAAAATCAAGGCATAAAAAAAGCGACATCCAGAAGGATGCCGCTTCTTCAGTAAGCAGCTACATTGCAAGATAATTTAGGATTATGGCAGCATGCGGCCTCTCGTGCTTACATAGAGAGAGTACCATTCTTCACGTGTCAATGTGATGTGAAGAGCATCTTTACATGCGCGAATGCGGTCTGGATTTACCGTGCCGATTACAGGTTGAATCTGAGCAGGGTGTCTCATTAACCATGCCAACACAATCGCTTCGCAAGTTGTGTTGTATTGGGAAGCAAGCTTCTGAACAATGTTGGCGGTAACTTTGACCGACTCGGGTTCATTGTCGATTTTGCGTCCAGAATACAAGCCCTGCGCAAGCGGACCCCAGGATTGAACTTGGATGCCATTCATTCGGCAATACTCTAACGTTCCATCTGGGAAGGTATCGTCAGCAGAAGCAGCCTGATTCACGTGAACGCCTGCATCCAGCCAGCCGAAGCGGGCAAGGCTCATTTCCAACTGATTCGCTACGAATGGCTCATCGCAGCATGATTGCAGGAGTCGAATTTGACCGGCACTCATGTTAGATACGCCGAAATTCCGTACTTTGCCGGATTTTTTCAATTGATTAAACGCTTCACCGACTTCCTCCGGTTCCATTAGCGGGTCGGGGCGGTGTAATAGCAAAATGTCCAAATACTCGGTGCCTAGGCGGGCAAGAATGTCGTCGACACTTTCTAATATGTGAGATTTCGAAAAATCGTAGCGACCTGGAATATCACCTTCAGCAAAACGAATTCCGCATTTCGACTGAATAATGATCTTCTCGCGCAAGCCTGGTTGCGCTTTCAGTACCTCGCCAAATACTTGCTCGGCTTTTCCTCGAGCGTATATATTCGCGTGGTCGAACATGTTAATGCCAATTTCAAGCGCAGCTTCCACCGCGGCTTCCGCATGTTTGACATGCTCCTTCGTATACGGCTCAGCATCCCAGCTCCCACCCATCCCCATGCACCCAAGCACAATACGGCTAGCTGGAATTCCGCGTTCATTCAATGGTAACGTTGTCACAAGCAATCACTCCAATGTTGTAGTCAATGATAATCGTATGCGTGTTGCTTTATAGTGTTCGTCCAAATCGCTCTGGATTAACAGTACTAGTGTACTACAGTAGTGTACGAGATTCCACTTCTTCGCCTAAGAACCGCATCTGCTGGAAAATAACCTGAATGTGGTTCTTCTCAATCGGATTGGAATGTGCCAAGATAAGAAGGGGGAGTTGAGCACATGTTCCAAGACTTTAAGCTTATCCCGGGGAAACCGGCATATTTGCAGGTTCGAGACTATTTGCGGTTGCTTATTAATCGCGGATGGCTGACGGCTGATCAGAAGCTACCCTCGACAAGGGAGCTTGGCAATGTATGGGGGGTAAGCCGCAATACAGTAATCGCAGCTTATCAAGAGCTGGCTGATGAAGGACTTATTTATTCGATTCCCGGCCAAGGCAGTTATGCTTCACCTGCAGAGCGATCCAACACAATCGATGCAAATATGAACTGGAACGAGAGAATGAGTGAAAAGGCGCAAATCGCTGAGCGCATGGATGCGATGAAACATGGTGTACGCGGAGAGCGCGGCATGATTTCATTCATGAGCATTGCGCCTGACGAATCGTTATTTCCACTTCAATATGTAAAGCAGGCCTTAGTAGACCGAATTGCGGCAGAAGGCGAAATCATGCTCAATTACGGATATGCACAGGGCTATCAGCCGCTTATTGAAGAGTTGAAGCAATATATGGAGTCCAAGGGCATCGACATGAAAGGCAAAGATATGCTCATTACGAATGGATTCACCGAAGGGCTGGACATTGTCCTCTCTGCAATTGAGAAGCGCCATGGGCGTGTCATTTGCGAGAATCCAACCCATCATAGTGCGATTAAGCTGTTCAAGATGCACGGTCTTGATATCGATGGCATTGAAATGGAGCATGATGGTGTGAACATGGAGAAATTGGCCGCTGCAGTAGAGGAGAGACCCTATGATTTGGCTTATCTGATCCCTTCCTACCAGAACCCAACGGGCGTCGTAATGTCTCCTAGCAAGCGGATGAATGCAATTCGTCTATTCGCAAAGCACGGCATTCCTGTAATCGAAGACGGTTTTAGTGAGGAACTGCGTTATTCCGGCGCACATGTTGCACCGATTATTGCCTGCGCTGGAGGAGCTAATCATGTTATCTATATTGGGAGCTTTTCTAAAATATTATTTCCCGGAATGCGAATTGGCTGGATAATCGCAGATGAGCAGATGATTTCCTATCTCGTGAGTATGAAACGCGCACGAACGATTCATACCTCAACGTTGGATCAAGCTGTTCTCTATCAATATTTGCACAATGGACATTTCGAGTCTTACTTAAAAAAGGCAAAATCCGTATATAAACGCAAGTACGAATGGGCTGTGCATAGTTGCGAGCGGCATATTCCATTCCGTAAATTATGGGGTGACGGCGGTCTTCATTTGTTTATTGAACTAGATGCGTCTGTTGATGTGTCAGAAGTTCTAAGCAGATGTCAGAAGAAGGGTGTTTTATTTACGCCAGGAAGCCGCTTCTTTACGGATGGGGGAGGGGAAAACACCTTCCGTATTGGGTTTTCACGCGTTTCAGAAGCGGATATCGAGCGGGGTACCCAAATAATCGGGAATGTTATAAAGCAAATCATCCAGGAGGGGTAACAGATGAAGGTTGGTATCATTATGGGGGGCGTATCTTCGGAGCGAGACGTCTCACTTATGACAGGTCAGGAAATGATCAAGAACTTAGATAGAAAATATCAAGCTGTGCCTATCGTATTGAACAGCAAGGCAGAGCTGATTGATAAAGTGAAAGGTATTGATGTTGCGCTGCTTGCTCTTCATGGTGCGTTCGGAGAAGATGGAACGATCCAAGGAACGCTTGATACGCTTGGTATTCCCTATACAGGCAGCGGCATTTTATCAAGCAGTCTGTGCATGAATAAGCTGTTAACAAAGAAGATTGTAAAGTGTGAAGGTTTCGCAACTGCTGATTGGCTCTTGATGCAAGCTGGTTCAGCATACGATGTTGACCAAATTGGCGCAGCACTCGGATTCCCGCTAGTCATCAAGCCTAATGCAGGTGGTTCAAGCATTGGCGTGCAGTTGGTGCATCATGCTGAATCGCTAGAGACAGCCCTGCAGGAAGCGTTCAGTTACGACACAGAGATACTGATAGAACAATATATTCAAGGCGACGAGATAACATGTTCCATTTTGAATGGGCAAATGCTTCCGGTTTTATCTATTAAGCCTAAGGGGGAATTTTTCGATTATTCCTCTAAATATGAGGATGGCGGTGCGGATGAAGTCGTAATTGAGCTACCTGAATCAATTTTGCAGCAGGTGCGTCGGACGGCTCTTGGTGTGTATGAGGCAGTACAATGCAGCGTATATGCACGTATTGATATGATTCTTCACCAAGGAGTTCCGTATGTGATCGAAGTGAATACTCTTCCTGGATTGACGAAAAATAGTTTGCTGCCAAAGAGTGCTCAAGCGGCGGGTATATCCTACAGTGAACTGCTTACTCAAATTATTGAAATTTCCCTTCAAGAACATACGCGTCAGCCCATTCATGGTGAGCTTGTGAAATAAAAGATGCAAGCCGTCAGCCATACCTTCTAAATGAATGGGAAAGCTTGTACATGCACATAATAACCTTCGATCCTAGGTTAGGAAAGGAGGGGCAGCAATGAACAACAAGCCGTCTCATGATCATGCAACAAAAGCTGAGGTTCAAACGACGAAGCTGAATAAGCTTCCTGTTCCTGAGAATAACACGGATACAGAGTTCAGTGGGGAAGCATTCGAGCAAGCAGATGCCAATCGTTCTGCAACGAGAAAGAACGATACTGTATCTTAACTGAATCAGCATTTTGCCTCAGTTTCTGCGAGAGAGACTGAGGCATTTTCCTATATGGGGAAGATTGATAATGCGGGCATTATGCCATTTCCTTACAGATTACAAGGAAACACTTGAAATGTTCGGTTAGTGCTGATACTGTGTTCTTTAGATAGAATCGATCAAACATTGAAGTTTGATCTGATTGGCATGGAACGGAGGAACAGAGATGGAAGAGAATAAGAACGAGCAATATGACCATCAAAAAGAATTGTTTGAACAACTGGGCATTACGCTGGACGCGTTCACGATTCATCAGAAGGATTTTCAAATCAAATTCCGTGGATACGATCCAGATGAAGTAGATGCATTTCTTGATGATATCATTAAGGACTATAGCCAATTCTATGCGGTAATTTCAGATTTGTTGGAGAAGTACAAGGAATTAAAGCTGCAAGAACGAGCGAACAAGATTTCGATGATGCACCGTGAACGTGATGAATCCCTCAACAAGGGTCCTTCTGTTGATGTGAAGTTCATCGAGGATATCGTTCGTAAAATGGAGCAGAATATTACGGAATTGAAATATCGTATGACCATCGAACGAGAAACAGAAAAAGACATGTAATGAGACCAGGGGCACAATTGTAAGGTGTGCCGCTGGCCCAATACATAAAGATACCCGCGAAGCCGCGGGTTTTTTAGCATGTAATCAAGTCTTCGCTTCCCGCTCGCTGATTCTCGTAGAGTAGCGGTATATGTGCAGCTTCCCTAACTGTCAGACATACAATAAGTGATGAGCCGCCGCAGCTTATCGAAAAGGTAAAATCAGGGTGTCTCTGAAACTCGCGTTAACTTCTGGTTATGCTGTCCGAATCCTGCCCTTGTTCCCCCAAGTGATCCCGCTTATGAAGACTAAATCAATACTCGCTGCCTCCAAGGTTGTCCCATGGATTCATCAAGGGTGCAATCCTCCAAATGTAACATTTATCCACGATGATGATGATATAATCATAATTGGTGATGACATATTATGGCATCATGATTCGCGCAAGAAACTAATTTTGTATTGCTTGGGAGGATGCGGCATGATTCGTACTATTCGATTAGAGCAATATCGACCTGAATTAGCAGAAGCGATCGCCGAGATGTGGAATGATAGTAATGAATCATTCGGCGGCGGAAACTCGAGAATGACTGCACAGCAGGTGAGGCAGCAGGAGGAGAACACGGATACTCTTGCCTTATACCTGGCACTTGATGGAGAACGGGTAGTAGGGTATTGCAAAATATGCGAGTATCGGGAAGATACAGGAGCACTCTATGTGCAGCTATTGAACGTACATCCTGATTATCACGGTCAAAAGATCGGCAAGCTGCTCGTTACAAAAGCCGTTGAGGATACGATTGAGCTAGGCTGGCCGAGGTTGGATCTCTACACATGGCAGAGTAATACCAAGGCAGTCCCATTGTATAAAAAGTGCGGATTCTTCTGGGAAGATCGTGACGATACTACACATCTCATGAACTTTATCCCGACCGTCGTTCGCACCGAAGCACTTGCTCCCTATTTTGAGCAGCTAGATTGGTACGAAGATTCCATTCGCGAAATTAATGTAACCCCCGACGGAATCAAACAAAATGGCTTCGATTACTATGCTTATGAATGGGGAAAGTCCGGCAAGAGACTCCGAGTTGAGTTTGAACGCAGAGGGCGAGGGATGAGGCTGATTGAGACAGACGATTATTTGTTGGCAGCGGAGGTTGACTCTTCTGCTCTTATTTGCGGAAGAACGTACTCGATCCGTTATCGTCTTGTCAATAAGACGCAGAAGCCTCTTCACATTGAACTTCGGGGCGTAAGTGATCGCAATATTCATTTTGATTGGCATTCTGCTGTTGATGTGATAGGAGATGTCTGCTTAACAGCTGAGTTCGATGTCCAGGAACTGCAGGAAGAGCTGAGTAAATGGAAAACAAGCCCTGCTGTATGCACAGAGCTGCTCATTAACGGAAAAGCTGCGCAATTTCGTGTTGGTGTTCTTCCCAAGCTCCCAGCCAAAGTGGAAATGAAGCTGCCAAATGACGGCGTGTACCATCGAAGGCAAGGCATTGCTTATATTGACTTTGAGAGCCATCTATCAGACCGGGCCACATTCCGCTTCTTCCTTCCATCCCAAGAGCTTATCGTATGGGAACAGAGCGAGCTCGAGATTAGCTTAGAGCCGCTTGCTCGACAATCTATTGCCATCCATTATAATGTTCTTGAATTTGGTTACTATCAAGCCGATATTCAAATCTATGCTGAGTCAGAGTCTGGCGATTCGCTGACATTTGTGCAACGGATTGGTGCGGCATTCCCAGGAGTAGGTGCTGCCTATCAAGGCAAGAGTAATCTAGGTTGGCATATCGGAAATGGGAAATATGCTGTAACTATGAACAAGGAGCATCATGACTCGGAGCTTAGATGCATAGGAATGGAAGAGCAATTATTTATGTCATATCCGAAGCTTGGGACGCCATTTTCGGACGAGTTCTCTAAGAAAGCACCTGCTGAAGTGGAATTTATTCAAGAAGCGAATGGAGCAATGTTAAAGGTTGTACACTTTCGCTCCTCGGCCTTCCCGCATGTTCTCTTGAAGGTGATGACCCGGTTACATGGGGATGGCATCGTTGAACGTTGGTTTGAAGCAACGAATGAAGGGGACAAGCCTATGTCGCACGAGCTATGGGTATCCCAATCCATTCGAAAAGATCTCTTCCGAGCAATTATTCCTTATGAAGGTCAGTATGTTGAAATGAGTGATTCGATTGGGAGCGCTTATGAGTATTGGGACAGCAATCGTATTACGGAGCGCTGGTTGTTCAACCGTGGTCACGGCTTGCCGATCGGGATCTGTTGGAGCGAGGCCTACCAGTTGAATTTTCAGAGCTGGCATTTTGATTTGAACACCAGCTTTGGAGCGATTGATGCTCGTGCAACTGTCAAGAGTGATACGATTATCGTATCTCTGGGAAGTTTTACGGATTGGCGGTCATTTCGTGCACTTGCAATGCAGACTGGCTGGGATGAGCCTGTCCATCTTGTCCCGCAGACCCAACTAATGATCGGTGATCGGAATCCGTTCGTGAAGGGGGAGCCGACATTGATCTTGCAGGATCGAAAGCAAAGCACTTGGAATGGGAATGTGGAAATGTCCTATCGCTATTCGGCTGATATTGAAGCACAGTCTACCATCACGCCAGAGGAAGAGGCAACCCAGGTGAGCATAACATTGCGGCCCTTGCTTCAATCCATAGATGTCGTAGATGTAAGCACGAGCTTGGATACGGAGCTTGGCCAGTACCAAGCAGCGATTTTCCGCCAATTGACGGAACCGATCGAATGTGTAGAGACGTTAGAATCAAACTATAAAGTTTTCGCTGCTGACAATGGGGTTATCCGAATAAAGGCGGCGCCTGATTATTATACTTCTCTGTTCTCGCTCGAAGTAGAAGGAGAAGAATGGCTCATGAACAACTACCCGTCACGAGACGTGAAGTCATGGTGGAATCCGTTTGTGGGAGGTATCTACTCCGATCTGAATCAACTTAGATCGATGTCGGTGCTGAAGCAAGAGCGGTCAGCTCAATTTGTGAAGCTGTCCGATCAGCATCATAATGAATGGCAAGGAATTCGTGTTGATTTAAACATTCAAGAGCATGAGAAGTATAAAGGGATATGCCTGAGCAATTACTATCTGTTATTGCCAGGAGTACCGATTTTGTGTTATTTCACGGATGTGCTGCAGAATTCCCGGGCATTTTTGAGTGATCGGTTAGAACAACAATTTTTTGTTCATCAGGGTGAAGCGATGCAGGACAGCTGGGTGGAATCATATGCCCATTGCGGACGGACAATTGCTTTCCCTCAAGGCAAGGGTGTCATTGATATTTATGAAAATTCAGATTGTCGATTCGGCTCCAATGACAGGACAGCGCTGCTTCATATCATCTCCGATCATACTGCTGCCCGTTCAAATGTATATGTAAATAAAGAGGTGTCACTTGCAAGTATTACCCATGATCTGAACATCCCGAACGGTCAGACACTGCGAACTTCGCCTGTCATGTTGCTGTTCTCTATGGAGCGAATTGAGCCGGAGGCATTAACTGATCTTCGCGCAATCCGCTTTTCCCAATCTGACTAGGAGGTGGACAAGGCATGAAAATCATTGATGCCCATATGCACCTATCTCATATCGAAGAATTCCATCGAACAGCTAGGCAATTATCGGGTGTAGATTATAGTGCAAATGGATTGCTGCAAGAATACGCAGACCATAATGTTGTGCTCGGAATTGGAATGGGGTTGGCAGAAACTAAGGCGGATGGGTTCCCGGACGCAGACGCAATAAATCCGATGATACTCGATATGGCAGATGATATGCCGGCTTCGATTGCTTACTGTATTGGCATTAATCCGTATCAATGTGATGAAGATTCGTGGAAGCGGGTTGAGCAGGAGCTTCAGAAGCCTAACGCCGTTGGATTGAAATTATATCTTGGCTACTATCCCTTCTATGCCTACGACCAAGTCTATGATCGCGTATACGAATTAGCGGCGAAATATGAGGTGCCGGTTGTATTTCATAGCGGTGATACCTACTCAGAAAGAGGGCTGTTAAAGTATTCACACCCATTAACGATAGATGAGGTTGCGGTTAAGCATCGGGAAGTGACGATGATGATGGCGCATTTCGGTGATCCATGGGTGCTGGATGGGGCCGAGGTTGTGTACAAGAACCGTAATGTGTATGCGGATTTGTCGGGACTGCTTGTAGGAGACTCAAGAAGGTTTGCCCGTTTGGATGAGGAGTCACCGTTGTTTTTCCAGCATTTGCGCCATGCCATCGTGTATTGTGACCATTATGATAAGCTGCTTTTCGGTACAGATTGGCCGCTTGCGCCGATTGGGACGTATATTGAATTTGTGAAGTCGATCATTCCCGAGAAATATCAAGAAAATGTATTTTATCACAACGCCTTACGGGTGTTTCCTAAGATTCTTCCGCTTGTTAGGTAATAGCACAAAAGCAAGGGGAAGAGACATGAACCCATACGAGTTGTTGAGGATGCGCATAGATTATCTTGTAAGGCTTCCACTCTTTAGTGGAATCCACTCACACTAGCAGAGGTAAAGGTGGTCGTCATCATGAGAACGTCTCGACGCAAAGGTACGACGCCGAAGCAAAAATTGTCCGCCTCGCCTAAAGTTACCTCAAGAACTATCAGCAAGCCGGGCAGAACGAAAGCTTCTGCGCCTTACATGAATCAAAATGTATTTGGACTAACAGCCCCAACTGACCCCGCTGCATCATCGGTTGCTGTGAATCAGGAAGCGGCAGGCGATGCAACAGGCGGTCCTTATGCATCGTTCAATAGACAGTACGGAATCGACGATCTGATGAACACGTTCGGCAAAATTCAGAAGATGTTCGGCATGTTCCAGCAAGCGCGATCCATGTATAACACATTTCAATCGTTAATGGGCCCTATCGCGCTCACGAAAGGGACTCGTGCAAAAGCGGTCAGCCGGCGTCATTCTGGAAAGCGAGCGCGCAAATTGAACCCGTCGATTCAATCGCATTCATCTCGCAGCGCTGCAAGCACAGGACAACGGGCCGCACGCAAGTAGTGCAGCCCCTGTCTCCTTCTCCTTGCGACTCAATTCAGGCTGCGATATCACCTTGAGCCGATAAATAGAGTGCACACCAGCACATCAGCATGATTTCGAGATTCCCATTGATGGGTAATATATAGATATAGAACAGGGACAATAAGAAGGAGCCAGCCTTCTTTTGTCCCTGTTATCAAATATATGCTATACGTTAGTTCTGCGTTTTCTCTGGTTCCGGATACGTAATTCCGAATGTATTAACCGTAACCTTTTTCATTTTTTGTTCCTTTTCAGGCTTGGCGTCTGCCCCTTTTGGCACATTCACGATCGCCTGAGCGGTCTCCATACCCTTGATTACTTTACCGAACGCTGCATAGTCCCCATCTAAGTGAGGTGCGTCTGCTACCATAATGAAGAACTGGGAGCCTGCTGAATTCGGATCTTGAGAGCGCGCCATAGATAGGACGCCTTCCGTATGCTTCAGATCATTTTCCACACCATTATTTGAAAATTCTCCCTTAATGGAATAGCCAGGCCCACCTATGCCAATGCCTTGCGGGTCGCCGCCTTGAATCATAAATCCAGGAATGACACGATGGAAGATGGTTCCATCATAGAATCCTTTGTTTACAAGCGAGATAAAGTTGTTCACGGTGTTAGGAGCCTTATCCGGATACAACTCAATTTCCATGCTGTCTCCGCTCTCCATCTCGATTGTGACGATTGGATTTTTGGAATTGGATGGTTTTTTGGTGTCTTCCTTTTCGTTTTTCGATGCTTGCTTATTGCTGTCTTGAGCCGTGTTTGTGGTGTCTGCCGCTCCATTTTGTTCAGAAGCCGGCTTGTTGCCGCAGCCAGCGACAATAAGCAGTACGGCAAGCATGAGGGTGAAGATTTGAATATAGCGTGTACGCTTCAACTACATAACCTCCTTGATTGTCCAGGCCCTTTTGCCATAGTCTCATTAATACATTACCACATATGAGCAGCGAAGCATAATCCTAAACAACTACGGAGACAATCAATAGGGCAAAAATCATCGTGGTTACTACCTTTAAGAAACCAATGAAATGGTGATGCTTCATAGCTGGATTAATAGACTTCATGCACATCAGTACATAATGTGTGGCGAAAGCGATATTAAAAATTCCGTAAATTGTCAGTGTTGTTCCAGTCTGTTGTATGCTATATTGGAAAATGTGTTCAAGAAGAATACATATGTCTACTGTATATGGACAATCAATTTGTTTTGTTTGCGTGGACAGGAAGGAGCGTAGATGATGAAAAAATTAGGATTATTTCCGCGCATTGTTATTGCGATCCTGCTCGGAATTGGCGCGGGGTTTATTATGCCAGATTGGTTTATACGCATATTTGCTACGTTTAATCATATATTCGGGCAATTTCTGAGCTTTCTCATACCGTTAATCATTCTTGGCTTTATTATCCCTGGCATAGGTGAGTTGGGACGCGGGGCGGGCAAGCTGCTCGGTATTACGGCGTTAATCGTTTATGTATCGACGGTTTTGTCAGGCATACTCGCTTACGTAGTATCGAAAACATCATTTCCGTGGCTGCTCTCAGGAGCATCCGGACTTAGAGCCAACAATCCAGAAGAGATGCTGCTAAAGAGCTTTTTCAAACTGGATATGCCGCCTGCATTCGATATTATGACTGCGCTGCTGTTATCGTTCGTCATTGGCGTCGGTATTACAATTTTAAAAACCAATGTGCTGCTTACGGCTTCGCTGGAGTTTAAAGAGATTATAGGCAAGGTAATTCATACGATTTTGATTCCGATGCTTCCGTTTCATATTGCGGGTATTTTTATGAACATGACGCAGGCTGGAGAGGTTGCCTTCATCTTGCAAGTATTCTTGAAAGTATTTATTATGATCTTAATTCTTCATTTTGTTGTCATAATCGGACAGTACACAATTGCGGGAATTTTAAACAAGCGCAACCCAATCTCGATGCTGCGTACGATGCTTCCAGCGTATTTTACCGCACTAGGTACGCAATCATCAGCAGCGACGATTCCTGTGACAATGTCTCAAGTGAAAAAGCTAGGCACTGATGAAGAGGTATCGAACTTTGTAGTGCCGCTGTGCGCTACAATTCATATTACCGGCTCTACCGTAACAATTACTTCAGTAGCCAGTGCGATCATGTATATTAACGGGGCATCATTGTCAGTAAGCACGATGCTGCCATTCATTTTCATGTTAGGCATATCCATGATTGCGGCACCAAGCGTGCCAGGTGGGGGCGTGATGGCGGCTGTCGGATTGTTTCAATCGATGCTTGGCTTCAACGAAGCAATGATCAGTCTGGCTATCGCGCTCTATATTGCACAAGACAGCTTCGGAACAGCTGCTAATGTGACAGGAGACGGAGCGATTGCACAGATCATTCACTCCTTCAAGCAGAGATTAAGATTGAATGAAAATACCAAAGAACAGACAATGGAGTAACGGTATAAGAACACGAATAGTGAGAAGGGACAGGCAACAGCTTGTCCCTTCTCTTTCTGTTTCCATCATGTGGTAATATATAGTAAGGCAGTAATGTCGCATCCTATTGAAAACAAATCTACCATGAGAAATACAGAGAAGGAGGATTTCACTACTATGAAGAGCAAGAGTTATCTGCCTATGATCAAAATGATCGTATCGATGTGTATTTTTGGCTCTATCGGATTTTTCTCAGAGCATACCGGTCTGCCTTCGATGGAGCTTGTCTTCGTCCGGTGCATCTGTGCATCTTTATTTTTGGGTCTCTGCTGGATCGCAACTGGACAATATCGGAGGGAAAGGTGGAGCAAGCGAGAATTGCTGCAAACGTTAGCGTGTGGCGTGTTTCTCGTTGGAAACTGGGTGTTCTTGTTCAAATCTTTTGAATGGATGTCCATTACGATAGCCATCTCGATTTATCATCTTGCCCCGGTCATTGTGGTGCTGATGGGCAGTATATTATTCAAAGAAAAGCTAACGGTATGGTCTGTATTGTCTGTTGGTATTTGTTTCGTAGGTACTGTTTTTGTTATCGGTATCGAGGGAGGGGCAAGTGCTGGCGAATTATTATCATCCGGAGTAGTATGGGCTTTGATGGCAGCCGTCTTTTATGCAATGACAACCTTGCTGGGCAAGGGAGTTGTCGAATTAAGCGGGTATGCGATTACGATTATACAAACGAGCCTAGGAATCGTGCTGCTGCTGCCATTCGTTGATATGTCTTCTTACTCTACATTAACAGCTGGCAATTGGTTTGCGATTGTAGCAACAGGCTTCATACATACGGGATTTGTTTATTTATTATTCTTTGACAGTTTGCGGGAACTGCCGACACGTATGATATCGGTACTGGTCTTTCTTGATCCTGCCGTCGCTATATTGTTGGACACGCTCATTACAGGTTTTCGGCCAACGACGCTGCAGATCGGAGGGATTTTGCTCATCTTCGCGGGAATGGCTTGTGCCATGATAAAGCCCAAAGAACAAGCGAAGCTTACTTGTGATTGAGCGAAGTTACGTAATTTGAAAATCGGCTTATCATAGGGTCGTAGCAATGATTTGGGGAGCAATCAGTCGAAGGGAGCCCGTCTATATGGAAAAATTGTTGAAATGCTGGATGCGCCTTGTAATGAAGTGAGCTTCCCGACTAATTGCTTTATAGCCTCTTGTTCGACAACAACAGAATGACGTCCAATCCGTGATATGCTGAAATGTTCCACGAGTTCGTTAGGCTGCACGGACTCTGGGCGATCAATGATGCCGCTCCAGTAAGCAAGCCATCCAAGAAGATGCTCTGGGCGCGTGCTTGCCTGTCGAGCAGCAGCGATGGAAAGTGAACAATTCCTTTTGGATAAGCGATTGTTATAACTTGATGTCATTTCTCCGTGTACACCATCATGAAAGGACATAACTTTATTCGCGACTTTAAAGCGGTGCGAAGGCTGCTTATGCGCAGCGCGAATCGCTTGCGCTTCTATTGATACGCCTCTGCATGTACCTGGATAAGCGGAGCCTTCAGCAGCCAGACCATGAGGGGCGTGCGCGATAGACTGCAGTTCAGCCCGACTACAATAACAGGGATAGAGCCAATCATTCTCATGCAGCTTTTGCAAGGCCTCTTCATAGTAAGATTGGCGCAAGCTCTGTGTGTATGGTTCATATGGGCCGCCATTGTTACGCAGTACTAGCTCTCCATTTACACTTCGCATTTGCAGCCATGCCAATAATGCTGTCATTGCATTGCCAAGGTGCATTGATCCCGATGGAGTTAGAGCGAACCTCCCTCTTCTAATCAACTTAATCACCATTTCCCGTCATTAAAATGTGTATGTGCCCTATCATATGGAAATCGTCCAAGCGCGTCGAGCGGTCAAGCTTGAGGCGAATCGTATTCTTTCAGTATTGACCACTGCTTCTCTCTACATGCCGCATGACAATTAGGATCAACCAGTTGGCTGCTTATTCCTCTAAAAAAAGATTGACAATCCCTGTTGAGCGTACTAATCTAACAATACTGATAATCATTATCAATTATAAGACTCGGGCAATAAGAAGGTGAAGCATGAAGAAGTTAGTTGTCGCGACGGTCATTATCTGTGCCGTGTTATGGTCAAGCTGCACGAATGTGGTGTTAGCACAACAATCTGACAGCTATGAACTCGCAAAGCAACTTGTATCAGTTGCCAAGACAGCGGTTGACGCGGCAAGCAGTTCTCACATTACAGAGGGGAATCTAGCTTTCCAAAAATTTAAGGAAGTATGGAATGACAGTAAACGAGCTGTAAAGAAAGAGAATTGGAAGGCAGCCAGCAAAATTGAATCGAGTATGGCGCTTGTTGCGAATCGCTTGCTGAATCATGATAGCAACGAGATGAAAGAGGGACTTGAACAGCTCTTGTCGACTGTAGAGACCTATGAGAAGAGCATTCTCGTAGCAAGAGCAAATAAAAGCAAAGGCGCCATGACGCTAAGTGAGTATGTAACATCACTCGAAACGACGAAGCAGCAGATTCAAGATGGAAAAATTGCGGAAGCAAAATCGAGCATTGAAATGCTGGTTCAATCTTGGCTTACGGTAGAGGCGGATGTAGTGACCCAATCGCAGCAGGTGTATAACGAGTCCGAGCAAAACTTAGGTCTGCTGCTGTCCTATGTGGACTCAAAGCCAGAGAAGGCAATCCGCACACTGCAGCAAATGATCGACAGCCTAACTCCATTGGAGAATAATGCTTACAATATGTGGGATGCGGCCTTGATCCCCATTCGTGAAGGCTTGGAGGCTCTTCTGGTCATTGGCTCCTTGCTGACGATTGCGAAGAAAACGAATGAACAGAAATCCTCACGATGGGTATGGGGGGGAACCGTGCTTGGCTTAGCTGCCAGTCTTATTATTGGGCTGATCGTATCTTACGTGCTATCTGCGTCGATGTTTGGACAGAACAATTTTGTGCTGGCAGGTGTGTCTGGGGTATTTTCTTCACTGATGCTGCTCTATGTCGGGTACTGGCTGCATAGCAAATCCAATATAGAGAAGTGGAACAGCATGCTTCAGGAAAAGAAGAGGGAAGCGGTAAGCGGCAAAATAGTCTCCTTTGCGCTCATTGCTTTTTTTGCCGTTCTGCGTGAGGGATTGGAAACGGTCATTTTCTTGATCGGATTGACTGGAAAGTTGAGTACATTTGAACTGGTTAGCGGGCTGTTAACAGGCTTCGTGATTCTCTTGATTGTCGGTGTGCTGATCCTGAAGCTGGGTGTTCGAATACCGTTGAAGCCATTCTTCTTAATTTCCACAGTTATTGTTCTATATATGTGCCTTAAATTTATGGGAAGCGGCGTACATAGCTTACAGCTGGCAGGCCTGATTCCTTCCAGCATTTCAGACCATATGCCGACGATTTCGGCTTTGGGCGTATTCCCGTCGCTGTACAGTACAATTCCACAGCTTGTCATTATCTTGTTCATTCTTGGCATGCTGTTCATACCTAAGCGCAATCATTCATTATCGAGTAGAGAGGAACGAAGTCTATGAAGCGAATTCTATTATTAACAACAATTGCATGTACATTCTGGATGGCTGCAGGCTGCTCCAGCAGTTCAAGCACGGGTACTGATGGAGCGAATACTGGGAAGCAGGCCGTTCAAGAAAGTGCACAGGATTCTGGCATTACCAGTGAAATGAAGGACTCGGTTGATAAGCTCAATGGATTCATCGACAAACTGGAACAGGCTGTTAACGCCAATAAAATGGACGATGTCAAAAAGCAGGGCAAAGAAATGAACAGCTTTTGGCTTTCGTTCGAAAATGGGGTTCGCACGGAATTCCCGTTCGAGTATACGGAAATTGAGAAGCATCTTCAACCTATCTATATTGAAGCGGTTAAGGATGAACCGAATACAGAAACGATGAAGAAAGAGATACCATTGCTGAAGACGGCGCTGTCTGAGTTGGCTTCTGCGAAGAAGGGCAATAACAAAGCAAGTGAGCAGCTCCAAAAGGCTGCAGGCGAATATAAAGCATATGTACGGGAGCAAAGCAAAGAGCTTGTCTCGGCGACTAAGGCATTCACGGATGCAGTTATTAAAGGAGATATGAATGCTGCAAAGGAATTGTATCCGAAGGCACGTGTCTTCTATGAACGAATCGAGCCGATTGCGGAAAGCTTCGGTGACCTTGATCCAAGCATTGATGCACGTGAGAACGATGTAGAGGATATTGCGAAATGGGGAGGCTTCCACCGAATTGAGAAGGCTCTCTGGATCGAAAAGAAGTTGGAAGGTCAAACCAATGTGGCGAAGCAGCTTATGAAGGATGTAGCCCAGCTTGATGGCATGATCCAAAATGTGCAGCTTACACCGGAACAAATGGTTGCTGGCTCTATGGAATTGTTGAATGAGGCCGGCATCTCGAAAATTACTGGTGAGGAAGAGCGCTATTCTCGTATGGATTTGGTTGACTTAGCAGCCAATGTAGAGGGCTCCAAGGCAGTCTATTTGACAGTGAAGAGCGCGCTCGTAAGCTCACATTCAGATGTAACGGAAAAACTAGATAAGCAATTCGAAGAGTTCGAAATAGCATTGAACCAATATCGCCAAGGCGATTCTTTTATCGCCTATGATAAGCTTGAGGAGAAACAAATTCGCGATATGAGCCAGAAGCTCACTTCGTTGTCGCAGACGATGTCTCAAATTGCGAATGTGTTGTAAGAGGGGAATGACCAGCAATGGATGGAAAGCAATCAAGCAAGCTGAGTAGACGGGAAATGTTAAAACTTACGGCATTAACAGGAACGTCAGTTGCGCTTGGAGGACTAGGTGCGTTCAGTCTTCTGAAGCCTGAAGCAGGCAAACAGAAGGAGACAACCGAAGAAAGTAAGGAGTCAGAGAAGGGGATTTCCTTTTACGGGAAGCATCAGGCAGGCATCGCGACACCACAGCAATCATTTATGTACATGGCTGCACTCGATTTGACGACGAATCGCCGGAGTGATGTCATCAAGCTGTTCCGGGATTGGACCAGTTTAAGCTATGTGTTGACGAAGGGGGAAGCTATTAGTACGAAGCAAGATAATAAGTACTTGCCGCCGATTGATACGGGAGAAGCATTGGACTTCTCATCCAGTCGTCTTACGATCACATTTGGTTTTGGTTCAAGCTTTTTCTTGAAGGACGGAGTAGATCGATATGGCTTAGCCAAGCATCAGCCGCGATTCTTAAAGACGCTCCCTTCATTTGCGAATGAGGAACTTCATCCTGAGCATAGTGATGGCGATTTGTGCATACAGGTATGCGCAGATAATCAGCAGGTCGCATTTCATGCAATACGCAATTTAACACGCAATGCACTTGGCCTTGCAACCGTCAGATGGATGCAGCATGGTTTCCTTGGCATGAAGGAAGGGAGAACGCCTCGCAATCTATTTGGCTTTAAGGATGGGACGGCCAATATCGATACGAGCAAGGATATGGAGATGGAACGGGTTGTGTGGGCAGGGCAGGATGAGCCAGAATGGATGAGCGGCGGTTCTTATATGGCCTACAGAAAGATTAAGATGTTTCTAGAAATTTGGGATCGTTCTTCGTTGCAGGATCAAGAGGATACCTTCGGAAGGTATAAATACTCTGGAGCTCCCTATGGCCGTGCCAATGAATTCGATTCGGTTGATATGAGTGCACAGCCTGAAAACTCGCATGTTCGATTAGCAAAAGGAACCGGACAGGAGATTGTGAGAAGAGCTTATTCTTACACAGGCGAATTGGACATAAAGACGGGCTATTCGGACGCAGGCCTGCTGTTTATCAGTTATCAGCAAAATCCATACAAACAGCTTGTCCCTATGTTAAAAATCCTAGGGCAGAAGGATAAGATGAACGAGTATACGAAGACGGTGGCAAGCGCATTATTTGCAATGCCAGGAGGGTGCGCACAAGGACAGTATATCGCTCAGGCATTATTTGAATCGTAATTAATCAAAAAGCAGACGGTAGAGGAACAACCCCGGCAGCAACAGCCGGGGTTGTTGGTGTGGTTAGAAACCGAAACCGCAACCCCAAGAACGGCTAATGATGACGAGCAAAATGAAGAGAACAAGAATTACGCCAATGCTAGTGAAACCTCCACAAAAGCCTCCAACTGGACCACATACTTCAGACATGTTCATTGGCTCCTTTCATCATGCATTTATCTTACGTTATATGTGTATGTAGGTTAGGAGCACGCTGACTAGACGAATAAGGGGCAGGAAACGCCTAATTTATATGCATTCTAGTCATTTGACAAGTCGTGGAGCATGGAACATAATAGCTCTATTGTCCTATTATCCATAGACATAATGATGAATGCCGATAGACATGGGGGAAGAGTTGTGATTCAAGGATGATGAGTTGGCTTTACTTAATTGGTGCGATTACACTGGAGATTATCGGAACGATTTCAATGAAGATGTCGAATGGCTTTACAAGGCCAATACCGTCCGTTCTGATGATTGTCTGCTATCTGCTCGCATTTACGAGCTTGAATTTTTCACTAAAGCAGATTAATGTTAGTGTTGCATATGCTATATGGTCTGGTATGGGAACTGCTGCGATCGCAGTTATCGGATATTATTTCTTCTCTGAGTCAATGTCTTGGATTAAGGTTATCTCTATCCTGCTCATTATTCTCGGCGTAATTGGGTTGAATTTGCAGGGTGGAGGTCATGAAAGCAGTCAATCTGATGCAGTGAGGCCAGCACTCGAAGCGGATGCAAAACTGAACCGGACAGAGGGAGCGCCTATTGCCATGGAGGACGAGATAAGCGGCCCCGAACAAGGTGAGCAGCATCGTGTTCAAGGCTAGATAGAAGGCGCTTAGATAGGTGTCTGGTGACAAGTGGACTGCCAATGGCCAATCTTTGTTGATGAGAATGATGCCGATTCCGTATTGCGCACGAAGTTGCTGGAGAACAATAGTTTTTTACTCCGAATGCGGAACTAAATCAGATGCTCTTAGCGACATTTCTTGCTACGAAAGTTGAGCTTTTGAGAATCATATGACCCGAGAGAGGGACACGTTAATACAAGTGCCCTCTCTCGGGTTCTTTGCGTCTAACCGTCTTTGAAAGATACTGCCCGCTTGCTGTAGGCTGATTGATAAGAACAACGAATATTGCTCGATGGAATTTACAACCGTTATGGGCTTGGGCCTTTATTCCGTCAACATTAATCAAGGTGCGGAGTGACAAGGTACAGGCAACTAGAGCGGATCTTACCGAACGGTACATCAATATTGTTCATGGCTCCCTCCTGCTTAAGTTGGATGCTCATCGCATTGGAAGGCATTATATCCCTTGAGAGGGGTAACTATGTTAACATGATAAATATATGTATTTTTAAGGTGGTGGGGAAATGGCATCGGATGCACTATTGACATTAAAGGAAGTTACGAAGAAATATGGTGATCGAGTTGTTTTGTCGGATATTTCGCTAAATATTAAGCAAGGAGAATGTATCATATTAAGAGGAAGCAATGGATCAGGCAAAAGCACGCTGCTTCGAATTGTGACCGGATTAATTCCATTCACGTCGGGCCAACGAGTACTGAAGCATTCAAAAGTAGTGATCGGGTATACGCCCGATCGGTTGTCAAAATTAAGGATGACATCAACGGAATACCTGACCCACATGGGCAAAATATCAAATGTTCCAAGAAATGATCTTCAAGAGCGCATTAAGGAGCTGCACACGTTTTTTAATCTCGAACAAAGCCAAAGCGTAAAGATGACTCATTTCTCGAAAGGGATGCTGCAAAAAGTTAACTTAATGCAGGCTACGATCAATAGTCCGGATCTGCTTGTGTTGGATGAACCTTTCTCTGGTCTGGACAAAGAATCGATCGAGCATTTGCTTGCTTCCCTGACAACAATAAAAGCAAACGGAACATCTATTTTAGCTGCTGTTCATGATCCTTTACTTGCAACTCAATTAGAAAGTCGTATCTATTGGATTCAACAAGGCAGGTTAAGGGAGGAACGTATCGAAGCTTCTCAACGTCCGTGCACTACATTTTTCGAGCTTGAATGTGTTTTAACTAAGGGAGCACTTGGCCACCTAACGAGTCTTTTTCCACAGGTTACTTGGAAAGATGAAAATGGCCGGATTACATTTATCATTATGCAAAAGGATTATCATGGTTTTATGATAGAATTCGTACATAGAGGCGTAGAGATCATCACCTTACATCGAAAGGAGATGGCCCACTCATGATTTCTATGTTTTCGTTTTTACATACCTGTTTTATGCGCTCCTATCGATATGGACCGCCTACTTTTGTTTTTATCCTTGGAATCTTTTTTGTTTATAGTGTAGTACCTAATCCAGTAATGGAAAGCTATGCGTTTTCTACATCATTTCTATTTGTTGTTGCATGCGTATTATGCTATACAATCATTGATCTCGAGACACCTAGCCAAGAAGCAGTGACGATGATACACTCCGGCAGCTTATATCGTCTTTATTTATCAAAATTATTATATAGCTGGATCTTTACTATTCCACTTGCCCTATACGCAGTACTGTTTCCGGCGATCTTTCACAAATTTGATAGGAATCCTAGCTTTGAAGAATTATTCATGTCTTTACTCTATCATTTATCTATATCCTGGCTAGCAGTTTCGTTAACCTGCTGGTTTAGTTCGAAATTCATTCGTTCGCGTGTAACGTCTTTCCTAATGCTAAGTCTTTTAGTCGTTATTACGTTTAGTGCAACACCGCTCGAAAATCTATTACCAGAGAGGCTGAAATATGCAATTTTACTATTCCCGCCCGTAAACAAAACGCTAAATGTTCTATCTGATTATGACGATACGGAATTTTTTGTAAAAATATCGGCGATTGGAGCATCACTACTTTACGGGATCATGATAGGTGCTTTATTCTTATTTGTACTTAATAAACGTAAACTAGATTCACCATAAGAAAGAAATGCACATCATTTTTTGCTGTATATTTTATGTTGACCATAATAATGAATTAAAGCAGTTATCGGCGAGATTTCTCGTCATGATAGCTGCTTTTTTTAGTATGCAGAAATTCCAAGCAGATGCAATTATGCTTCAAAGGAAATAAAAAAAAAGGATTTGACAAGGTGGATCAGGGTGAAGTAGTATTGAATTCGACCAATAGGTCAATAATAAAACTTATGGGTTCTAAAGAGGAGTTGAAGGGATTGTCTGAATCAACACAAAGATCAGGTTCACTTGTCATTCTGATGATTAACATGTTCATTGCGATGGTAGGGATGGGACTCATTATCCCCATATTGCCCAAATATGTAACTGAGTTCGGAGCTACTGGGCAAGCGATGGGATATCTCGTTGCAGCTTTCGGGCTAACACAGTTCCTGTTCTCGCCAATCGCAGGAGAGATGTCGGACAAATATGGGAGGAAGCTGCCTATTGTGGCAGGAATCGGGTTGTTCACGATTTCGCAGATCATGTTCGGGATTGCAGAGGAAATGTGGATGTTATATGCCTCTCGTCTGCTTGGAGGGATTTCAGCAGCATTGATGACACCTCCTATGATGGCTTATGTGGCGGATATCACGACAGAAGAGAAACGTGGGAAGGGACTTGGACTGCTTATGGCATCTATGACGCTCGGTGTAGTCATAGGACCAGGAATAGGCGGTATGTTGGCGGATTACGGAATACGTATCCCATTCTACACGGCAGCTGCACTTGCTGGAGTTTCAACAGTAGTCACTTTGTTATTCTTGCCTGAATCGCTGTCGATGGAAGAGCGCATGCGAGCCAGAAGCAGTCATAAGAAGCAAGATAACCTTCTTCGGCAGATGGCAGCTTCAATGAAAGCGCCATACTTTATGCTTTTGGTGCTCGTGTTCTCCTTAACGTTTGGACTGCAAAATTTTGAAGCGATATTTGGCTTGTATGTGGATGTGAAATATGGATTTACACCAAAGGATATCTCACTCATGATTACGCTAGGAGCTATTATCGGAGTGATATGCCAAGCCGTGCTAATCGAACGCTTGCTTCGAAAGTTCGGAGAAAAGAAGGTTCTGCTCGCCATGTTCGGTCTTTCGGGGATAAGTATGATTTTGCTTTTGTTCGTATCGAATTATTTCCTCATATTATTTGTTACAATGCTGTTCTTTGTGGCGACTTCAATCGTTCGTCCGGCTATCAATACATTGCTATCGAAAATGGCAGGGGATGAACAGGGGTTTGTCGCAGGAATGAACAATGCTTACATGAGTCTTGGCAACATTATTGGGCCGGCAATCGCAGGGATACTGTTTGACATTCATGTCCAAATCCCATACGCTTTCGGAGCAATCGTGTTATTCGCGAGCGGAGGCATGCTGGTAAGCTGGAAGCAGGATGCCGCATATTCGACAGCGTCAAAGCATAGTAAAGATGCGAAGGCACTATAATAGCCCTGGTCATCATACAGCGACATCTGAAAAGATCTCCATGTTTATAGGTTATTGCTCCCGTGGTTGCAGGTAACAGCCACTTTTGTTATGATGGTGGGAACTTATTAGTCATACTGGGAACTCAATGGAATGATGTCATGGAGGACATTTACATGGAAGAACTTATGCCAGAAAAGAAGAAGCAAATCCTATTATCTGCCATGAAATTGTTTGCGTCCAAGGGCTTTATGCAAACAACGATGCAGGAAGTCGCCTCTTTTTGCAAAATGTCGAAAGGGAGCGTGTATCAGTACTATAGCTCTAAGGATGAACTGCTGCTGACTATTTTTGAATATCAAGCGAAGCTGCTGCAAGATCGCATGCAATTGATGGAACGGGAGAATCAGCTTAATCCGCGTGATCGGTTAGTCAGCAAGATTGAGATCTATCTGCATATCTGGAACGAGCATCCAGAGCTTGTTAAGATGCAGATGCGGGACAATACAGAGCATGCAGCAAGCCAAGAGCTACGCGAATTTATGCAGAAGATAAGCAAGTACAATCTTGATACGCTTACGGAGTCCTTGCACGAAATTTACGGGGAACCATTTACCCCTTATGCGCTGGATGCTGCCACCTTGCTGAGCAGTTTAATTTTCACCTATATGTACATGAGGTTATTTGATCATGTTCCGATTGAGATAGAGCGGTTAAGCAGATATCTCGTAAGCAGCATGGATTATTTGGCTGAGGGGCTGTTGAAATATCGGCCTGAACCGCTGCTGAATGGCAGCATGTTCGACTTATGGAACGAAGATCAAATGAAGATGAAGAACCTGCATCCGCTTGTACTTGTAAAGCAATTGCGGGAGGTTGTAGACAACGCGGCAGATGGTTCGAAGGAAGGATTAAATAAGCAGGATATCCTCGATTCGATTCTCGTTCTCGAAGAAGAATTGCTTCAGGTACGTCCACGCAAGGTAATCTTGCTTGGAATGTTGTCCAATTTGAAAGTAATCGCGACAAGAACTCCGTTATACGATCACTTGCGTCAATCGATTCATAGTACATTCGGTTATACCCAGGGCACTCTTCGCTAATTCGCGAGAGTGCTTCTTGCTGTTCGAAGAAAATAATGTTGTAGACTCGGAAGACAAAGTGTTAGATCGTGTAAATAATGTTATAGACTCAGAAAGTATAGTATTAGACTGACGATGCGCCATTACGCTAGCGGACAGGAAAATGAATGAATTTACGGGCAAAATGAATCATCCAACATTTGCGATAATGAAAGCGCAAGATCTTGAAACGCAATTTCCCCTATACTAAAAATGCAAATTTGAATGGCAATTCGTTGTGACGAAAAAATGGGGGAATGAGCATGAATAACAAGGTGGAAGGATTGTTAACGAACACAGATTTTCGCAGGCTCTGGATTGGGCAAACTGCATCACAGTTTGGGACTCAGGTTGCATTATTAGGAATGCCATTAGTGGCAGCTCTCTATTTAGGGGCCAGTCCCATGCAAATGGGGTTGCTTGGTTTTGCCGAGTATGCGCCATTTATTATTTTCGGTTTGATCGCTGGTGTATGGATAGACAGATTTCCCCGGCGACCAATTCTTGTCGCCGCTAACTTTTTCAGGGGTGCAATACTGCTCATTGTGCCGCTGACAGCCTTAGCTGGATTCCTGAATATGACAGTTCTATATTTGGTAGCCTTCATAGTGGGTATCTGTACTGTCTTTTTTGATGTTGCCTATACATCCTTTTTGCCTTCCATTGTGAGGAAGGAGCAGCTTATTGATGGGAATAGCAAACTAGAGACAAGTAAATCTACCGCACAAATTGCTGGGCCAGGTTTATCAGGTGGATTGGAACAGTTAATCACCGCTCCTTTTGCAATATTGTTCACGTCGGCATCCTTTTTTGTATCCGCTGTGTACATAGCCCGGATTCGCAAGTCGGAGACAGTCGTGACAGATGCGAAAAAACAAAAAAACATATGGCTGGAAATGAAAGAAGGTCTGCATACGGTTTACACAAAACCGTTGCTGTGGGGAGTGGTGCGCTGCTCAACAGTCTTTAACCTTTCCTGAAATGTTATTTTTAGTATTTATGTTCTATATGCATCGCAAGAACTCAAAATCAGTGCGAGCATTCTCGGCATCATTTATGGAACGCTAGGAGTAGGGTACCTATTTGGCTCTCTGCTTGCCCAAAGGGTTGTACGTCGTTTTGGAGTAGGTCCAACTATTGTGGGTTCCGCTACGATCGCAGCAAGTGGCGGTTTGCTTGCTCCATTAGCAGTAGGATCAGAATTAAGTATTGCGTTGATTATGATGCTTGGACAGCTTCTTTTCGGAATGGGAGTCTCAATGTTTAGCATTAGTACCATCAGTTTACGTCAAGTAATTGTACCCGATGCCCTGCAAGGGCGCGTGAATGCTACATTTCGATTTATCTCGTGGGGTTCTTTACCGCTTGGTTCGTTAATTGGAGGGATGATAGGGGGGGCAATGGGGTTACGGTTCGCTTTATTTGCGGGTGGCATTGGATTGTTAGCTTCGGCTTGTACATTACTGTTCACCCCATTTTTACAACTACGTGTGAAATCATTTCATGAATTATCATTGGAAAAAGATGTGTCTATAAAGTGCTAAGGAGTGCCGGTCTACTCCTTTATGATCACGAAACACTTGCATGTATTAGCATGAATGTACAGAATTGTCACAATATCGTAGCTTAATAGGGTCATACGTGGTAAAAATAGGCTTGCAATTACGGTACAATAAGGAAAAAAACGATGTTGGTATCGTATTGTGGAGGCCAGTATGAAGAGAATACTCGTTAGCAGTGCAATTGCTATCCTGATGGTCGTTCTAGTCGCCTGCGGAGGCAAGCCCAAGCCAAATGATTATGACTGGAAGGTTGCTTCTTTCGAGGCAACGGATCAAGATGGGCAGCCTTTTAACACCGAACAAATGAAGGGCAAGGTATGGCTGGTCAACTTCGCATTTACAAGCTGCAATACGGTGTGTCCGCCAATGACCTTCAACTTAACGCAAATTCAAGACAAATTAAAAGAAAACGGAATCCAGGATATACATATTTTGTCATTTAGTGTTGATCCTTCGATTGATTCGCCAGAGAAGATTAAGAAGTTTCTTGGCAAATATAAAGCCGATACAACGCATTGGCGTTTTGTTACAGGCTATGATCAGGCAGCCATTGAATCCTACAGCCGTGAGACGTTCAAATCACATGTGCAAAAGGTAGATGGAGATGATCAAGTGAATCATCCAACTTCTATTTTCCTCGTTGATCAAGAAGGAACGGTGCTCACGCGCTACAATGGATTAGAGCCGCAGGAGGATAAAATCATCGAAGACGTGAAATCTTTGTTGGATTGATGGGTGGTTATGGAGGTAGAAAAGTGATGAGAAAAAGAATTGGGATCATTGGGCTTGGGGACATCGCGCAGAAAGCGTATCTTCCTGTGCTGGGTCAATCTGATCGTATTGACATTGTAGGAATGATGAGCCGAACAAAATCCACGGTAGATGCGGTTGGCCAGCGATATCGAATGGAAGGCAGATATACGGAGCTGGAACCATTACTGGATCAAAAGCCTGATGCCGTATTCGTTCATACGCCTACCCCAACGCATGAAGAAATCGTAATCACTTGTTTACAGCAGGGGATTCATGTGTATGTGGACAAACCATTGTCCTATGACATAGAGGCATCGACGCGGATGGCTAAAGTCGCTCAGGAACAGGGACGTCTGCTAGCTGTCGGTTTTAATCGACGGTTCGCTCCGATGTATACAGAAGCGAAGAGATGGATCGATGAGGCAGGAGGGTTCGACCTGTGCATTTCTCAAAAGCATCGGACAAGACAGCAGCAGATGAGTGCAAAGCATACATTGTATGATGATATGATCCATATGTTGGATCTCATGTTATGGCTCGGCATGAAACCGCATCAGCTCGCTTCCTATATCGAGTCGCAAGACGAATCAGGGAAATTACTGCATGCAACGGGAAGCTTATTGTTCGATCAAGCCACCGCAATATTCAGTATGAATCGCCGTGCTGGGGTAGACCTAGAAAAGGTTGAGCTGCATGGGGGTGGACGGACTGTTGAAATTACGAATCTGGAGCAAGCAGTATGGCATGATCGAACAAACGGCCAGCAGGTAAAACAGTTCGGAAGCTGGGAGTCTATTAGCTATCGTCGCGGCTTCCACGGCATTATTAATCATTTTCTCGATTCCATTGATATGCCGGAGCAATGCACTATACGCGCAGATCAAGTGCTGGCCTCGCACGAGCTTGTCGAGACATTATGTGCGAGGAACAAGAACCTTTGAAAAGATTTACATCAAGTTACATTACATTTCATTGTTTGTTTCATTTACATGTTTTTTGGATAAAAAGAGAGTAGAAGGACGAAATCATTCATGATCAACTAGGTTGTAGTGAACGTGGTACGCTCACGGAAAGGAGCCGCGTATGATGAAACTTGTACTTATCCGACATGGTCAAAGCATTTGGAATTTGGAGAATAGATTTACAGGTTGGACGGATGTTGACTTGTCTGAGCAGGGTCTAATTGAAGCGAGACAAGCAGGAGAAATTTTGCGCAAACATGGATTTGAGTTTGACACGGCCCATACTTCGGTCTTGAAGCGGGCGATCCGCACACTGTGGATTGCACTCCACGAAATGGATCAAATGTGGATTCCGATTCATCATACATGGAAGCTGAATGAGCGGCATTACGGCGCATTACAGGGTCTAAATAAGGCAGAAACGGCAGAAAAATATGGGGAAGAGCAGGTTCATCTCTGGCGCAGATCCGTTGATGTCCGGCCGCCTGCTTTGGAATTGAATGATCCCCGCTATGAAGCCGATGACCGAAAATATGCAGCATTACAACCGGGACAGTTTCCACTGACAGAGAATTTAGAAGATACTGAGAAGCGTGTGCTCGCTTATTGGCATGAGTCCATTGCCCCGGCTATTCGTGTAGGGGAACGCATCATCATCGCCGCTCACGGCAATACGCTGCGGGCGCTTGTAAAGTATTTGGACAACATACTTGCTGACGGCATTGCGAATCTGAACATTCCAACGGGAACACCGCTTGTATATGAGCTTGACGAGAAGTTAGCGCCAATCCGGCGCTACTATTTGGGGCTGGATGGTGAAATCCCTACAGGAATCATTCCTGAACACATTTAGAATACGGAAGATCAGGGAGAGCTGCGATAGAAGCAGCTCTCTATTTGCTTAATTTTTGTATGTAAGACACTCATGTTGATATTCCGATGCACCAAGTGTAAAGTAGAGAAACAATATTATTTTCCTGTCTACTTAAGGACAATTACCGAAGGGAGTTACATACATGGAACAACGTACACTAGTTTTTGTTGGTTCGTATGCAGAAGCAGATTCTTCTGGACTATATGTATATTCATTTGACGAGAAGTCTGGACAGCTCACGAAGCTGGATGACGTGTCGGGACTGAAGAACCCGACATTCATAAATGTCGATATCGATCATAAGAAGCTTTATTCAATTGGGGAATGCGCTGCTGAAGATGGTACGAAGACAGCGGAAGCGGTTAGCTTTGCAATCGATACAGATTCAGGAAAGCTGACACAGTTGAATCGCGTTTTTTCACTTGATGCTCCTACATGCCACATCCAGCGCGACTCGAACAGCCGTTATCTAATCGTATCCAGCTATCATGGTGGTCGTATTGGATTGTTGGCGCTGGAGGAAAATGGACAGGTAGGTCGACAGCTCGATGTTCAGCAGCATGTTGGTCAAGGGCCTCATCCGAATCAAAATCAGGCACGTGCACACTCTGCCTTTTTCAGTCCAGACGAGCAATATGTATATGTGTCCGACTTGGGAAGTGACCGCGTGAAGTGTTATTCGATTGACAAGCAACGCAATGTATTGGTTCCGCAAGGAGAATATGAAGTTCCAGCAGGCTCCGGGCCGCGTCACTTGACCTTCCATCCCAATGGGCGATTCGTTTATGTGATTAATGAACTGAACTCGACGGTAAGCGTATTTTCTTATCACTCGGAAAATGGAGAGCTTCGACCAATTGAGACTGTTTCTACACTGCCTGCGAATTATGATGGCGAAAACGGATGTGCCGAGATAGCCATTTCTGAAGATGGAAAATACCTGTACGGCTCAAATCGTGGGCACGATAGCATCGTTGTATACGCCGTTCACCCGGATACAGGAAAGCTGACGACTATAGAATATGTGTCTACAGAAGGAGGGCATCCGCGTCACTTCGCTTTGACACCAGGAGGTTCCTATTTGCTTGCTGCGAATCGAGATTCAAATAATATTGCAGTGTTCCATGTAGATAGAGCCACTGGGAAAATAGCCTATACAGGGCATTCCGTACAAGTTTCCAAGCCTGTATGTGTGAAGCCTGTGTACGTGAACAGCTAATTTTCAATATACAGCATGGTTGAAGTCAATAAAGCCGGCATTCGCTTAGCTGCGAGTACCGGCTTTTTACATTCGGCAGAATTACAATACGGAGCGGGATGGTGCGGCTTCCGTTATTGTGGGCGGAGAGGGGTGGTGAGCACGCCGATCACTCATAAGGAACGCCCATACACCAATGATAAGCAGGAGACAGGCGATGAGCTGGGTCATTACTAACGTTTCCCCTAAGAGCAGCCACGCCAAAATGATAGAACCAACGGGTTCGCCAAGCACACTCATTGAAATGGACGTAGCGCTGATGTACTTCAGGAGCCAGTTAAACAGCATATGTCCGAGTACAGTTGGGATGATGGCCATGCATGCAAATAAAATCCACTCTTTTGGTTCATAAGCAGTGAAGGAATATCCCGCAGAAAGGTTATATGCAGCCAATGCTAGACCAGCAATAAGAAATACCGTGAAATTATAAACATATGAAGAGACGCGCTGGCGCAAATCCTGTCCTAGCAGCATATGGATGACTACGGCTATCGTGCCAAGCATGGATAGGATGTCACCGTACAACGCTTGACCGGATACAGCCATGTCTCCCCATCCAATCAGCATCATGCCGCATAGAGCGATCCCTACGCCTACTAATGCAGGAGTTGTTGTTTTCTGTTTAAAAAACCAGAACGATCCGGCCATAACGAGTATCGGTTCTAAGGCAAGCAGCACCGTCGAACTGGCTACGGTTGTATAGCGCAGTGATTCCATCCAGAGCAGAAAATGAAGTCCCAGGAAAAAGCCTGACAGGAATAGGCGCACCCAATCATTACGCTGGACAGAACGCCACTCGGAACGGTATGCCCACACCCAAGGAAGCAATACAATGTTGGTAATTAGGAGACGATACATGCCGATAATAGAAGCTGGTGCATTTGACCACTTTACAAAAATGGCAGAGAAAGAAATTGCGATCATACCTACAATGAGCAAAGCATACACTTGCGATGTTTTTCTTGATGACATAAGCTAAAGACACCTCGGAATATGAATGAATTGGAAATCACAATGAGCAAGTATACACGAATTGCAGTCAACTTGAAATATAAAGTCTATAGTTAATTGCAAATAAGGGCTGAGGAACATAATGATGTTCTTCAGCCCTTATCGGTACGATATTCGTTTATCGTGAAATGTGATGAAGCTGTATTATTTAGCTGGCTGCTGCACTTGCAATTGATCAAGACTTGCAAATTCATATCCCTGTTGGCGAGCGCCATCAATAATCGCACCCAGTGCCCCGGCATTATCCTTCGATATAGAGTGGAGCAGAATGACCGCACCCGGATGAAGCTGCTTGATGACCTTATCATACGCGTAGCTCGTTCCACGTTGGGCATTGACATCCCAATCCAGATAGGCCACTGACCAGAATACATTGGTATACCCCATATTTTTCGTTATAGCTAGTGTTCGGTCATTAAATATACCGCGTGGCGGTCGTAAATAAGGCATTTCCTTTACACCAGTAATCTCAGTGACAGCTTGTTTGACCTTATCCAGCTCTGTACGTATTTGCTCATCAGATTTCGTTGTCATATCTGGATGGCTCCATGAATGATTTCCGATGAGATGCCCCTCTTGAATCATTCGTTTCAGCAATTCAGGTTGTGTTTTTACATAATGTCCTGTAACGAAGAAGATGGCGGGAACTTTCTTGGCCTTTAAGGTATCAAGGATTTGTGCCGTGTATCCATTTTCATAACCGTTATCGAAGGTTAAATAAATCATTTTTTTGTTTGTATCGCCCAAAAAAATGGCTCCATGCTTCTCGATAGTCGGTTTGAAGCCTTCCTCGTCAATTGAAGGAAGCTTGCCGTTCACACTCTTCTTGAATCCAAAGTGATAGGCGGGGCTTTGCCCAGCGAATGCGGTCGTATGGATGCTTGCTGCGAGCAAACAGAGAAGAAGAGCGGCAATTCGTATGCGTTTCATATGCAAATATACTCCTTGATGTTAGTTGGTATCAATCATGGACTACTATTCCATATTTGCAATGATCTTATACGTGAACAGAATTGCAATTCTTTCGCTATTTTACTTTTTAATTTTTTTGCAAATTATTTGGAGCGGGCTTGCTTCAGCTTTGCTATCTCTTCCGATACGACGAATGCAAGATCTTCGTTATTATACATCGACAATACGGCGAACAAAGTCTCATCTGGGATCGGCCCCGCCTCTTCCTTCGGTACGGTAAGTTCAATGGCCTGCTGCAATGGATAGTTGTCGCCTTGCTTCGGGTATGCGCGATGATAGAGTTCGGCAGGATCAAGATTATGGTTTACACACCACTGGGCAAAAATAAGAATCATCATTTGTTCATCACGTTCATAATTGTCGATAATTTGCTGTTCTACTTGATTACGAGTCATTGAGAAATCTCCCTTACATAGATTCATACAGCTTATTATAACGAAGATGAATCGCGATTCTCAATGCTCTAGCGCAACAAGGGGCTAGAAAGAGTCTGAGATGTAGGGACGGAGCCTAGGGATTAACTGCTCAAGAACCTTGATGCTGCTGAAATCACCAGTAAGGATCCCGCACTCATACAATTCGAGTGGCCGCTGATAACCAAGCAGTAAAGCTGTCAATGATCGAATGTCTACAGAGATATTGTTAATTGTGCTGAGTAATGGGTTATTTTGTGAGTCATTTGGAGAGAGTAATGTTGCGTGCCCCTCCTGTAAAAGAATTGAAATATTATTCCAAGGTGCATGAACATCGCGAATGCTCAAAATAATGGGTTGGTGTAAGGAAACGGGAGCAAACTGATAATGTTCTAGAAACGAAGCAACATCAACTATTCTTGCCATGAAGTTCGGATGCAGCGTACGTGGAATTCGTGGATTGTCAAGGGCAAACAGAAGCCGTTCATCCTGGTTAAGGCGCATCTCTACTTGTTTTGCCATGGAATCGTGCTGGCAAATATAATTCCACAATCCGATTCTGGATTCTGGTGTAATGCACATGAATTCCCTTACTTGCATCACAGAGTTGTTCATCGTGTACAACATATATCCTTGAGGTTGCGAATGTTCGTCATAATATACTGCCGCAGTATGATTATCATACAAGTCAAGCCACCATTTTCTATCTCGCACGAGCATGCCAGCATGCCGGAAAGACCATGCTTCATATACGTCTTCGATATCCGGAGAATGTGTCTCCTTGTAAAAGCGGCGAACCACACCACTCGGCTCATGCTGGAATGGAATCAATTCATGGTGTGTAAATTGGCATGTCATCCGATCGCTGCAAGCCTCCCAACCTAATTTGCGATAGAAAGGGAAGGAAAAGGGATTGAGCATGGATAGGGACGTTCCTGCATCTCTCATCACTTGTAAAGAATAAAGCAGCAGTTCCTTTGCGTAGCCTTTGCGCCGATATTCGGGATAGGTCGCCACTCCGGCAATGCCGCCCATTTTCAGCTTCATTTGTCCTAGATAGATTTCAAAAGGAATGATATGGAGCTTTGCAGCGAGGCGACCTTGATCGAATATGCCATATACGTCATGCTGCTCCAGGTTTTGAAGACGTTCATTGTGCTCTTCTTGTTTTATTTTGTATTGAAAAGCATATTCGGACAATGAAAAGGTTTCCCATAATTGTTCCTTATTCAAACGAACGATTGACATGATGCCCCCTCCTGGAAAGATGATTAGGTTGCGGTATACGATCTATTGTAAATGAAATGGAAAGGGATGCAATGGAGAAAAGAAATATATTTCAATTTGGTATATATATGCAAACAATGAAAAGTTTCATGAAAATGAGATATATCGTATTGCTCAAATTTAAAATCTCGATATAATGTAGACAGGGCATGTGAATAATTAAACAACATGCTACTATGTAGTTTGAATATGGATCTTCAGGGCAGGGTGAAATTCCTGACCGGCGGTATGGGCGTAGCTGCCCGAGCCCGCGACTCGCTGTTCGCTTATTTGGTTGTTTGTAACGGTTAAGCGGAGAACGGAAGAACAGCGACTGACTTGGTGAGAAGCCAAGGCCGACGGTATAGTCCGGATGGAAGAAGATCTCGCACACGTTGTTTGGAACAACTGCATACAACAGGTCTAATGCGAATTTGTCTCTTCTGCATGTCTAGATCCGATATTCAACAACCTCGGAGGTTATTGAATATGGAACATCGTATCGAGGCCGACACACGAATGAACAGCTCCCGCAAAGGAGTATGGTTCGTCGCGATGGGAGCGGCATTGTGGGGTATTGGCCCACTGTTCCGGGTATGGGTAATGGAGTCGATGACTTCTACTCAGATCGTATTGATTGAGCATCTTATGCTCGCACTGTATGCGATCCCGGTATTATGGATTCACCGGAAGGAACTGCGCAACTGTACATGGAAGCATGTACTCGCACTGTTGTTCCTGTCATGGGGTGGCTCTGTCATTGCCACAATCATGTTCACAGAGGCATTTGCACACGGTGATGCGAATGGCGTACTGCTGCTGCAAAAGCTTCAACCGGTCTTTGCGATCATTTTGGCAAGATTGTTGTTGAAGGAGACGCTGCCGCGTCGGTTCTCTCTTTTGCTTCTGCTTGCCATTATCGGTACTTATTTATTGACTTTTGGATGGTCTTTGCCAATTGGGCACTATAATGAAGTGATTGGCTATAGCAGTATTTTGGCACTAGGGGCAGCATTCTTGTGGGGCGGCTCTACCGTAATGGGTCGAATGCTTCTCGACAAGATGGAATATGAGACCGTTACATCTCTTCGATTTGTAATGGCGCTCCCGCTGCTTATTGTGTTAACTTCAATCGAGTCGCCAAGCTGGAATTTTGCAGCCTCAGAATGGGGAACACTTTCGTTCTATATTTTCTTGCAGGCGCTGCTTCCAGGACTAGTAAGTCTCTTGCTCTATTATCGCGGTCTATCCAGTACAAAGGCTTCTTACGCAACACTTGCGGAGTTGTCATTTCCATTGGTAGGGATGCTAATGAACTGGATTGTGTTCCATCAAGTAGTCACGGGTGCACAAATTACTGGTTTCGTTCTCATCTGGATCGCGTTGTATATCGTATCAAGACAAAATTGACAGACAATAAGGGGGCACAGCATATGATCGGCTGTCGCTGCGAATTTGTCTTCTGAACATAAACGTAATCACATAGAACCCATCTGCAATGCCCCTGAACGCATTGTAGATGGGTTCTATTGTGTTTTCAGAAGAAAGAATTGATCGCGATCAGGATGATGATAACGCCGCTAAGCACAGTGCTGAACTGTCCTACTGTGTACCGTCCAATTCGAATATTGGCCAGTTTATGACCAAGCAATGCGCCAGCCCATAATGTAACGAAGCTCCCAATTGCTGCGGTCAATGATATGGCAAGCGGAGACAATCCTATTAGTCCGGCACTAAGACCATTTGTCAGCGCATTGGCAGACAGCGCGACACCAAGAATAGTTGCTTCCCACAAATTAATCGTTCCTGATTTATCCTTATCTGCTTCTTCGGGCTTCTGCAGCATGCGCTCCAACGCATAACCAGAATTTTCTCCACCGCTTGCTTTCAGGACTACTGTAGCTTCTTCCTTCGTATTCCCATGATGAGAAGTGAGTAAGACGATGCGCATGCCAACCACGAGCAAAATAAATGCCGCTAATAGAGTTGGTAATATACCTGGCAGTACCTTAGATATCCACTGGCCGAACATAAGGCCTGCCATGCTAAAGATAAAGCAAATGATTGAAATAAAAGCATTAGATAAAGCTCCAATCTTTATTTTCCGAATGCCGTAGGAAATTCCTACTCCTAAGTTATCTATACTCGATGCGACTGCTAATCCTAGGATCATAATCCACTGCATGCTGAACCTCTCCCTTGTTACTTTCGTACTTATTCAAACGATGAGTAATGGATTGACGTCCCTCTTATTCGTGCAGCATCTGCAGCACGGTTTCTCTGGGAGGAACGAATACTTGCTGATACTTACTTCCTGCCGGGTAGGGAAACGGAGATTTCAAATGGCATTCTCCTAGCTGGAATTTGCGTTTGGTGATCTCATCCACATAGAACACATTCCGAAACACTACTGATGCGCCATCATCGTAATGAACTTGAGAACATTTCAGGCAGTAATACATAGCTGTTCAACTCCTTATTGTGGGTATGGTTCGGTGCTGCTTGCAGCACTGTTGAGGTATCATATGTCACGATGTTGAGAGTTGTGATAAGGTATCGATCGAAATGTTGAAAAAAATTCAACAGAATGCGGTTGGCTTACGCATATGATCAATGGCATGTTGATGAAATACTGCTTGGTGTACGGAATGATCAGGTATTGGATTTGGTCTGCGGCCATCGTCCCGTTCGTTTTGTTCGCTTTGACACAATGGAAGATAAAATTATGGGGTAGGCAAGGCGAACCCGTGCATATACTGGTCATAATGAGAGCAAGGATTGCAAGTGATCAAGACAGGAGGTGAAGGCCATCGTACAGAGCAATCCACTGGGTGATATACTGAAAAAGTGCATGAAAGAGCAATCACTCTCGATGCGCAAGCTGAGTGAACAAACTGGAATGGATACAGCAACAATTTCTCGAATTATTAACGGTAAGCAGCCTGCCAAAATTCATCATCTCACTTCATTCGCCAAGCATTTATCCATTCCCGTTGAGCAATTGATGGAGGCCGTCGGCGTTGAATTCGGCAAGCTCGAATCGGTTCCTGTGGAGCCAACTGGCGATGAACTAAAGGAAGATACCATTCAATTTATAGTCAAGTCGATACAACTGCTCGATTATCCATTTACGAAGGAGCATGTCAGGCAGGAGCTGGATAAATATGAGCAATATGCACAAACCGATGAAGGTGACCGGATGATTCGCGACAATTTTCATGCTAAGGTTAAAGAAGTGAGCGGGTGGGGCCCCTTCATTGATCAATTGCATGATGCTTACGAGCAATATTGCAGCGATCAAGCAACGAGAGAAGAGCGGGCAATTTTAGGGAGTGCGCTGCTGTATTTTATTTTATCAGCGGATATCATTCCAGATTATCTGTTCCCAATCGGATATATTGATGACGCGATGGCTGTGCAGCTGGCAATGGAGAGATTATCTGACCTTCAGGCTTCTCAGCGTTTAGCAGAAAAATAGGGGTGTTCCATGTCGCAATTTGACCGGAGCACCCCTAGCCTTGTTGCATTCTATTTGGTCGATTGACTAAGAAGCAAGCCTAATGAAGAACGAAACAATCGAATTTGCCTTACGCTCTTGACATTGCATAAGGCAATGCGGATTCATCATATTGCTGCTCATGCGGCTCCTCTGCCATTGTGAAGGACAAGGCAGCTCCATCCTTTAATTGTTCGTGGTCAATATACAAATGGGACACTTGCTCACCATTTACACGCACACCAGCTACATATTTAGCTTCGGCAGAGTTGTTAGGTGCCTCAATGACAATTTGTTTTCCGTTGTCCAGGTTGACAGTCATCTTCTTGAACAATGGCGTTCCGAACACGTACTGTGGAACACCAGGCGTAAGAGGGAAGATGCCCATTGCGCCAAATACATACCAAGCAGCTAAACTGCCGTTATCCTCATCGCCCGGCAAGCCGTCAGGACGAGCGCTGAACAGTTCATCCATTGTCTTGCGCACCCAATGCTGCGTCAAGGAAGGGTAACCTAGAGCGCTATATACGTATGGGATATGGAAGCTTGGTTGATTACTAATCGCAAATTGACCGAAGTCGATTGCAGCCATCTCTGACATCTCATGAATTTCGAAGCCATAAGAGCCAACCTTGAACTCTGGATCCGCAGCGAACAATGCATCCAGTCGTTCTTTCAATTGCTTGCGTCCGCCGATCAAGTCTGCTAATCCAAGAAGGTCGTGCTGTACGGCCCAACTGCTCTGCCATGCCCCGCCTTCCGTATACGGGCCGCCCCATTCTGTAGCATCGAACGGCTCAAGCCAGCTTCCGTCTTCCAGCTTGCCGCGCATGAAGCCAATCGTTGGATCGTACAAGTGCTTGTAGTTGCGAGCGCGCTCCATCAGCTGCTTATACTCTGCATCGCGTCCCAAATGCTTGGCAATTTGTGCGATGCAGAAGTCGCCATATACATAGTCAAGTGTGTTGCACACACTCTCATGTGTATGAATATCAGCAGGGAGGAAGCCGTGCTTCAAATACTCCTGCATTCCTTTACGTCCTACACGATGATCATCAGCAACGGTCATCGCATGCTTCAGCAAACCTTCGAACGCAGTAGCCACATCGAATCCGGTAACACCCTTGGCAACAGAGTCTGCGAAGCTGACATCAATGAGCGTGCCTGGCATCATGCTGCGTTCACCCGGGGAAGCCCATTTTGGCATCCAACCGCCTTCTCTGTATGCATTGACCCAGCCCTGCATCATTTCGTTCATGAAGGACGGGTAGAGCAGGTTGTACAGCGGGAACGATGTACGATACGTATCCCAGAATCCGATGTCAGCGAAGAGCGGGCCTTCTTCAATTTTGCCATTGTAAGGACTGAAGTGGATTTGCTTATCATTCGCATCAAATTCATGGATTTGATGTGGGAACAGGGAAGTCCGATACAGACAAGTATAGAACGTGTCCAGCTTGTCCTTGTCATCGCTTTCGACTTGAATGACGCTTAACTGCTTTTCCCATACATCTGCTGCCAGCTTCTGTACTTCATCGAAGCTGCGCTCGCCAATTTCTCGATTCAGGTTAATGAAGGCTTGTTCTTCACTGATGAAGGATGTACTTACCTGTACGTGAACAACACGATTGGCTGGCACTTGCAGTCCTACATATGCGCCGAGGCGCTCATCTGTACCTGACAACCCTGCAACAGGCTTCGACTCATGATTTGTCAATCCGCTTGCCTCAGCATCGATTGGGCAGTCGAATTTCACAACGAAGTACATGCGGTAGTTATCGGGAGTTCCTCCAGCCTTAGCTGTCGTATAGCCCGTAAGTGTGCCATTCTTCGGATCAATCTTCATCGCGGATTCACCAGGGAATGGTGACAGAATCAACCGGGATTGCTCCAGGCGATCGAACGTCAGGCGCATGCTTGCACAGCGCGTCGTTGGAGCCAATTCCAATGTAGCTTGATAGCGCAGCATCCGAACTTTGAAATAGTCAGGACGTACAACCATGTCCTGTCTGCGGAAGGAGGAGGAACGCTCAGGCGCCCAAGCCTTCAATGGTCCGGATTGCGGCATGAATGTCATATGCCCGTAATCTCCGATCCAAGGACTCGGTTGGTGCGTAAGTCGGATTCCTTCGAAACGATTATGGTTTGGATTGAAGAACCATCCGCCGCCAGCTTCCGTCGTTTGCGGACTCCATGCATTCATAGCGAAAGGCAGGGAGATGAGCGGCAATGTGTTGCCGTTAGAATAAGGATATATCGAATCCGTACCTTGCAATGGGTTTACGTGAGATAGCAAGCTCATTTATTTTCGCTCCTTTGTACTTGTTGTGCGCTGTTTTTTGCAAATTACAATCGTGACAGACACATGTTCTTATTTTTTAAAATGTTATATTGAATATGACTTACATAATGTATTATATGATATAAATCTCTATCTATCCTATCATTATTTTAAAAAACCTCTCAATTTTTATGTTAGAATGTGGTTATCAAAAGGATGCTAACAGCAGGAGGTGTGTGCATGTTCCCGTACAATTTGCAAGGTGATAAGGAAATCTATAGTGATTTTCCGTTCACGCTGAAGATTCATCATCTTCAAGCCTCGGTTCCTGCCCATGTACATCAATTCATTGAGTTTACTTATGTCATAGAGGGAACTGGCATAGAGATGATCAACGGAGTGGAGAAGCAGCTGACACCAGGCACATTTACTCTCGTATTCCCTCATCAAGTTCATGAGCTAGCTATACAAGAAGGGGATGAGCTGCGGCTCTATGTCGGGGCAATCGGATTGAAGGCGTTTTTTGGTGCGGGGGAATCTCTCTTGGCCCTGCACAGTTTGCTGAAGGGAGCAGAGGGAGACAAGAATACAACCTATCATTTGGATTCGAGCACGTCGAACCGAATTCACTTGCTGCTGCAAGACATGTATGAGGAAATGCAAGAACACAAGCCTTGGAGCCGGATGATATACCTTGCAAAGCTTACCGAGTTGTTTGTATGGTTCGATCGATACCGGATTGCCCACTTGAATGAGGGTTCCCATATTGAGGACGATCATTTGCGGCGGGGAATGTGGGAGGTTGTCTATTATGTGTATCAAAATTTCAAAGAGGAGATTACGCTGGAGTTTCTTTCCAAGACATATAATTATAGCTCCTCTTATATTAGCACTGCCTTCAAGCAGTTGGTCGGCGAGAACTATTATTCCTTCTTGGAGCGGATTCGAATTGCACACGCGTGCAATCTGTTGATCAGTACGGATATGAAAATAACAGATGTAGCGTATGAAGCAGGCTTCCGATCTTATCCTACCTTTATTCGGGTATTCCAGAACCGAATGGAGATGAGCCCAACGACATATCGCAGGAAAAATCATATTGCACTATTGTCTTCCTAAAAATAAACAGGAGCTTCTTTGAATTCGTACGAAATGTACGGTCATTGAAGAAGCTCCTGTCGGTGGTGGTTTACAACCTTTATGATAGACAAATGCAGCTCTAGTCGCTATATGATTCGAATACAGCATTCGGATTCAGCAACAGTATGGCCATTTCTGAAAGAAACAAACGGCTCTTATAGTCGAAGCTTGATCGACCGCTTATATAGCGGATAGAGCCACTTTACGCCGCGAGGGGTTAAGGTGTCCGCAAGGAGATGGGAACCATATCCGAGCAGCGATACGAGAGCAACTCCTTCGAGCTCCAAATGCTGTTCTAATCCCCAGCCAATCGCTCCCCATAGCAGCGCAGCCCAGATTGTATGGGAGAGGCCGCGATGATTCAGCCACGGAACCCAGCCTACGAAAATTCCCAGTCCGATAAGCCAGCCCCAGCCCAGAAGCACACCGCCTATGAGCATAGCTCCTCCGACACAGCTGATGATAATGTTGCGAATTAATCCTTCCTTCGCTACAAAACCGAGCAAAAGCATAACAATGGTTAGAACGATTGCCTCCTGACTTAGCGATCCGCTCGTCGCATATAGATAAATAGCTCCTGCCACACAGCAGACGCCAAGCCACATGCATAAATTATGTACCCGTTTGGCTGCTTTGCCAATTCGTCTGCTCAGTATACTCGGTCCATCCAAATCCGCGCTGAGCGCAGACAATGCAGCGACAGCAAGGTAAATGGACGCATTCTGGATGGAGAATGGGTAATGCGCCGCAGCAGCGGCACCAATGGCCACACCGATACTAAGGTGTGTTGATCCTTTCATACATACTCCTTTCTAATGTACACAATCGACTTGTTTATACAAACGTATGTTTGCAAATCTATTATATCGTTAATAATAAAAAAATTAAATGTATGTTTTTTCAAATGAGAAATTGAACATTTATGGAAACAGTATTACAATCAAAGCGAGCGTTGCTTTTTCTGCCTTATACATGAACCTACTACTCATGAGAGAAGGAAAGGGAATCCAATGATTATGAACCCGACTCGTATCGAAAAAGACTTTTTAGGGGAGAAAGAAGTACCAGCCGAAGCTTACTACGGCATTCAAACGCTTCGCGCCGTAGAGAATTTTCCAATTTCGGGCACGCGGATGAACAAGGAATTAATTCGTGGCTTGGCCATTGTAAAGAAAGCTGCCGCCATTGCCAACATGGAGGTGAAGCAACTTCAAGCAGACACGTGCAATGCCATCGTACAAGCCGCGGATGAGATCATTAATGGTCAATGGCATGAACAATTCATCGTCGATCCGATTCAAGGTGGAGCAGGAACTTCGATGAATATGAATGCGAATGAAGTCATTGCGAATCGAGCACTTGAGTTGCTGGGCAAGGAAAAGGGCGATTACGCCAGCCTTAGCCCGAACAATCATGTCAATCGTTCTCAATCGACGAATGATGCGTTCCCAAGTGCCATTCATATTGCCGTATTAACGCTCGTAGATAAGCTCCTTGTCGTGATGAAAGATTTGCACAGCGCATTCTGCAGCAAGGCGAAGCAATTTGACCATGTCATTAAGATGGGACGCACACACCTTCAAGATGCAGTTCCGATTCGATTGGGCCAGTCGTTCGAAGCATATAGCCGCGTATTGGCAAGAGACATGCATCGCATTGAGCAATCGAAGCAGCATTTGTTTGAGGTTAATATGGGGGCAACTGCTGTAGGCACAGGTTTGAATGCGGATCCGCGATACATTGAGCGAGTGGTCGAACTCCTGGCGGAGATCAGTCAGCTACCGCTCGTCCATGCAGAGCATCTTGTGGATGCGACACAGAATACGGACGCTTATACAGAAGTATCTGCTGCGCTCAAAGTATGTATGATGAACATGTCGAAAATGGCCAATGACCTACGTCTGCTTGCATCAGGTCCACGCGCCGGATTTGGCGAGATTCGCTTGCCAGCCCGTCAGCCAGGTTCGTCTATCATGCCAGGCAAGGTGAACCCGGTTATGTGTGAAATTGTTAACCAGGTTGCCTTCCAAGTTATCGGCAACGACCATACGATATGCTTGGCATCGGAAGCGGGGCAGCTTGAGTTGAATGTAATGGAGCCTGTACTTGTATTCAATTTGCTGCAATCTCTGAGCATGATGCACAATGTATTCACAGTGTTCCGCACACATTGCTTGGAAGGAATTGAAGCCAACGAGGAGCGTTGTCGTGCGTACGTGGAGAATAGTGTAGGCATTATTACGGCATTAAGCCCGCATCTTGGTTACGAGGTATCTGCCCGCATTGCACGGGAAGCTACAGAGAACGGCAAATCCGTACGCGAGCTGTGCTTGCTGTATAACGTTCTGACAGAGGAAGAGCTCGACACCATTCTGGATGCGTATGAAATGACGAAGCCAGGAATTGCAGGTGCAGCCTTATTTGATCGGGAATAGCATATAGATTCAGGATGAAAGAGGGGCATCTCTAGCGGGATGCCTCTTTTTTCATGTTTCGATGCATACATTTTACTTTGACATAAGCAGCTATCTGATGATATATTTTATCGGCTTAAATATTTATAGAATGTTGATTGGAAAGGGATGTACTTGAAAGTGACAATTAGTCAAGACGAGAAGCCGAAATTGATTCCTACAAAAATTCTGAAATGCAGAAATCCAGAGTGTAAAGCATGGGTAAGAGACGAGTTCTCCTCCGATGAACAAAGTTGTCCGTTATGTAAAGGTCCAATGATTCGCAGCATTAAGCATTTGCCTGCCGTTCAGAATAAAATAAAGCGTCAACCTAAGAAAAAGAAAGAAGAGCTGTGGTAAGCAAGCGAACCTTCACTTACATATAGCCTCTATGTAAAAAGAGCCTCTGTAAAGATAATTTCGGTGGAGCCGTTATTGTTTTTGCAGCGGCTCTTTTGCTATGTGGGATGAAGGAGTGCGATATTGCGAATAATAGACCGAAAGTTTATATGCTTTAATATGTCTATTTGTAAGGAGTAGATACCGCAATGTCAGAATCAAATTCACCCCATATTCCTCAGCCGAAAACGTTTGGTCTGCTGGGGAATTTACCGCAGTTGAATTTGGAGGCGCCTGTTCAATCTATGGTGCAGTTGGCTGAGGAGTATGGCCCTATATTTCGCATTGATTTGCCGGGGAGAAGTGAAATTTTTATCTCTGGCCATGAATTGGTGAAGGATGCGTGCGACGAGTCACGCTTCGATAAGAACGTATGGGCACCCTTGCGAAGTGTGCGGGCATTTACCGGCGACGGGTTGTTCACAAGCGAAACAGCAGAGCCGAACTGGCAAAAGGCTCATCATATATTGCTGCCGAGCTTCAGTCAGTCGGCTATGCGCGGTTACCATGAGATGATGGTCGATATTGCAGTGCAGCTTATCCAAAAATGGTCGAGGCTCAATCCGGATGAAAGTATCGATGTACCCGAAGATATGACACGTCTGACACTTGATACAATCGGACTCTGCGGTTTCAATTATCGATTCAACAGCTTCTATCGCGATCAGCCCCATCCGTTTATTACAAGCATGGTTCGCGCTCTAAGCGAAGCGATGCATCAGCTTCAGCGCCTCAATATCCAAGATAAGCTCATGGTAGTCACGAAGCGGCAGTTTCACCATGACATTCAGTTCATGTATTCGCTCGTAGACAAAATCATTGCAGAGCGGAAGCAACAGCCGGAAGAGGCTGGACAGGATTTACTGAGTCATATGCTAAGCGGAAAGGATCCTGCAACTGGAGAGTCATTGGATGACGAGAACATCCGCTATCAGATTATTACGTTTCTTATCGCGGGTCACGAAACGACAAGCGGCCTGCTGTCGTTCGCCATCTATTACTTGCTGAAGCATCCCGCCTGCTTGCAGAAGGCTTACGAGGAAGTAGATCGAGTGTTGACGGATCCTGTTCCGACGTATGCACAGGTGAGACAATTGCCATACATACGGATGATACTTAATGAATCTCTTCGCTTATGGCCGACCGCCCCGGCATTCTCGCTATTTGCGAAAGAGGATACGCTGCTGGCTGGCAAGTACCCACTTGCGAAGGGGGAGAGTGTGAATGTGCTTGTGCCGAGGCTGCATCGAGACAGTGCTGTATGGGGAGAAGATGCAGAACAGTTCCGTCCCGAGCGCTTCGAGGATCCGAGCCAAATTCCTCATCATGCCTACAAGCCTTTCGGCAATGGCCAGCGCGCTTGTATCGGCCAGCAGTTCGCGCTGCAGGAGGCTGCGCTCGTTTTGGGCATGGTGCTCAAGCATTTCGAAATTATCGATCATACCAACTATCAACTAAAGGTGAAGGAAGCCTTGACGCTGAAGCCTGACGATTTTCGGATTCGCATTCGGCAGCGGAAGAAACTAGGGGCTGTCGCTTGGTCTGAAAAGGGAGCGGCGGCTGGAGAATCAAGAGAGCAGGAACATGTTCAGCAAGCTCCATTGGCCGAAGCGCACGACACTCCGCTTCTCGTCCTATACGGATCCAATCTCGGAACGGCCGAAGGAATTGCCCGCGAGCTGGCGGATGAAGGACGGTATCAGGGATTCTTCAGCCAGGTCGCCCCACTGAGTGATTATGTGGGCAAGCTCCCAAAGACCGGGGCCGTTCTCATTGTGACCTCATCTTACAATGGCAAGCCGCCAAGCAATGCACAGACATTCGTGGAGTGGCTGGAGCGATTAGATGATGGTGAGCTGGAAGGGGTTCGCTACTCTGTATTCGGATGTGGAGATCGCAATTGGGCTAGCACCTATCAAGATGTACCGCGATTCGTAGACGAGCAGATGCAGAAAAAGGGCGCTGAACGGCTTATGATGCGTGGGGAAGGAGATGCGAGCGGAGACTTCGAGCTCAACGTCGAAAGCTGGCGTACGAAGCTGTGGCCGGACATGATGAATGTGTTAGGATTGCAGCCGACCAAGCAATCCGAAGGTGCTCGCAGTACACTTACTGTCGAATTCGTGAAGGATTACGCAGGCAGTCGCCTGGCCCAATCGTATGAAGCGGTTCATGCTGAAGTAGTTAGCAATTGCGAACTGCAGCAGGAGGGGAGCGGACGCAGTACCCGCCATATCGAGATCGCACTGCCTAATGGAGTCACCTATGAGGAAGGCGATCATTTGGGCGTGCTGCCGCGTAATCACGCTGCTCAGGTTGGGCGCGTGCTGCGCAGATTCGGGCTAAACGGCAGTGATCATCTCATCGTCAATGCAAGCGGACGCAGCGCGGCTCACCTGCCTACAGGCCAACCTGTCAGCCTGTCCGATTTATTAAGCCATAGTGTAGAATTGCAAGAAGCGGCGACTCGAGCTCAACTGCGCGAATTGGCGTCTTATACGGCGTGTCCGCCTCATAGGCGTGAATTGGAATCACTTCTGACCGAAGATAAGTATGTAGCTGAGGTGTTGCGCAAACGGGTATCCATGCTTGATCTGTTAGAGAAATACGAAGCTTGCGAGATGCCGTTCGAGCGGTTTTTAGAACTGCTGCCTCCGCTTAAGGCTCGATATTATTCGATATCCAGTTCACCCCGCATTCAGGAGAAACGGGCGAGCATCACGGTTGGGGTTGTGCGCGGCCCGGCGTGGAGCGGCAATGGTGAATATCGCGGAGTTGCATCCAACTACTTGGCTGCTCGGGAAGCAGGGGACTCGATTCTGATGTTCGTCCGAACACCTGAATCGAGATTCCAGCCCCCAGCCGATCCTGTCACGCCAATCATTATGGTCGGTCCTGGAACCGGAGTTGCACCTTTCCGCGGTTTTTTGCAAGCTAGACAGGCGCTGCAGCAAGAAGGCAAATCGCTTGGACAAGCCATTCTCTATTACGGCTGCCGCAATGAGGCGGATTATTTGTACCGCGAGGAACTGGAGCGATATGTACAAGATGGAATCGTGATCGTACATACTGCCTTCTCGCGTAAGGAAGGTGAGGCCAAAACATATGTCCAGCATCTTATCGCGCAGCATGCGGAACAAATCATTGAATTACTGGATCAAGGAGCCCATTTGTACATCTGTGGAGATGGAAGCAAAATGGCGCCGGATGTAGAGGCAACTTTGCGGCAAGCTTACCAGACCGTGCACCGCGTCCATGAGCAGGAGGCGAAGCAGTGGCTGGAACGCCTACAAGCAGAAGGTAAATTCGCGAAGGATGTGTGGTCGGGGTTGTAACGTCTTTAGCTGCAGTGGCTCTGGCGACGTTCATAAGAAACACGGCATTTTATCGGATGGATAGGAATATGCACAGTGGAAAGAAACAACTTGCAATGACATGGAACGGCGGTGTTGTCGTCTCATGTCATTGCTTTTTTTTTGCAGAAAATGCTTCAAAATGTTCTTTCTCAACTTGTTAATTGTTATGGTATTATATGGATGTGAAATTTAATCTTAAAAACGAAAAAAGGAGGACTGGAGTTGACTGTACATCATATAAAAAGAACGTTAATCGCTGGCGTGCTGCTTGGGATTGCTTTGCTGGGGTGGAATGTTGGTCTTGATGATGCCGCCGCCGCTGCGAAAACAAAATATGCAGTTCAGCTGGGAAATGTAACTGTAGCACAGAATGAGGTGTTCAATGAGCATGGCATGATCCTGGTTCCATTGTCCGCAATAACGGGTTCGATGGGGCTAGACATGTCCTATGCGTTTCAACCGGGATTATATGATTACCATGTATACGCTATGCCGCAGAAGACCAAGACAGTCGAAGTTTGGGGGAATGACTATCGTGGATATTGGGTCAGCACACATCCGAATGGCAAGCAGGATTACGAAGATTACACCCATGTTTATCAACCGGATCAGAAGTGTGCTCCAGAGTCGGATGTCTGTGAAGTATTGAAGGAGACATACCGCGGTCCTATGATCCGAGACGGTCAATTGTATGTACAAGTACGTTGGATAGCGAAAGCATTTGATTGGAAGTTAGCAATCATTCCGGATGGAGAGGGGCAATTCTTGATTAAGATTACATCAAACACAGAAGGGAGCTAATGCATGGAGAAACGAGCAACAAGGCCAGTCAGAATGTTAACGTTCATCTTGAATCATAAACTTATCTCGTTTTTGTTGATTGTGCTGTTAGTTAGTTTGAACGTGTTTATTTTCACAAAAATCTCATTTATCTTCTCTCCATTCATTATTTTCATTAAGACAGTTCTGTTTCCAGTGCTATTAGCAGGTGTGCTCTATTACTTGCTGAATCCGATCGTTGATTTTCTGGAGCAATGGAGAATCAAACGATTCATATCCATTCTCATCCTTTATATTCTTATTATCGGCATTATTACGGTCGTCGTTCTTGCTGTTATTCCTGTCATTCGGAAGCAAGTGATTGACTTGATAGCCAACGTCCCAGGGTTTAGTACCCAGATTGAAACGTTGTTCCGCGACATGATTGGCAGCGAGTTCTTCAACCGTATCCAGCAGAGCATCGATATTAATTCCAGCAACTTCGTAAGCTCCTTATCCGAACGGGCAACTTCACTCTTAAACAACACATTCAATGGAATCGGCGGATTTCTAGGTGCAGTCACAGAAACGATTCTCGGCCTTGTCATCGTTCCATTCGTTCTATTTTATTTACTGAAGGATGGCCGGAGGCTGCCTGAGTATATCCTTACATTCTTGCCAACTTCGCTGCGCAAGCAATCACATCAAGTGATGTCCGAGATGAATAATCAAATCAGTTCCTACATACGGGGTCAAATTATTGTAAGCTTCTGCATCGGCATATTATTGTATGCGGGCTACTTAATCATCGGGCTTGAATATTCATTAATTCTAGCAGTAATCGCAGCTTGTACGAGTATTGTGCCGTACTTGGGTCCTGCGATAGCAATCACACCCGCCCTAATCGTCGCGCTTGTCACTTCACCAATGATGTTGCTGAAAATGATCATCGTCTGGACGATTGTCCAATTGGTGGAAGGGAAGCTCATTTCGCCGCAAATTATGGGGAAGACACTTCACATACATCCGATTACGATCATTTTTGTCATATTGACAGCCGGCAACCTGTTCGGTGTAGTGGGTATTATTCTGGCCGTGCCTGGATATGCAGTGCTTAAGGTTGTTGTGACGCATTTATTTGATTGGTTCAAGCGTCGCTCTAATCTCTATGACGATCATCTTACGATGTAAGTCGACTCTGCAGATTAGGTATTTAATAATAATAATGCAGCGCCATTTCAACGCTCGTAAGCGATGAGATGGCGCTGTTTTTTGATTGCATTGTTTATACGCATCACGCGAGATAATAGTAGTAGATGCACCGCAAAATCCTGATGTTTCTAGTATTGAATCTTATTGATATTTATCATTTCGGGAGGAGACCAGTTCACATCTACCTATTTGTCAAGAAGAGAAAGATGAGAATTTTATAATGCTGTTCTAATAGATTACAAAAAAGTAAGAAACGGCGGTGATCCGCCTTCTTCCTAGTAAATGGTGGATAAAAATCATGTGTTATGGTTGTTACGTCGCTGGTGACCGCAGCACACTATCCATTATTCTAGGAGATGAGAATATTGTTTAATAAAAAAAAGTTTGGAAAAATATTTGTATGTGTCACATTAAGCTTGTCCTTCGCATTGTCAGCTGGTGCAGTAATGCCAGTCCATACAGTTAGCGCTGCTTCTACATCACAAAGCTCAAAAGCAGACAAGATTATAGCAACAGGAAAAAAATACTTAGGTGTTAAATATAAATTCGGTGCGAAAGCAGGAAGCACATCTGCTTTTGATTGCTCCTCGTTTACTCAATATGTATACGGCAAATATGGCATTAAACTTCCACGTACGTCCAAGAAGCAGTCCACAGTTGGCGTTGCAGTAAGCAAGAACAATATGAAAAAAGGCGATCTTCTCTTTTTCTACTCACCGGTACATCATGTCGGCATCTACATGGGTAACGGAAAAATCCTGCACACATACGGCAAAGGCGGGGTAAGAATCGACAACTTGAGCAGTTGGAAATCACGCCTCACGAAAGTTCGCCGCGTTATTTAATTGGATAAATGAATGAGACAAGCCTATAGCGTGCATGGGAATATGCGGCTATAGGCTTGTTGTATGTTCTGAGGACTCATGCAAGTACGGGATGCTTACAAGAAATGTACTTCCCTGGCCAACGGTGCTCTCCACTCGAATCCGGCCTTGATGCTGCTCGACAAGTTCTTTAGCAATTGACAAGCCAATGCCTGTCCCTCCTGTTACCCTTGAGCGTGCCTTGTCAACACGATAAAACCGATCAAATATTTTGTCCAGTTCTTCTTCGGGAATGCCGATTCCAGAATCTGACACACGAAGACATGCAAGTCCCTTTTCTTGAAAGACGGAAACTTCAATCCAGCCAGGATCATTTGTATACCTCACGGCATTTTCGATAAGGATAACGGCAACTTGGCGCAATTGTTCCTTATCACCAGATACATAAGTATCCTTGTTCAGATGAAGTTTTAAGGTGATTTGAGAATCAGGTTTCCATAATTGTTTGATTGCATCTCGTACAACGTCGGTGAGATTTACTTTTTCCTTTGGTGGGGCGTTATTGCCCGAACGAGCTAATGCCAGCAATTGAACGATAAGGCGCTGCATACGCTGGCTTTCTTGATCCAATGAATGAAGTGATTTTTGCAGCACTTCTGCGTTTTGGTTGCCCCAACGTTTTAGCAGTTTCACATGCCCACGAAATGCGGTCAGCGGAGTACGGAGCTCGTGGGAAGCGTTCGTTACAAAGTTCATTTCCCGTTCAATCAGTTCCTCATGCTCATCCAACAGCTGATTGAGACGCTCCGCTAACTTAGTCAGCTCCATAGGTGTCTCAGGGACATATACCCTTTGCCTTAAATTCGGTGCGTTCTTCATTTGGACGATCGAATTCATTATGCTGAATAAGGGAGAGAGATTCCGGCGTGTAATGTGATAGATCAGCAACGATCCTACCGATGAGCTAGCTAATGCAGTAATGAACAGGACTTTGATAATAATAAGCAAAATACGCTCAATTGAATGGAGCTGTACATGAATATAAATTTTCCCGACCTGTCCATTCGATTGATTCCATATGACATCATCTTGAATAAATAATCCGAAGTCTTTATTCCACTGAACAGCTTCCAACCAATAGTATCGAATCTTTTGTTCGGTAAGAAAATCTTCATCCCAGTTGCGGGTTTGAGCTAGTACACGCCCATCAAAGGACACAATTTGCACATCATAATTTGCATGATCGGGGTACAGCAGCTCATCCAGCAAGGATTGCCAATCTACAAATCCCTCCTGAATGCTCTCCCTCAGCTTGCGTTCAACTGCGAACAATTCCTGCTTAGAGTCCTGAAGTAAAAAGTGAGTTACTGCACCCATAATGCATATCCCAATAAGCAGGATTACAGCTAATAGACTTAACACATACCAGATCGTAAATCTGAACATTAGCGTGTTGGAGGAGTGCTTCATTTTCTGGATTAACGATTTGAACATGGACATTTCATTGATCCTTATGGTTCACGCAGTACGTATCCGACACCGCGCACAGTCTGAATTAATTTATGTTGATAGCCGCGATCCAGCTTGTTGCGCAAATAACGAATGTAGACGTCAACGACATTGGTCTCCCCAACAAAGTCATATCCCCATACGGAAGATAATAGTTGTTCACGACTAATGACTTCACCAGCATGCTCCAATAAGTATTGCAGAAGCTCGAATTCCCGTTGCGTTAACTCAATTCGATCACCTGCACGAGAAACGATTCTTTTCTTTACATCTAAAGTCAGGTCTGAAAGCCGGTATACTTCCTTCTGTTCTGTACTTGCGGCCTGATTGGGTCGGCGCAGAGCAGTGCGTATGCGAGCAAGCAGCTCCTCAATTTCAAACGGCTTCGTGATATAATCATCTGCGCCGGTATCGAGTCCGGCAATGACATCCCCTACATAATCACGAGCAGATAACAAAATGATAGGGACATCGCTAGTACGGCGAATTCTGCGGCAGACTTCCAGACCATTCAGCTTGGGTATCATCCAGTCGAGCAGGATCAGGCTCCATTCATTTTGATAAAAGAATTCAAGTGCCTGTTCGCCATCTTCAGCCAGAAGTACCTCATATCCTTCATGCTCAAGTTCAAGTTGGATGAACTGGGATACACTTTGTTCATCTTCGACTAATAATATGGAGTGGGCTGACATGTGTTCACCACGTTTGCAAAAGTTTGCCTATAGTATTGCCTCGATGTTTATAATGCATTCTGCATGGGGCACTTGAGTGATAAGAAGGTAAAATGTCGCAATCATGTTTGTAAATAAAGAACTCCCACGATCATAATGAAAGGATCGATGGGAGCTCTTATGATCTAGAAAGAAATAGCCTGCTTAAATATAGTGCTGATTAATGCCGCGGCTTCTTGCCGCAGCATGCTGCGTTTTGACTCATAGTCTATCGAGCTGTCGGCATCCGTAGTGATTTCAGGGCCGTACTTGCGCATAGCAACTGCATACTTAACTCCGTCAATGGCCCATGCGTCAGTATCGCCTGCCAATTTAACTTGTTGAGGGGGGGATCCGAGATACTTGGCGAATCGCCATGCAATCATGGCTGCTTCTTGCCGCTGAATCGGCTGGTCGGGATTGAAATACTGTCCAGATGAGCCGGAAACTAAGCCCGCTTTATGAGCTGCCTGGACATCCTTCTCGGCCCAGTGTCCCTTCATGTCTGAAAAAGAACTTGGGTGTTGAGAAGGCTGCATACGCAAGCACTTCATGAACATAGATACGAATTCAGCACGTGTGATTGGTGAAGCAGGGCGGAAGAGCCCTTTATGTTCGGTGTCTCCGCTTCGCATAACGATATCTTGAATATAGCTGCGATACGGATGATCGGTACCAACATCGGTATAGCGAATGTCAGGCAAGGACAGCTTCTCATACCAGGCTACGTTATTGTAATCCATGTAGGAGATCTCGCCGATGTCATTTTGCTTGAAGGCAACATATTTCCCTTTCTCTGTACGAAATAATAGCGGATCGATTTGCGATAAAGATTGAGAATTGCCATTGATAGAGTCAATTAGTTTTATTTTTCCATCCGATTGTACAGTAATTCGAATTGAGTGGAACCCGATACGCAAATCACGATATTCACCAACCAGTTTTTTTACCGTATCTTTGTCAAGCGTCGTTTCTGCGGGAACAGGCCGTTGGTCTGGATAGTAGTGATTCATAAAGGAACGAAATACGATATTGCGAAAGTCTTCCTTGGAATCTTCGTTTCGATTATAGATAACCATGAATCCAACATTTCTTTCGGGCATAAGCCAAATAAACGAGCCGAATCCCGGAAGATTGCCGCCTTTGCCAATTATGTGCTGACCATTGAAGGATTCATGATACAACGATTCGAAACCATATGTTGTATTTGGCACCTTGGGGTGGGCAGAAACACGAATTTTCATCATCTCATGTACCGTGTCGGAGTGTAATATTCGCTGTCCCTTATATGTACCTCCATTTAGTAGCGCAATCATGAATTTTGCCATATCTGAACCAGTTGATACAAGACTCCCATCGGGGCCGTCTGCTGGTGATACTTCATAGTAAGGTATCATTTCGCCTGTGCCTGTGTAGCTTGTTGCGAGATTCTTTTTCGCTTCAGGCGTCATAATGAAGCTGCTGTGTGTCATGCCGAGAGGCTGAAGAATATGCTTCATGCCATATTCATAGAATGGCACTCCTGTGATGCGTTCTACGAGATAGCCCTGAAGTTTGAAGCCGAAATTATCATAGCTGTAGGAAGTGCCAGGTTTGCGTACAACTGTAGGCATATGTTTACGAACATAATCGGCATTCGAGGTAATGGATAGATCGTCAGAGGCTTCTGGATAATCGAATCCGCTTGTGTGGGTCATTAAATGCTCGGCAGTTAGCGCGCCGTCAACTTTGCGGGGGATTGTGAGATCGCCCAGATAGGCACTTATATCCTTTTTTACATCAAGCTTGCCTTGCTCTGCTAATTGAAGCAGCGCTGCAGACGCAAACGGCTTCGTAACGGAGGCAAAACGCAAAACTGTAGTGTCGGGGTCCATTGGTTTTTTCGTTTTGACGTCTGCATAGCCGTATCCTTTACTAAGCAGAATTTGTTCGTTCTTTACAACGACAAACACCGCGCCCGGGAGCTTCTGTAAGGATGGTGAGGCAAACAACTGATCAGCAAAGGACTCAATCTCCTTTGGATCGGAGGGGCCGTTCGTCAATGTCGTTGGGATCGTAGAAATTTTTGATGAAGCACTCTGTGAAACGTTTGGATTGACCTGTGCTGATTGGGCATCAGCAGCATGAACCGAACTTACGGTCGCTAGTGCAACAGCTAAAGATAGTATTAAAAATAGCTTGCGTACGCGACGATTCATGTGGGGACTTGCAGATGAATGTACAGAAGATCGTTGCATGTTACCCTCCTCATAATTCGGATATAGAACGATGGAGTCTGAACTTTTGCAGTACATATGAGACTGTGGCTTTTAAACACTATACTTCACAGGATTACCATAAATGCGCAGTTTGAATTGTAAGAATTTTTTAATGAAGCAAAAGGCACTTGCTATTGTTTTTTATTCGATAGAGTCGAGCGATATGATATTCATGTATAATAGAGTACATATGGATGAGGTTTCCTACCGAAAGCAAGCTTTTTTCAAGGAATTCCTTACATTACAATACATACATATGCAAATAAGAAATTTAGTTTACAAGGAGGTTTATAGTCATGCTTCATCCGACGTTGATTGAAAACATACTTACCGCTGCGCTTGCTACCGGAGGGGACTTTGCTGAAGTATTTATAGAGGATCGAACAGCATCGAGTCTTGAAATGATCGGCGGCGTTGTTGAACAAGCGCTTGGCGGCCGAGATTATGGAGTCGGCATAAGGGTGCTCAACGGCGTTTTTGCGGTATATGCCTACACGAACGATTGCAGTTCCGATAATTTAATGAAGGTTGCATCTTCTGCGGCTCAAGCGATACGAGGCCAAGCGAAGGATATTTCAATTGATCTGCGCAAATCGACATTCGTCAATCAGCATCCGATTCTCGTTCCGCCAAATGAAGTGACGAAGAACCGCAAAATCGAATGGATGAGACAAGCGCATGTAGCTGCCAAGGAGTATAATCCAGTGATCGCGCAAACTTCAGTTTCTCTATATAACTGGGTGCAAAATGTGTGCATCGCCAATTCGGAAGGCTTGTTCGTTGAGGATCAGCGCACATACGGGCGAATGATGATCAGCGCCATTGCAGAGTCAGGCGGCATTAAGCAGACGGGATATGTGGGTCCGGGTGCTCATGCAGGATTGGAATTCATCGAGTCGATGGATATCCGTGGATGCGCCAGAGAAGCATCTCGCATTGCGACGACGATGGTAGGAGCTGCTTATGCGCCGAGCGGCAAGCTGCCTGTTATCATTGATAATGCCTTCGGGGGCGTTCTGTTCCATGAAGCATGCGGTCACGGACTTGAGGCGACGGCTGTCGCGAAGAAGGCTTCTGTGTTCGCTGACAAACTAGGAGAGCAGGTAGCGTCCCCGCTCGTTACCGCTATCGATGATGGTACAATTCCGAATGCGTGGGGTTCATTGAACATAGACGATGAGGGAGCGCCAACGCAGCGCAACGTGCTGATCGAGAACGGCGTGCTAAAAGGCTACCTAATCGATAAGCTCGGCGGCCGCAAGATGGGGATGCCGTCTACAGGTTCAGGACGGCGGCAGTCGTACCAATTTGCGCCTACCTCTCGCATGAATAATACGTATATTGCGGCGGGCAGCTCTTCGCCAGAAGAGATTATCGCAAATACGGAGTATGGATTATATGCCAAGACGATGGGCGGAGGCTCTGTGAATACGGCAACAGGTGAATTCAACTTTGCAGTTAATGAGGGCTATATGGTGCGCAACGGAAAAATTGAAGAGCCAGTCAAAGGAGCGACCTTGATCGGCAAGGGGATTGATATCCTACAGAAAATCGATATGGTCGGCAATAACCTTGATCACGGCCAAGGCATGTGTGGATCATTGAGCGGCAGTATTCCGGTCAACTGCGGACAGCCTATGGTTCGCGTTTCCAGCATGACGGTTGGCGGAAGAAAGGGGGAATAGGAAGTGGCGATGGAGATAGCAGCATTTCAGCAGCGTTTGTTTGAAGCGGGCAGGGAACTCGGCTGCGTAAAAATGGAAATTTATTATGAGCAGATGCGTTCAACATCGGTACGGGTATCCAAAGGAGATATTGATGCCTACACGATTAAGGAAAGTGGCGGAGTCTCCTTCCGCGCCGAATACAATGGAAAAATGGGCAATGCGTATTCGGAGCGGATAGAAGAGGATGTCATCGATTTCCTTGTGCAAGAAGCTAAAAGTAATGCGGAAGCTACCGAGAGCAGTGAGTTGGATCAGCTATTTGCGGGTTCAGCCTCCTATTCGGCGGTGAAGACGTATGATGCTGCGTTGAAAAGCACACCGCCGCAACAATTCATTGATGCTGCAATGGACATGGAGCGAATTGCACTGGAGTTCGATGAACGTATCTCTTTAGTGCGCAGCTCTTCAGTAATAGTGACCGAGAGTGATGTACTGATTGCCAATACGGAGGGGCTGAATTGCCGCGCTTCCTATAGCACTGCGGCAGGTAGTGTATCTGTAGTGGCAACACAGCTCGGCATGACGACAACTGGAGACTGGTACGACTTTTCAATGGAACGATTTGAGGATATCGACTTTGCCGCTGTAGCTCGCAGAGCTGCGCACGAAGCTGTGTCTAAGCTTGGTGCAGACACCGTTGTCTCGGATAATTATCCAGTCATCTTCCGACATGATGCTGCCAGTACGCTGCTTGGGGCGTATACGTCTATTTTCTCGGCAGATGCAGTTGATAAAGGCTTCTCTGGTTTGAAGGACAAAATTGGTGAGCAGATCGCAGGCAGCAATATTACGATTGTGGACGATCCGTTGATGAATAGCGTTCCGGGGGCGTGTTCCTTTGATGCGGAGGGCCATGCTGCGATGCGTACAGAGATCATTAAGGATGGCAAGCTGCTGACCTATATGCATAATTTAAAGACTGCTCGTAAGTTTGGCGCAGCGTCAACAGGCCATGCCTCAAAAAGGGGATACCGCAGTAAAATAGGGATTGCTCCTCACAATATGTACGTGGTACCGGGTTCCGCATCACTGGATGATCTAATCGCAGGGACGGAGAAGGGTCTGCTGATTGTACAACTGCAAGGTCTGCACGCAGGGACGAATGCGATATCAGGTGAATTCTCCTTATCCTGTATCGGATTCCTTATTGAAGCAGGTACGATTGTACGTTCAGTTAACCAAATTACCGTGTCCGGTAACTTGTTCGATCTCCTAAAGCAAATTGAAGAAGTTGCTAATGATTTGTGGTTCACAGGCAGCTGTAATGTGCCATCCTTAAAGGTAAAGGGTTTAACCATTTCTGGAGCGTAATTCTGCAAGATGATGCACAGGAATTGGATTTGACAGGAAAGAAGCTGGCTTTTTATAATGTATTGTTATAATCGGTTGATAGATGACAGCAGGAGAGTTGCAGCATGACTGAACTATCAAAAAAAGAAACGTTTTATTTTGGCTTAATGCTATTTGCCTTATTTTTTGGCGCAGGCAATCTCATTTTTCCGCCGGCTGTAGGATATGCCGCAGGTTCAAATGTATGGGAAGCTATGATCGGATTTTTAATTACCTCTGTAGGTCTACCGATCTTAGGCGTTACTGCGATTGCAAAATCCGGTGATTTACAGTCATTGACGAATCGTGTCCATCCTGGATTCGGATTTGTGTTCACCTTTATTACTTATTTAGCACTCGGGCCATTTCTTGTTATTCCGCGTGCAGGAAGTGTGGCATTTGAAATGGGAACAGTTCCGCTGTTGCCTGAAGTGCTGCGTACGAGTGGCTGGTCTTTATTTGTGTACTCTTTTATTTATTTTGTTATCAGCTATTGGCTGTGCCTGAATCCATCGAAGCTGTTTGAACGAATCGGCAAGGTGCTGACCCCGATCCTGCTGATCATGATCATACTCGTCTTTATACAGAGCATGTTCCATCCGTTAGGGGAATATGCTCTACCGGGAGAAGCATACGTAAATCAAGCTGCCTTCAAAGGCGGCATTGACGGTTACTCGACGATGGATGCGTTGTCCGCTCTGCTGCTAGGAAGTGTCGTCGTATCTGCGCTGCGCAAGCGCGGGATATCTAGCTCGCAGAAGCTGTCAGCCATCACGATAAAGGCCGGACTAATAGCAGGCGTGTTCTTGGCCATCATTTATATGATGATCGGCTATCTAGGCTCAACAAGTCATTCCATCATTGAAGGAGCCGCGAATGGCGGTCAGATTATGACGGCCATTGTGCTGCATTTATTTGGTAAATGGGGTACGATATTGCTCGGCATTGTCTTTATTCTGGCATGTCTGACGACATCGGTTGGCTTGCTCGCTGCTTGCGGGGAATATTTCCACTCTATTGTGCCGCGCATTTCTTACAAGCAGTGGATCGGAATATTATGCATCATAAGCGTGGGTGTAACGAATCTTGGTCTTGATCAGATTATTTCATTTTCAGTTCCAATCGTGTCGGCCATTTACCCGCTTACAATTGTCCTTATCGTCTTGACCCTGATGCACCATGTTTTTAAGGGGCGATCGGCTGTATATATTGGTAGCTTGCTTGCGACTTCATTGATCAGCATTGTGGACGGACTGAAACAGGCGGGGCTTGAAGTTGAGCACGTTGAGAAATTGTACCGTTACCTGCCTTGGTATTCCGAAGGGCTGGGCTGGGTCGTGCCTGCGCTTGCAGGGGCAACGATCGGCTGCATTTGGTTCTTCATGCGCAGTGAACCGAACGATCTGCCGGTATCGGAAGCGGTTGAATAACATAAAAAGCTCCGTTTCCAGTTGGAAACGGAGCTTTTTATGTAAAAATAGGCTTTGGAATGAAAGTACCACATTTTACAAAATGGTGAATAAAGGAAGAAGAGATTCGTTTTTCGTTTTGAATCTATAGATTCAAGTTTTGCGCGAGGAATATACTGGAGATAGATCGGGATCAGGTGACGGCATCCAATCCAAGCAAGGAAAGGTGATGCGCATATGAAAAAGATTCTCTCTATTCTTGCAGCTGCCACAATGCTGGCAGGAGTGTTAACGATTCAAGCTCCTCAAGCCCAAGCAGCATCCGGTACATACTTAGGTACGTATGACTTGCGAGGGGACGGCACAATGCAGATGGTCTATCGGAACGGAGGCAAACTGGACATTGTCGACAGCTGGGGAGGGACTCGTTCCTATTCATTCGGCAATACAGTATGGGCTGTCGGGCCCGTAGAAGACATGGATGGCGTGCCAGGTAAAGAAATCTCCATAAAGGCTGGAGGAGACGCGTACATTATTCATGACCGGAGCAATCGGGCGGTCAAGTATCCCGTCGGAGACAATCGAAGCTGGGCCATCGTTGGCACAGCCGAAACGAATAACAAGCCGGGTGCGGAGCTAATATTGAACATTGGAGAGGGGATTCGCGTCATCAGGGACAGCGAAGGAACGTACCGAGATTATAAGATGCCGAATGTGTCCTGGGCACTCGCAAAAATAGCGGATACGGACGGTCAGCCCGGAGACGAGCTTATCGTGAATGGCAGCTCTAAACTGATTATTGTGAGTGATACGAACGGTACGACCCGAGAGTATGCCGCCAACAGCGGAACTTGGGCGATAATCGATGCTGTCGATACGAATGGTCAGCCGGGCGCAGAGGTAATCTTGAATTTTGTAGATAAGGTTCGAATCGTGGACGATCGGTCGCGATCGACGCGCGACTATAAGATGAATTCGTATGCTTGGAAGGTAACGCAAATTGTTAATATGGACGGTCAACCAGGAGCGGAGATTATTATCAATGATAATACGAAAATGAGGGTCATCAATGACCGTGCCGGTACAATCTATAATATGTAAAAATAGGTGTATGACGCGACGACTTTGTTACTGCAATCGGATATAAGCTATTTGGAGAGAGGGCTTCCCTCTCTTTTTTTTGTGAAATTTCCATTGTAGACGGCGAGTTCCGCGCTATTCCCAATGGAGTTTTTTTTACTTTCCCCCCTTAATTTTTTTCTCCCGAAATGAACATGCCGCATAACGTAAAATCAGGCACAGATAGGTCGAAAAGAATGGGTATCATTTATTGATAAGATTTTGCAACTAAAAATGTGTCTTTGTTGTGAAAAAACTGTGTCAAATACGTTAACTTCAATGGTATAATAAGGAATGACACCAATGCGATATCTTACAACCTATTTGAGAATCAGATTGGGGCGGATGATATGAATTATCGGGTGAAATATCCAACGCGCACGAAGGCAGTTTTGGGAGCTTCTCTATTGTTCAGCTTTGGAATGCTGCAGGTTACAGCGATGACGGGTCGAACCTTCCCGTTGTTGTTTATGATGCAGATGGCCGTTCTAGCTATCGTGCTTGTATCGTTAGCAGTAGAGGTATATGCGGTGCGTTCGCGTCGTACAGTGGAAATTAGCTCGGCTTCTGATACGATCACGGTTAATGGTCGCATGATCCATTGCAGTGAGATTCAAGCGATTAAGCTAAAAGGAATAAATTGTCCAGCAATCGGCATACAACTCAAATCAAAGCATATAATTCCGATGAACTGCTGCTTTGCCTTTGCGCAAGAGGCGCAGAGTGGCATTGAAGAACTGATGAAATGGGCCAAGCGGAACGAGGTACCCGTTAACCATACCTATTTCATGACATGGTTCTAATGCCGTAGCAGGTAATGTTTAAAGGGGGCGTATTGTCAAATGATTAGAGAGGTGGCGGTGCTTCATATTAAACCAGGTACGAGCAATGATTTCGAAAGCGCCTTCCGTCACGCATCGCCGCTTCTGACATCGTCTAGGGGATATATTTCCCATGAACTGCATAAATGCGTTGAGGCCGCCGATCGATATTTGCTTATCGTCCAGTGGCATTCGTTGAAGGAGCATGCGGTTGGCTTTCGAAATACTGTTCAATACGAACAGTTGAATGCGCTGTTGCATGAGTATTATGAGATAGATCCCATCGTGAACCATTATGTTCAGATACCAGTGCAGCTTTATTGATTCCCTTTTCACTTTACGGCGTCTCTTCTTTTGTCAATATGCAGTGTACCGTCGCTTTGAAGTTCGGCATAAAAAATTTCTTGAATATGATCAGGCGAGCATCCTGCATTGTGCAGCGCTTGATTCAGCCATTCTTTCGTTAGGTTCAGCTCTCTAAGATTCTGATATACAATGGAACCATCAGTGATAACTTCGGTCGGCATATATAAGATGGGTTCCGTGCCTATTTTCAAATCTTCTTTAGTGGGCGCTTGTTTGTCTACTTTTTTTAGCACACACAATCCGCCATGCGGCTCGAGAATAGCATATTCGACATCTCGAATTGAAAATACGTCCTTCTCGCGTAGCAGCATGCTTACATCATCCATGTTCAGGTGCATAGACGCCATTGTCTTCTCTAGGATTTTGCCTTTTTTGATTATAATCGTGGGCTCGCCGTCTAACATAACGCGAAGACGTGGAACTTTTAAGGTGAGCGTGCCAATTCCTATTGTTAATAAGCTCCACATTGTCAAACTGATGACACCGTCGAGAAGAGATATATGCGGGTCAATTGCCATGGCTGCAGCGATGGAACCAAAGGTAATACCGGTGATGTAATTGAATAAGGTAATTTGGCTCATTTGCTTCTTGCCAAGAATTCGATTGAATAAAAGCATGGCGATAAATGCTAAAAATGTACGTCCTATAACCTCCATAAATACACACCTTTCTATTTTTCGTTTTTTACCCCTGATATAGGGAAATATCCGAACAGCCGGCAATGACATTGGTCGGTTTTTTTGCTATTTTTCGTTTTTGTACATAGCATGTAAATGCAGCAGCAGACTTGAATATAAACGTTGAGGGGATGAGTGATTTTGTGAATTACTATCAAAACGACCTGCCAGTCGACTTCATGAATGTACCGATCTCGGTATTTATGGATGTAGAGCGTGCAGAATCATCGGCTCAACGATGTCTGCTGGTTAGCGATAATCCTGAAATATTAAATTCATCGTCACTCCCGGGAAGAGAAGGGACATTGTGGCATCATATCATGCGTTCGGACGAGCAATTCGTTCTACATCGGATATTCGGCTGGCATCGCAACGAAACAGGACAACCATTGCAACTAGGAGTAACCATTCAAAATATATCCACATCAAGTAATATTACTATTCAGCAGGTACGGAGAGAGATTCTTGTTCAACCAATCAACGATCAAATGATTCATGCAGGGCAATGTCTTGTAAAGGCTTGTCTTAGCGATACTATGGAGCATTGTATTCCTGTCGATAAAGAGGCAGCTTGTCAGAGGACGGCACTAATCGAATCTGTGAGATTGGAACATGGTTATTTTGCCGGGTTCATTTATGAGTTCACAGTAACACGAGATTCATCTGCTGATGTCATGGAGTATGTTGTCCGTACGGTTGTAAGCCGGGATATGGCTGCGGACTTGCGACTAGTCCATTCAGACCCCCTTCCTTCGTATGGCACCCATCCGCGCGGATGCTGGTCTTATTCCGAGGTACATGCAGCCATGCCAGCATATATCGTTGGAACGGAAAGCGTCTATCGGGTGTGTGCGCGAACGAAAATGAACGGAGCGGCGGCTGCCGACTTGCTGTTCACGGTTAGCACGAGTGATATTGGTGAGGGGGCAGTCGATAATTTTGGCCAATTCGGTGCTATTTACTCGATTGATATTCCGCTGCATAATCATACCGAAAGAGAAGCGGCCATCCGCATTTACTTGAATCCGCGTGGGGGTGCCTATACAGGTGCTATTCTCGTTGATGGAGAAGTAAAAGGTATACCCATTATGCTTAACAACACAAATGTGTGCTTGATTGCTGCGATTGTTGTTCCCCCTGGGGAGAGTTCATTCACCTGTAAACTGATGACGGCTGGAGAATCGAATCTTCCGTTGGGCATTTATTTGGTTTCATAACACCCTAAACAGGCCGTGCGTCTGAACCTGAACCAAACGTTGCTGCCATGCTGTCTCATGGCATTGGCGGTGAGGATGGGTTTCACATTGTTGGCTGAGAAATTTATAGTCTATATCGACGCAAAGTGTCCTAGATTCCAAGCTAGCCAGCAATTTCTGAAAATTGGGTAAGGATGTGACGGCTCGCAATTGGAACACGGTGACGAAGTGGCTGAGATTGATCATGAGCTGGAGGCTGAATGAACGAGACATCGTTCGTCAAGATCAATTGACTACGCTTGACATTCAAGTAAGTGGATCTCATAATAGAGTATGTTTAAACATTTGAACATACGAGGTGAGAATTATCACAGTTGAGCACACACAATACGATTGCAGCAATAAAGACCAAGTGCTGGAGAAGTTTCAACAGGCAACACCTATATTTCAAGCACTTGGAGATACGAATCGACAGCAAATCATAATGCTTCTGCTTGAACATAGCGCCTTAAATGTGAATCAAATAACCGAACAGATGGACATATCAAGACCGGCCGTCTCTCATCATCTGAAAATATTAAGACAAGCCGGTCTCATTACATTCAATAAGCAAGCGAATGAGAAACTGTATTCCTTAAGCGCTAGAGAATTTATGACGACGATTAAAGACTTGATGATGTCCATTGAAGCGGGTATGTGAATAAGGGGGCATGGCTAGGTTCGGAGAGGAGAATGATCCGTAGCTACTAGTTCTTTTCTAAGAACTTCAGTCGATTTCCCAATGGATCTGTTACATAAAATCGGATAATTCCTTCTTCTGTCCGAACTGTGTCGTCCACCACATCGATCTGATGTTGGAGGAGATGGGCGCGTAGTAGTCTAATGGCCATAGGCGTATTGTGTGCTGCTGCGTGGTTATTTTTTTGCACATTATGTTTATAAGTTTAAACATATAATCTATATACAGGGAGAGATGATTCATTTTGAACAATCACAGCGTCAACAAAAGCATTTATTTTCTTATGCTGCTCGTGCCTTTATTTTGGGGTGGGTCATTTTCAACGGCTGAACATGTGATCACGGAAATTCCGCCGCTCGTTGCCGCTACGATTCGGTTTGGATTGGCTGGTCTCCTTTTATTGCTTCTAGTTACTGTCCGATCAGAATGGAATCTGCAAGGGCTGAAGACAAATTGGAAAGGACTCGTTATTATATCGCTAACAGGGATATTCGGGTATAATGCTTTGTTTTTTGTGGCGCTGCACTACACATCAGCCATTAATGGCTCTCTCATCATCGCCACGATGCCGGTGTTCGTTTCTCTGGGGGCTATTTTATTTTTCAAGGAGGCTTGGAACGGAAAACTGGGAATCAGTTTGGCTCTTTCATTTATCGGTGTGGTGCTGGTTATTACGAAGGGATCGCTTGAGCGATTGGCCAGCTTATCGTTCAATGAGGGAGATTTATTATTTATCGGTGCATTGTTGTGCGGGGTTGTATACAGTCTTGTTGGAAAAAAGGTAGTCAAAGATGTATCGCCCGTGTTTGCAACTGCCGTTATGACGCTGCTCGGATCAATCTTTCTCGGATTCAGTTCTATCCCTGAGGGAGGATGGGAGATGGTGCCTGAAATGTCCATTCAAGGATGGATGGAGATGGCCTATATGGTGGTATGCGGAACACTTATCGGATATATCATCTTTAATCTAGGTGTGCACCAGATTGGGGCGAGCAAGGCAAGTATCTATTTGAACCTTACACCTATCGTGACTTCACTTCTTTCTGTGTGGCTGTATGGCGCCAGCTTGACCTGGTCGCTGTTCGCTGGGCTCCTATTCGTGTTGGCAGGTGTGTGCTTAGCAACGATCCAACCAAGTCGGTCGTCTACTCAATTCTTTAATGAAATGCATGCAGTGAAAAAATAGACAAACAATATCAGGTAGAATAGAAAATAGGAAGGGGAACTTCGGTTCTCCTTTTTTGCGCGTAAAAAATTATTGTCCCAAATATGAGAAGTTGCAAGCACTAGGTTCGTCTATATCTATGAACACACAACAATGAGGGAGGAGAGCCATGAGCTGCACCGAGTTAGATAGAGATATTATCGCACAGGTTCTTGGCGGCAGGCAGGAATTATACGCTGTCCTTGTCAATCGATATAGGGAGCAAACGTACGGGCTATTGCGAGGTATTGGGGCGAGCCATGAGGATGCTCAGGACGTTGCGCAAGAGGCGTTTATCAAGGCATATCGTAAGCTGGCCGATCATGATCCATGCAGGAGCTTCGCCGCATGGTTATATACCATCACTGTTCGTACTTATCAGGATCGATGTAAACGCAAGCAGATCACATTAATCGAATGGGATCAAGAATCCGTGGCAGACGAAACTACACCGGAGATGTTGTATTTGCGAGCGGAATCTCGGCAGCATGTGCAGCAATTCATTCAGCAATTGCCGCCGGCGCAACGTATTGTCATCCTGCTCCGCTATACCAACGAGTGTACGTATGAGGAAATCTGCGAGATTACGAGCTTGACTATGCACCAAGTGAAAAATGCGTTGTATCGAGCCAAAAAGTCATTGAAGAAGTTGATTGAACAAGGAGGGAGCCATGATGTCAGGGAAGTCAGTGATGTCGGGGAGATGTCTCACGTATGAGCAGATGGAGGAACTGATGGTAAATGGACGGCTTAATAGCGCCATGGATCATATTGAGAGCTGTACACCATGCCAGCATTTACTGGAGACATGCATAGAGGAGCAGGGTGTAATGCACCAAATGTTGTATCCGTACAAGCTGGATGATTCCTTTACAGATCGCATCATGGCGGTTATTGCAGATGAGGAAGTTGAAGGGAAACAAGAAGCAAGGAATGAGGATGCTAAGGGAAATGTGTCCATAATGGAACAAATGGCTTCCCGAAAGAGGATTTCACGAAAAAAATGGGTCGCTGCCGCAATTATTTTGATTTTTGCTTCTATCCTCAGCTTCACGCAACCGACAGTGGCCAACTGGATTAAGTCACTATTCCAGATCGAGAGCACGGAGGACGTAGGGTTACTAAATTCCGATATCATCGGTATTCATCATTTCGTAAATATTGAAAAGAAGGATAAAGGTTACACGCTGGAAGTGAAGGAAGTCGTGGCGGATACGTCGCGCATTGTCATCGCTTACCGCTTGCTGCGGCCAGACGGCAAGTCGCAAAACGATTACCTGCAACGTCGTTCCATTGATGTTGTTGACGCGGATGGCAAGTCGATTATCGATCCGAATGCGTCATTTGGGCTGCACAATATGGAAGGCGGCGAGAAGGGGAAAGAGTACGGGATGATTGATCTCGGCCTTATTGGGACATTAGACACCGACCAGATTACAATACGCGGAAATATAGACGTAATTGGTTGGGAAGGCGACAAGGTTGCATATACACTAGTAAATGGAGATTGGCGCTTCTCAATTGATGTGGATATGACGGAAGCTAGGAAGAAGGTAAGGGAGATTCCATTGAATGGCGAATATATGGCACCTGATGGAACAAGAATTAAGCCGACGCGCATGATTTTTCACGCTAGCGCATTTCAAATCGAGTTTCAGTCGAAGCTTCCTGCAGGTGCCGCACCACGTAATGAGGATCTAGCGCTATATACTTATCATGAAATCGGATACTACATTAAGGATACAGAGGGCAAGTATATAGCTCTCAATATTCGAGACCACAAATATCATGATTATGATGAGCGCCCGGCAATGTTCCCCTTGCGGTCAAGCTGTACGTTAGGAGAAGAAGGGGATTCGAAAGTAGTGACATGCATAGATACGTTTGGCGCTTTTAAGGATCTCGGTAATTTAGGAGAATTAGGGATCGATGATTATCACTTCCCGAAGTTTACGAATCATTCTATCAGTTTCTCGTTGGCAAGCTTGGAAGATGGTCCAGCCGTATTCAAGGCTGCTGGTGATGAATTTAAAATGTTGAACCCGAACGGGTTCGAGGAAACCTATGTAAGCAAAGCTGAAGGGATCAAAAAATCTTTAAAGTTAAAAGCGATTGGAACCATGTCTACGGATAGTACTGGGCAAAGGTGGATTGCCCAGGATGAGAAGGGACATGAATATCCAATTGACGTCAGGGGCTCGTATGTTAGAGGTGGTATCGATTACGATGGCGACTTTACCATTCTAGGGTTGGATCATGTGCCGAAGAAATTGACCTTAACACGGACGGCAACCGATTTTATCTATCGGGATATCAATTGGAAGATGAAACTCCCTGCGTATAAGCATTCCGTGTCATGGAAGTACGAGGAATAAGGAACGAACGAAGAGGCTCTTCTGTCCAAACAGGACTGAGCCTCTTTTCATTTACTATCCAGAGATAACATGTTCAATAGACCAAGTGAAATAGAGGAAAACGAAGCGATAACAAAAAAATAGCCGTGACTAAAGTGAACACCAACAATACGAAGGCAAGATCGATACTATGGTACCGTGTAATGTAAAAATACGTACGTGATTTGTTCATTTGGAATCGTTTCGCTTCCATTGCAACAGCGACGCGTTGAGCGCGCCGAATGCTTTGTGCGAGCAATGGTAGGGCATACGTATGAAGGCGTTCAAAGATTCCTCTCCAGCCGCTTTTATATCGAACCCCACGGATTTGGAGTGCATGTGATCGCGTTCGGTAATCTTCCCAAATCGCAGGGAGCAGCCGCAAGGAAGCGATGAAGCTATACGCGTATTGCGGCGGAAGCCGGAACTGCTGCATGAGTGCATAGAACAGAAGTATCGGCTTCGTCGTAAAGGCAAATGTCAACCCAAGCATACCGAAGCAGAGTGTCTTCACCCCGATGACAAGCCCACGATAGAAGCTTTCTTCCGAGATGCGGATCAATCCCCAAGACCACCATACATGCTCTCCTTTACCAAATAGAATCATAGTGGACGCTGTCGAGACGAATAAGAACAGAAAGGGGAGCGTCAATAAGAGCAGCTTTTTCTTGGAATGACCACTGCATAGGAACAGGAGCAGCGTGTATAGGACAAGCTGATAGAGCGCAAAATCAAGCTGTCGGTTAAGCAGTGCTACAAGGAGCAGAATGATAAAAACGACAAGCTTGATTGCGGGATTCACCCGGTGCAGCCATGTCTCAGACTTAGGCGCAAGCAAATTCATGTCAACTGCACCTCCCTGAGGATAGGAACAGGCACGGTCATTTTCAACAATTTGCCGTCATCAATTTGCCATACCCGATCAGCGAAACTATTGGCAATGTGCATATCATGTGTGATCATAATGATGGTAGTTCCGTTTGACCGCAGTTGTTCCAATTTTTCTAGCATAGCAAATGTATTTTTGGCATCTTGTCCGAAGGTGGGCTCATCCAGCAGCAGAACAGGGCGTTCTCGCATCATAGCTGTTGCAACGCTTAATCTGCGTTTCTGGCCCAAAGATAGATGATAGGGATGCCGTTCGTGACTTACGTTCAGATCGAATGCCGTTAACATCTGTTCAATTCTTCGTGCAATGTCGTCCTCGCCCACACTGTCCTGCCTTAATTCATAAGCCAACTCGCTATAGATGGTATCAGTAAGGAACTGCATTTCTGGATTTTGAAAGACGAATGCCAGCTCGGCTGGAGGGCGCTGTACCTTGCTGGATAATACTTTAAACCATCTTTTTTTACGCAAAGATGCAATCTTTTTGCCTGAGACATAATAGGTTCCGCTTGTGCGGATAATCTGCATAAGGGACAGCAGCAGAGTGCTTTTTCCTGCACCATTTGCTCCAACGATTGCAATCCATTCTCCGGAATAGACATCACACGCAGATACATATATTTTGCGAATGTCTTCGTAGTATCCCGCGAAATCCTGCAAGGATAGAATAGGTTCTGCCCGATTATTTTCGAACTGGAGTTTACAGGCTGGGTTCATTCCGTCTTGGTGTGCTCTAACTTCATTTCTACTTTGAACGATGGTTCGGTAGGCTTCCGACTGCAAATAATCCAGCCATACGTCTGGATACCAGATGCCATACTCGATAAGCTTATCCTTATGGCGCTGAAAGATAATATTGGGCTCATCGTCTGCTAGAATATTCCCAGAGTTGTCGAACAATACAACCCGATCAATCATATCGATGACATGCTCAATCTTATGTTCCACGATCAAGATGGTGGAGGAAATGGCGGCTCTTTTCACCGTGTCCCAGATTTGCTTCGTGCCTTCTGGATCGAGAAGTGCGGATGGCTCGTCAAGGAACAATACTTCCGGCTCGAGCAGCAACACCGAAGCAAGTGCAAGCCGCTGCTTCATTCCCTGTGACAGCGTGCTGATTTCGATGTGAAGATCAGCGAATTGCAAGCCCACACGCTCAAGAATGTCTATCATGTATGCTTGCATATGCTCTTTCGGGATCGAGAGATTTTCCAGCACGAAAGCAAGCTCTTCATCGACATATGGCATACAAAATTGACTATCTGGATCTTGAAAGACGAACCCCCAGCGAGATGGAAGCTTAATCGCATCGTATTTGAGCGGAACTTCGATGGAATGGGGGATAATTCCGCTTAACACTTGCAGCAGTGTAGACTTTCCGCAGCCGCTTGGCCCGAGGAGCAGAACCTTCTCACCAGTAGAAATGTTGAAGGAGAGGTCCTTGAACAGCAAGGATTCCTCTCCTGGGAAAGTTAGGCGCAAACGGTCAACATATGCAGACGAATTCGTATAAGACTTTTGTTGCATAGGTAACCACCTTATTCTGAATCTGTGGTTCAGCCACAAATTCCGTATTCATTGTTTCGTATTTTACATTATCTGTCAAGTGCCGCGTAATCTTCTTTGGATAGAGGGCGAATGGATTTGGTTACGCCTGTTGCTTCCAAAGCACGGACGAGAAGACCAGCAAAGATGCCGGCGAAAATAAAGGCACTGATCACACGAAGTCCGTACTTGAGTACGAGAACCCAAGTTTCATAATCTGCATAACCGTACGCAAGATCAATAACGAAGGAACCAATAGCAGATAAAATGCCTGCGAGTCCTGCAAGAAAGATGCTGTGCTTGCGATATCCAGTCAAGGCAAATGCCAGTTCTGCTGCGAGACCTTGCACACACCCGTATACAATGGTCTCTAATCCCCAAGCAGATCCGAGAATGGCAGATAGGTTTGCAGCTGCTAGACTTGCGAGGAAGCACACACCCGGCTTGCGGATGACCAAGTATGCGAATGGTCCAGCCATAAACCACATGCCATACGTTAATTGTCCTGCTTGCGGGAACAACGGCTTGGCAAGGCTGTAGACGCTCTCCCACATTTTAAAGATGACACCGAATACAACACCGATCATCACGGTAATAAGAATATCCGTGAATTTTAATTTGTTGCTGCTTCTCTGTTGTTCTGGCAACATAACCCTCTCCTTTTGGATATCGATCATACAAAAAAACCGTCTGGCAGCCAGACGGTAGAAAGAGTCATAGACCACAGCTTGTGCATGATCACGCGACAAATACATCTTCTCTACGCTGGCATTACCCAGATCAGATTAACGGTCAGTAGCGGTATGGTCAGCTACAATCTCAGCCCGATTCCTCAAGCCCCCGAATTTGTATGACTATGCAATTGCTCATATCATACAATATCCATGTCAAGTTGACAATGAAATGTTTACAAAAAAATCATAAAATAGATAGAAACAGACAGAAGATGGTGCATCATAAATTCTAGTTAGGATCAGCGTACTCTACGATATGAAGATGGATAACCCTCACCTTATGGAAAGAAGCGTGGAAAATAAAAATGAAGATCAGGAATATCCTGATCTTCATAAATGGTTAACTGCGTGAAATACTGGATTTTCGTTTCCGTGACAAGCCATATACGATACTGCCGACAAGGAGTACAGCAATGAAGAAGATCATCAAACTGCTGTATAAGGAGGATACTGAGCCTCTTGTGAAAGCAGGCAGCAACGTGGCGAGCAGCTCGCCATGTGTAAGCAGACCGCCTACTACAGCTATCCCGATACCTTCAGCCAAGAAGCACGCAAAGCTAAGCATGCTCATTCCTTCGCCAGCTTGTTCCTCACTTAGTGATTCCGCGACTGTCGTCGATATGACGGTCTTAATAAAGGATAGTCCGCCGAATACGAGTACGAGCGCTCCTGTCATATACCATGGCGACTCCTGTCCCCACAATATCAGCATCGTAAAGCTGCAGGTGATAAGCCCGAGACCAGTGGCAAATACAAACGAGGTTCCACGCTTGTCAACGAGCGATCCGCCCAGAATACCGAACACGATGACGCTCATCGTCCCTGGAAACAAGATCGCGCTGCCAATCCATGCTGTTGATAAATGATGCACATTCCGCATCATGTAGGGCACCATGGAGATAAATCCTGCGATCGTACCCAGCAAGATGGAGCCCGCAAGCGTACCGAGCACAAAATGATGGTTGGTGAACAAGGATGGTGCAATAAACGGTTTGCTCGTACGGCGGATATGCTGGGCAAACCCTAATATGACAAGGACACTGGCTGCGAGGTAAAGCCAATGGTACGTAGTCGTAAATAAGGTAAACAGAATAATACCGGTCGATAGCAGTAAAATGCCCGGAATATCGGTGTTCCCTTCTTTTGAGGGCTCTTTTGGCAAGGCAGTCAAGAAGAAAGGAAGACTGATCACCGTCATCATCGGAATGAGAAATAGATAAGCCCAATGGATGTATCCGGCGAGTACTCCGCCTGCTGCCGGTCCAATTCCTTCACCGAGCGCTACCATGGAACCGATGAGGCCGAACGCCTTGCCGCGGTGGTCTGCTCTAATATACCGAGTCACCATGACCATAATCAGACCTGGCACCGCTGATGCGCCGGCTCCTTGTATGAATCTGGCTGCAAATACGGCGGGCAAATAGGAATGGCCAAGGAATCCGAGTATGGAGCCGATACCGTAGGTGAGCACGCCGAACAGCAAAAGCTTCTTAATTCCGTGTGTGCTGGATAGTGTCCCGTAAATGACCGATCCGAGCGCAAAGGAAATCATGAAGCAAGTGTTAACCCAATTTGCTACCGAAGGGCTTACGCCGAAATGATGTGAAATATCAGGCAAAGATACATTAAACACGGTTTCGTTCAATACACTGAAGAATGCCAAGAAGCTTAACCATGCAAAAGATTTCTTTACATCACGGAAAGAATGACTTGATTGTTCTTCCGCAGATACGCATGCGCGGTTGTCTTGATTTATTTGTTCCACGAACGGGAAACCCCTTTCTATCATGAAGGGGAATCGCGCAGTTTACAGGGCGAATGATGCGTTATCCCCGATTATAACCTGCCCCATTTTGTTTTACGCACTTCATCGTAACTCCTCCTTACATAGGTTGTATTCAGTATAACCGCAGTATTTTCCTTATTCAATTAAAAATGCAATAATATAGAATGCATCAATGAATAGCTACAATAGAAGGAGTTACAAACTGATGAATGTATTAATTGCTGACGATGAACCGCATATGCTCAACATATTAGTTGCTTATTTTGAAAAAGAAGGATTTCAAACCTTTACGGCAGAGAATGGGATTAAGGCGCTCGACATCTATTATCATCAGGCGCTCGACTTGGCCGTTCTGGATTGGATGATGCCTTTTAAGAGTGGAATCGATGTGTGCAAAGAGATGAAGGCGAATTCGAAGCTCAAGGTGCTGATGCTTACGGCAAAGGGTGAGTATAAAGACGAGTTGAAGGCATTGGAGTCTGGTGCTGACGAATATATAAGGAAGCCGTTCGATCCACGTATCTTACTGGCAAGGGTCAAGAAGCTGTTGAATTTACAGGCGCAGTATCTATTCGGCGAGATTCAAGTTGACATGGAAGGACAGAAGATTAGCAAGGCTGGAACAGATTTGCGGGTTACGAAGAAGGAATTTCAGCTTATGAAATTTTTTATCGTGAACAAAGGCCAGATCCTATCCCGCAAGGCGCTGCTCGATCATGTGTGGGGCTACGATTATTTCGGCGAAGAGCGGACAGTCGATACCCATATACGCAGGCTGCGGGAAAAGATCGGTGAAGAATGGATACTGACACACCGTGGGATGGGGTATAGCTTCGAGCATCCGCGCCGCCATGAATAAGCTAAGTCGAAAGCTATTCGTGCATATTGCACTCATCCTTGTTGTCGTTTTCGGACTTTCTTATTGCGTAAATACGTTTTTTATGCCGAATTATTTTATTTACCAGAAGCGGGCATCGTTGACTGAGGCTGTAGAAAAGCTGCAAAGCATTGAGCCAAAGCAACTGCTTGAAGAGACGGAGCGGATAGCAGATGAATATCAACTGACGATCATTCACACTCCATATGATCATGACATTGATCGCTTGAATTGGACACTCCGGGAGCAGTTTACACGTGAGCGCATCGCCATGAGTAAGTTTTGGTTGACAGAAGACAGTGTTGCACAGCTTATGCACGGAGGTACAGTCACGAAGACGTACCAGCAAGAAAAACTGAAATCGAGCGTGATCGTCACATTTGTTCTGAAGGAAGGCTTAATATTTGCGGCAGGCGAATCTGTGGCCAATTCTGGCGACACGATACGAATTGTCAATCAGTTCAATTTATGGATCGCAGTTGGAGCGCTTCTTCTTGCAATTGTGCTCGCCGCGTGGTTTTCCAAGCGAACCGTACGGCCCTTGGAGCAATTGAAAATAACGGCTGAGGAAATTGCAGAACTGACCTTTCAGAAGGTGGACATTCGAACGGGCGATGAAATCGAAGAGCTCGCTCGCAGCATCAATTCAATGAGCACAAAGCTGGAGCAGGCCCACACTGAGCTGGAGGAGCGAAACCGAAATTTGCGCGTCTTCATTCGCGACATTTCTCACGAGTTAAAGACACCGCTTGCGGTAATTAAGGCATACGCTGCCGGAATGAAGGACGGGCTTGACGACGGCACCTACGCGGATGTTATTGAGCAGCAGACAGACAATATGTCCGGGCTCATTACAAACCTGTTGGAGTGGTCTCGATTGCAAGCGGAACAGTTAGATATTGAATCCGTTCCTATCATCCCTCTTCTGGAACGGATTATCTCAGCGTTTGAGCTGCCCCTTAAGCAACATTCGCTTGAACTGACCGTGAAACATAAGGATGCGGAACGATGCTGTGTGAAGGCCGACAAGTTGAAGCTGGAAATGGCCATTACCAATTTGATATCGAATGCGGTGAAATATACGACAAATGGGAAAATAGAGATTGAGCTTGTAACGAGTCAGATTGAGCTAACTCTGTTTATTCGAAATGGATGTGAGCTATCCATGACAGAAGCAGAGCTCAAACAGTTGTGGGAACCGTTCTTCGTCGCAGAGAGTTCTCGCAGCAAGCAGTTCAGCGGAACTGGGTTAGGTTTGTCTATTGTTCATGGGATATTGCAGAAACATGAAGCAAAATTTGGTGTGCGCTTGCAGAAAGGCGTTATCGAATTTCATTTTGCATTGCCGCTTTGCCCTCAAGAAAGATAATACGGTCATATTGCTTCAAAGTTGTGTTATCGAACAGTACAGTGACAGTCTTTCTCTATTGTTTATGATCAATCAAAAAGGGTTGAGACGATATCTAACTGGTGCTGTCCCATAAGTGGGATGGCACTTTTTTTATTTCGTCACATTGGCGTAACATTGGCTTCTTATGATGAAGCTGAGGTGAGATTATGAAGAATAAGAAGTGGAGAAAGCTTGCAATGAGCATGTCAATCGCTGTATCGCTGCTGCTGGCATGTGCATTATTTTATGGCTTGGAAATGGAACCGAAAAGGATAAGTATAATGAGGCAAACGATAGAGAATCATTACATCCCTTCGAGCTTTGATAACATGAAAATTGTGCACTTTTCTGATGTCCATCTGGGCGAGCATTTTGATGAAAAGCAGTTGAGGGGCCTTGTGGATCGAATTAATATCGAGCATCCAGATATCATCGTGTTTACCGGAGATTTAGTTGACAATTTCCATAGGTATGGAGATAAGAGACATGGGGCGCAGCGCATATTGGCGCAGCTGCAAGCAACATTAGGCAAGTATGCGGTGTTCGGCAACCATGATCGTGGTGGAGGGGGGAGTGGAATTTATCAGTCCTATATGGAAGAGGCGGGCTTCACGGTTCTGGTAAATGCTATGAGAAAAATACGGCTTCCCAACTATAACGAGTATATCACCATCAGCGGTCTTGATGATTTCTTATTAGGAACGCCTGACATTCACGGAACGCTGCAAGCCCTGGAGCCGGACATATTCAATCTGCTTGTTGTGCATGAGCCGGATGTCGCTGACCAAGTCGCTGATTATCCAATCGACTTGCAATTATCTGGTCATAGTCACGGAGGGCAAGTCCAGATGCCGTTGCTAGGAGCGATATATACTCCGCCTTTAGCAAAGCGATATGTGGAAGGCATGTATCAGATCGAGGGAACGTCAACGTTGAATAAACCCATGCAGCTATATGTGAACAGAGGGATTGGAACTACCGAGCTGCCAATACGGTTCCTTAGCAAACCTGAAATAACTGTTCTTACCTTAAAGCGCCAGTGAATAATTTCATGGTGCAGCAGCAGCAAGATCAATGGTCATGGGATTTTTACAGCAAATCCAATAAACCATGTATTTGTGAAGAACGGAATTGGCAAACACGTGCAATTGGCTGATAGATTCGTTACACTATCTACTAGATCGAAATATGCAATCCGGTGTAGACCGTTTAGATAGATATAAGGGGAGAACGGAACGATGCAGCCAATTCGTGTGCTTGTCGCTGATGACGAGCGAGAAATTCGAGAATTAGTGAAGAAGTACCTAGAACGGGAGTTATATTCGGTGGATACGGCATCTAATGGGGAGGAAGCATTGCGATTATTCGAGCTGAATAAGTATAATCTGGTCGTGCTTGATCTAATGATGCCTTACGTAGACGGGATAGAAGTGTGCCGCCGCATTCGGGAGAGAAGCAACGTCCCCATATTGATGCTGACAGCGAAGGATGAAGAAATGGACAAAATTGTCGGCCTGAGCATTGGTGCGGACGATTATATGACGAAGCCCTTCAGTATCCATGAGCTTATTGCGAGAAGCAAGGCACAGCTTAGAAGATTCATGATCTTAGGCAGTGAGGCCATTGGCTCCGCTGAAGAAGATACACTTTTGCGATTTACAGGGTTAATAATTGATACAAAGAAATATACGGTTATGCGTGACGGTCAAGAAGTAAATCTAACCGCAAAGGAATTTGAGCTGTTGAAGCTGTTCGCTGCTCATCCTGAGCAAGTATTTACGAAGACGCAAATCTTCAGACAGGTGTGGGGATCTCAATATATTGAGGATGATAACACGGTCATGGTTCACATACGTAAGCTCCGATTGAAAATTGAATCGAATCCTTCTGAGCCGAAGCTGATTCAGACGGTGTGGGGAATCGGATATAAGTTTGCAGGTGAGAAAGATGAGACATGATAAGCACAGTCTGATGTTCGTCACTTTATTAATCGGGTTAATAATTTTATTCATTATGGATCGTATTACAATTCAGCCTCTAGGAATCATTAGATGGGGGCTGTTTGCTATGCTATTCACCACTGTGGGGCTGCTCTTGCACAGCCGTTTAAGATTGATACGAAAACTAAAAAGCGATGCTGCTGCTGTACAACGTGCAGTACGAGGAAATATCAACACGAGGCTGCTAGCAAATGAGTTCGAGACTTATAATGAATTGCTATATTCGATTAATGAATTAATCGAGCAAATGGACAGGCTGCAAGTACAGGCACATCGATCCGAGACAGCTCGCAAGAAGCTGCTCACGAATATTTCACATGACATTCGGACACCGCTTACCTCGATTATCGGGTATGTTGATGCCTTGCAAGATGAACATATGGATACGCAGCAAGAGAAGGAAGAATGTATTGCGATTATCTCGGCTAAGGCGCAAACGTTGAAGGAACTGATCGACCATATCTTTCAAATGGCGAAGCTGGACGCAGATGAGATTGAGATTAGAAGAGAGCCGCTTGACGCTGCAGAGCTGTTACGAGAAGCGATAATCTCATTTTTGCCGGAGTTAAAGAAGCACGGCATGGACTTAGCGGTTCAGATTCCTGATGAGAAGTGTACAGCAGAGGTTGATCGGTACGGGTATATCCGCATTCTGAACAACCTGATTAAGAACGCGATCCGGTATGGCAAGGATGGCCGGAAGTTAGGCGTTGAACTGGAGAGGAAGGAAACGAGCATTGAGCTCACGATATGGGATGCGGGGCCAGGCATTCCAGCGAATGAAATTCCGAGGATATTCGAACGCACCTACCGCTCCGAGCAATCTCGGAGTTTGCAGTACGGCGGGAGCGGGTTGGGATTGGCGATAACCAAGGCATTTGTTGACAAGCATGGCGGGCGTATTTCAGTCGTGAGCAAGCCGTATGAGCGGACTGCATTTACAGTGAGCCTTCCAGTAAGGATGGCGCAACCTGTATCTGTTAAGAGATAGTTAAGAACTCATTAAGCAGCATTTAAAATCAACTGTTTACGATAGAAGGAGATATAGTTGACTAGCAGGAGGTGCTGCATGAGCACAATCATTCGTACAACCCGTCTTACGAAGCAGTATGGAGAGCAGATAGCGGTTCACGATCTGAACATGCATGTGAAGAAGGGCGAAATTTATGGCTTCCTCGGCCGAAATGGCGCAGGCAAAACGACAACCATTCGAATGCTGCTCGGGTTAATCAAGCCTACGCATGGAGATGTGGAAATATTCGGCCAGCGTTTGACGGATAAACCAAAAGAAATTTTATCTCGAATCGGTTCAATGGTCGAGCATCCCGGCTTTTATGAGAACTTGACTGCCTATGAGAATCTGCTGATCAATGCAAAGCTGATGGGGGTATACAAGCGGAATGCGCTGGAAGAAGCACTTGAAACGGTAGGGTTGCAGGAGGAGACAAGGAAGCTTGTTGGTCAATACTCGATGGGCATGAAGCAACGCCTTGGCATCGCCAGAGCGATTCTTCATCACCCGGAGCTGCTTATTCTGGATGAGCCTACGAACGGGCTCGACCCGATAGGAATTAAGGAAATGCGCAAGCTCATCAGATCATTAGCGGAAGAACGGAAGATCACTGTGCTTATATCCAGTCATATTTTATCTGAGGTCGAGCAGCTTGTGGATCAGCTAGGTATTATCCACGAAGGGAAGCTGCTTGAAGAAATCTCGATTGGAGAGCTGCACCAAAGAAATCGCAAATACATCGAGTTCCATGTATCGAATGACAATAAAGCAGCCATGCTGCTGGAGTCGCAAGCCGGCATCCACGATTACGAAATTCACGACGGCGGATGGATGCGTGTCTATTCGCTTGTCGGGGAGCAGTACAAGCTGAATAAGCTGTTCGTTCAGCATGATATTGATGTATATAGCATGATTGTAAATGAAGATACGCTCGAAGATTACTTCGTGAAGCGGATTGGTGGTGGCCAGATTGGTTAATTTACTTTATACCGAGCTGTTGAAGCTGAAAAGGTCGAAAATGTTCCTTGTGAGCATGATTGGAGCTTCAGCAGCGCCGATCATGATGTTCATCGCCTACCTGAGCCAAATGAAAAAAGATCCCGATGCAGTTATTCCGTTCGAAACGGCTTTCTATAACACGAATTTGAATATTATGCTTTTGCTTGGTGTTCTGCTGTACGGGGTAATAACCGCCTATTTGTTCAACCGTGAATTTGTCGAGGATACGCTGAAGAACTTGCTGACAATCCCAGTGTCCCGAGTGGCTTTATTGATAAGCAAGCTGCTTATGCTTCTATTATGGATACTTCTATTAACGATGGTAGCATGGGTGCTGACTTTAGCGCTTGGTTTCATGATTAAGACAGATGGCTTGAGTACTTCTGTATTATTGAAATCAATACAGGACTATGTGCTAGGGGCACTGCTGATGTTCCTGTTGTCTACACTGACGATATGGGTGACATTTCTATTTAAAAACTATGTCCCGACGATTATGTTCACGGCTGTCATTACGCTAGGAAACGTGACGGTCATCAGCTCAGATTATAAGGCTATATTTCCATGGTCAGCAGCACATGTTATTGTGTCACATAGTTATGTGCCTGAGTATCCGCCGCTGTATTCGATTCTTGCAATCGGCGTGACTTCGATTATCGGCTTCGTGGCAAGCGTCGTCTATTTCAACAGGATAGATATTAAATGATGTGAATGATATAGGGGATACTTTCCTTTCAAATCATTGTATGAATGTGTGATACGAATGAGGCCATGATTCGGTTCGTTGTAATTTTCAATGTGTTAGTTACATCGATATGCACGTAACAGCTTGAAGAGACAAAATGAATCGTTGTTCGGCATGGAATTCGCTCTATCCTCCCACTATTATGTTGAACAATACTGTCACAATGGATCGAATCCGCCCGGTTGCCCGGGAAATGAGCGTACAAGCTAGGGAAATGAATGAGTGCTGCTTTAGGAAATTGCATCGTACAAATTAGGCATAAACATGGGATGGGTGGTAAGGGTGATCCAATTGTTTTGATCCATAGTGGCGGCGTGGGCTCAAGGGAATGGATGGAGCTTGTCCCTCTTCATTAGCTCCGGATATAAGCAAGATGATACGGTTTTCGTTGGGCGGGCCCATATACCAAACCGTTATGGCGAGCAACTACCGTGACCTGTTTATTGAAATGCATACCCAATACTTTACACGTGTCTTTATGGAGTGGCGCAGCTTTGACGTGATGTGGCCACAGCCGCTGGCAATTAAGCGGTTGGAAAAAATCGCTGTTCCTTCTCTGTTTGTGTCTGGAACGGTTGAATGGAGCGATATGTACGAGATTGCAAACGAGTTCAAAAGGGTGCAACAGATTGCTTTTGCTGTAATAGAGGGCGCGGATCACATGGTTCCATTGACGCATTCCAAAGAGCTTGCTGCGCATATTCGATCATTTCTAGAATCCAATTCATGATTTGAGGGTTCGATTATGTACATAAATGAATCAGCGGCAATCGGGCACTTTTTGTGTCACTGGACTGCCGCTGTTTCGTGTTCAATACAAGTCAAATTCTTTACTTTGCCCAGACAATGCTCATACAACACGAGCGAGTGGCTGCTCATTATTAGATCGTGATTGCACGATGTGGTTTGCTATAATGACTTGTTCCTCCGCCGCCTACCAATACTCGTCCGCCTCTTGGAAACACCAACAGCTTGTTTACCCCTCCTGAAAGCAATACCTCAACCTTAGCAGGGTTCGCAGTTGCAATATAAATGACATAGCCGCTTCTAGAAATAACTGTTCTCCAATTTCTATCAAACTCGGAACGCAGCACTCGGTTTGAGTATACCTGATAATGTGCTGATTCGATTCATATGTCTCGTTTACAATAAAAAAGTTGGAGCGAAGAGATCGCTGTCCAGTGGCTGAAAAGGAGAATATTCGAATTTTTGAATCATTTTTTTCTCTACAATTCCAAAATAATTGATCTCCAATAATCGTCTGAGGTGTGATACGATAGTAATGTTTTGTGTCACAGCTCGACATGAAACATGATAGAGGAATCGTCATAAAATGGCCCTTGCCATTTCTCTTAAAATTGTATATGATTCTATAGCAAACTATATATAGTTAGTGAATTGCGATACATACACTATATATTGTGACAGCAAATGGAATCACGGGAGGCAATGCGCCTAATGCTAGGACATGCCTATTCAGAAAGTGAGAGATTAAAGCGACAGCATACGCGAGATTTTCATGATCTTCGTGCCATCGTTTTGATCCTTATTTCTTTTTGACTGAGCATTTGCATTCATCATCCGTTCCATTTGCAAACGAGTCGAACAACGGAGGGATCACGTGCTTATCGCTTACGATTCGAAGACTGGTAACGTGAAACGGTTTGTCGATAAATTGGAGAATATGAAGTGTGTCCGCATATCGACTGACGTGAAGCTTAAAGAACCCTTTATCCTCATTACGTACACAACCGGGTTCGGACAAGTTCCTCAATCCACGCAAGAGTTCCTGGAAGAACACAGTCATTTACTCCAAGGTGTCGCGGCAAGCGGCAATATGAACTGGGGCACAAGGTATGGACTTGCAGCTGATCATATTTCCAGACAATACTCTGTCCCCGTACTGATGAAGTTTGAACTCAGCGGGACAAAACGAGATGTAGACAACTTTATTCGGGAGGTCCATGACTTTGATACCAAAATGGATACAGCTTAACAATGAAATCATGGTTCAGAAGGACGGTAAATTTCAATTTGGCAAGGATCACGAGGCAGCAAAGAGCTACTTCGTCGATTATGTCAATCAAAATACGGTGTTTTTCCATAACCTAGAAGAGAAGATTCATTATTTGATCGAAAATGATTACTACGAGAAAGAGCTTTTCGACAACTATGAATTTAAGGATATTAAAAAGCTTTACGAATACTTGTATTCCAAAAAATTCCGTTTCCCTTCGTTCATGAGTGCGTTCAAGTTCTATAACAACTACGCGATGAAAACGAATGACGATACGAAGTTCTTGGAACGTTATGAAGATCGATTGGCTGTTGTGTCCCTATTTCTTGCAAGTGGAGACATTAACAAAGCCTTCGAATATGCAGAGCTGTTGATTTCCCAAGAGTATCAGCCAGCAACCCCGACATTCTTGAATGCAGGGAAGAAGCGCAGAGGTGAGCTTGTCAGCTGCTTCCTGCTGGAAGTGAATGATTCGATGAACTCGATCGGATTTGCGATCAATTCCGCGTTGCAGCTAAGTAAGATTGGCGGCGGCGTCAGCTTGAATCTGAGCAAAATCCGTGGAGCAAGCGAACAAATTAAAGGGCTTGACGGCAAGGCAAGCGGCGTATTGCCGGTTATGAAATTGTTCGAGGATGCATTCTCCTATGCGAACCAATTGGGACAGCGTGATGGAAGCGGCGTTGTGTACTTGAACGTATTCCATTCTGACATTCATGAATTTTTGGATACGAAAAAGATTAACAGTGACGAGAAAATCCGCATTAAGACGTTGTCGCTCGGCGTTGTTGCTCCGAACAAGTTCTTCGAGCTTGTCGAGCAGGATAAGGACATGTACTTGTTCTACCCGCATACTGTGTACCAAGCGTATGGCAAGCATTTGGATGACATGGATATCTCGGAGATGTACGATGAGCTCGTAGACAATCCGAAGGTACGCAAAAAGAAAATTGTCGCTCGCGACCTGATCTTGAAAATCGCTCAGATTCAAATGGAATCTGGTTACCCATATATTATGTTCGTAGACAATACGAATGAGTACCATGCGTTGAAAGAGATCGGCAAGGTTAAATTCTCCAACCTGTGCAGCGAGATTGCACAGCTTAGCGAAGTATCGACAATCAATGACTATGGCATTGAAGACGAAATCAATCGTGATATTTCGTGCAACCTAGGTTCACTTAACATCGTTAACGTGATGAAAAACAAGCGGATGCGCGATACGGTTCACCGCTCTATGGACGCGTTGACCGAAGTAACCGATCGCAGCAACATCAGCATCGTTCCATCTGTAGCGAAGGCGAATCGCGAGCTTCACTCGGTAGGTCTTGGCGCTATGAACCTGCATGGATACTTGGCGAAGAACAAGATTGCATATGAGTCTAAGGAAGCAAGAGACTTTGTACGCGCGTTCTTCATGATGATGAACTTCTATTCCATTGAGCGTTCCATGCTGATTGCGAAAGAGCGCGGCGTGACATTCAAAGACTTTGACAAGAGTGAATATGCAAGCGGCGCATATTTTGATAGATACCTGAACACGGACTTCAGTCCGAAGACAGATCGCGTGAAAGAATTGTTCGATGGTCATGCGATTCCTACATTGGAAGATTGGGCACGATTGAAGGAGCAAGTAATGGAGCATGGCTTGTACCATGCTTACCGTTTGGCAATTGCACCAACAGGTTCCATTTCTTACTTGCAGTCCTCCACAGCATCGATCGCGCCAATTACTCAGCGCATCGAGGAACGTGAATACGGAGACTCGAAAACGATCTACCCGATGCCGTACATCAACGATGAAAACTACTTCTACTACAAAGAAGCTTATGATATGGACATGTTCAACCTGATTGATCTGGTTGCGGATGTACAAGTTCATATCGACCAAGCAATCTCGACGGTACTGTTCGTTAAGGATGATCTGACGACTCGGGATCTTGCAAAATACTACATTTATGCACAGAAGAAAGGGCTTAAGACGCTCTACTACACACGTACGAAGAAGAAAACGATCGATGAGTGTGTAAGCTGCGTAGTCTAAATGAGTGCTACCCGTTATAAATGAGCGCTACCTGCATAAATGAGAGTTCAAAAAAGTCAAAAGCGGCCTTTTTGAATTACCTCTAAAGGAGATTCGTAGATGAGAAACTTTGAAGCAGTAAACTGGAACAGACCTGAATCGGATTATATGGAAATGCTGTGGACGCAGAATACGTCCCAGTTCTGGCTTGATACCGAGATTCCTATTTCGAAGGACTTGAAGTCTTGGACGAAAATGTCCGAAGATGAAAAGCTTGCATATATGCATGTTCTTGGCGGCTTGACTTTGCTGGATACGGAGCAAGGGAACGTTGGGATGCCAGTTATTGCGCAGCATGTAGAAGGGAAGCAGAAGAAGGCGATTCTTATCTTCCAGGCTGCGATGGAAGAAATCCATGCGAAGAGCTACAGCACCATCTTTACGACGGTTGCAAGCACAGCTATGATTGATGAGACTTTTGAATGGGTAAAAGATAATAAGCATTTGCAGAAAAAAACGGCTATCATTGATGGACTGTATAAGGGAATTCAAGACAACGATCCCATTAGCTTGTACAAAGCGATGGTGGCATCGGTGTTCTTGGAGAGCTTCCTGTTCTATTCGGGGTTCTTCTATCCACTGTACTTGGCTGGACAAGGCAAGATGGTAGCAAGCGGTGAGATTATTAAGTTGATCATTCGCGACGAAAGTGTCCATGGAGTGTTCGTGGGCTTGCTTGCTCAGGAAATTTACAACAAGCAAAGCTCGGAAGTGCAGCAGGAGCTGTCTCAATTCGTGAACAAGCTGTTGCTTGAATTGTATGAGAACGAGCTTGAATATACAGAGCAGTTGTATGATGCGATTGGCCTTACACATGAAGTGAAGAAGTACATTCGCTACAACGGCAACAAGGCGCTCATGAACTTGGGCTTTGAGCCGTACTTCCCTGAAGAAGAGGTTAACCCTGTCGTCTTGAACGGTATTCGTACGGAAACAAGCACACATGACTTCTTCTCGACGAAGGGCAGCGGTTATCAGAAGGGTAAAGTTGAGCCTTTGCAAGACAAAGACTTTACGATGCTGAACGATCGTGTTAAACAATCCGATATTTTCGCATAAGATTATTAGGATTGCTAGTAATGATGCAAGAACAACTGGGTGGGGAACGCTCAGTTGTTTTTGTATTGTCGTGTCGTAAGAACGGAATACTAATGTACCAGCTGTATGTATATCCATAGTAGAAGAACACCGTATATTCATGAATCACTTTTCAATGCTTTCGTTTGATGAGATAATTCGGAAAGATGATTTTCATACATAAAGGACGGGCTTTCATGAAAAAAAGAATTACGGATATTGCTATCATTATCGCGGGCGCTTTCATTTTTGCATTAGCAGTCAATTTGTTTGTTATCCCAAATGATTTTGGCGAAGGCGGGGTAACAGGGGTTACCATTATTTTGTACTACGTATTTGGCTGGTCTCCTGGCTTAATGAACTTGATCCTGAATGCGGTTTTGCTCATTGTAGGCTATAAATTCCTGGATAAGAATACAACCGTATATACGATCATTGCAGTGGTATTCAACTCCTTGTTCCTCCATCTGACAGAGAGCTGGCGCATCGCATCGAATGAATTGATGATCAATGCGATATTCGGCGGTATTTTTGCTGGTGTAGGGATCGGTCTCATTATCCGCGTTGGGGGCACGACAGCAGGCTCAACGATTTTGGCGCGAATCATGAACAAATACCTGGACTGGAATGTCAGCTATGCATTGCTGTTTTTTGATTTAATCGTGGCATTTGCTTCGTTCTTTATTATCGGTGCGCAAGGCTTAATGCTTACCATTGCGATGCTGTATGTGGGAACCAAGGTCATGGACTTCATTATCGAGGGATTGAACCCGAAAAAGGCGGTCACCATTATCTCCAAGGAACATGATCGAATAGCTGAGCAAGTGAACATTGTCATGGATCGTGGAGTGACGGTGCTGGAAGGTCATGGTTATTACACGAAGGATCGGAAGCAGGTTCTGTATATTGTCATTAGCAAGCAGGAAGTATCAACACTCAAAAAGATCGTTAGAGCAACGGACAAAGACGCATTTATTACGATACATGATGTTCGAGACGTGTTCGGAGAAGGCTTCATTGATATTACGAAATAAAATGGTTTCAACAACCCAATAAGGCGTGTTTGCCACTTGGATTCCGCGCCACATCTAACTGTGAAAAAGTTAGGTGTGGCGCGGAATGTTTTCGCTAACACTTTCCTCTCAAAATGTGCGATAATACGAATTGTACAACTAGAATATGGGAGGGCACAACAATGGTACAACCGTGGTTTGAGAAAGCGAAACTTGGAATTTTCATTCATTATGGCATTTATGCGGTCGATGGGATTTCTGAATCCTGGTCTTTCTATAATGGAAGAGTGTCGTATGAGGACTACATGAAGCAGCTCGACGGATTTACGGCCAGCAAGTTCGATGCAGAGAAGTGGGCAGACCTCTTTGAGAAGTCTGGTGCGAAATATGCAGTTCTTACGACGAAGCATCATGATGGCGTTGCTTTGTGGGATACACAGTACAGTGACTTGAATGTCGTGAAGAAGACCCCAGCCAAGCGGGATCTGATCAAAGAATATGCCAAGGCGCTTACGGATCGCGGGATTAAGCTTGGCATGTACTACTCCTTGATTGACTGGTCACATCCAGATTATGCAAGTGTGTACGAGGGCGGCAAGGTGCCGGAGGATTTAAGCAAGGTCAACCGCTTCTGCAGTCCGACGGATGGTGTACAAGACGAAGAAGCATGGCAGCGCTTCCTTGAATTCAACAATAACCAATTGCGTGAATTGCTCACCAATTATGGCAAGGTGGATTTGCTCTGGTTCGACGGGGACTGGGAGCGCAGTGCCGAACAGTGGAACCTGCCGGCATTCAAGGACTACTTGTTATCGTTCAATCCTGAACTTATCATTAACTCACGGCTTCAAGGCCACGGCGATTATAAGACGCCGGAACAGGGCTTGCCGATTACAAGACCTGTAGGGCCATGGGAGTTCTGTACGACCATTAACAGCTCCTGGGGCTACCAGCATGATGATGATTACTATAAGACATTGAACCAAATCATCCGTATGTTCTGCGACTGCATTACAATGGGCGGCAACATGCTGCTGGACGTTGGTCCAATGGAGGACGGTACCATTCCGAAGCGTCAAGAAGAAACTCTCCTTGGTCTTGGCAACTGGATCCGTACGCACGAAGAGGCAATTTACGAGACGGATGAAGGCATTCACACTCGTTATTATTTGGGCGGCAGCACCGTATCCAAGGATCGTCAGACCTTATATTTGTTCGTGTACGATGATCCGAAGGAAAGCGTTTGCTTGAAGGGTCTGTCCAATAAAATTAAGAAAATTACGGTATTACATTCCGGCAAGGAATTAACATACGATATCCATGGCGGTGTGCCGTGGTTCAATATTCCGGGTACAACGTGGATACATATGACGCCGGAAGATGCGCATGAAAATGTAACTGTACTGAAAATTGAGCTGGAAGGCGAGTTGGATATGTACGGCGGATCTGGTGCGGTTGTTACGCACAACTAAGCGATGATTGAATATTGAGGACTAACATGGAGAGAGGAAGACGACAGCATGAGCAGCAACAAGCTAATATTGGCCGGGTATGCTGGTGATTCTGTACTGCCGCAGGTAACGGCAGAAGATGCGAAGAAGCTAACCCATCTGAATGTGGCGTTCGGCCATGTGAAGAATGACCGGATTACGATTGAGCATTTGCAGAATTTGTCTCAATTGCGAGTATTGAAGTCTTACAATCCTGAGCTGCTCATTTTACTGTCTGTGGGCGGATGGAGTGCGGGAGGCTTCTCTGAAGCGGCCTCAACTGCAGAGGGAAGACGACAATTTGCAGAGTCCGCAGTGCGTGTGCTAGAGACAGCTTCGTTCGATGGGATCGATCTTGACTGGGAGTACCCATGCTACTCGGAAGCAGGAATTGCCTCCAGCCCAAATGATAAGCAGAACTTTACTTTGCTCCTCAAGGAGCTGCGCGAAGTGCTTGATGCCAAAGGGCAGGCAGATGGAAAACACTATTTGCTGACGATAGCTGCGGGCGCAGATCAGTACTATATCGATGGGACAGAGATGGATATTATCTATCCGTATTTGGACTTCATTCAGCTCATGACCTATGATATGCGCGGCGGCTTCCAAACTTTGACCGGACATCATACGAACTTGTATACATCGACAGGTGACTTGTTCCGCATCAGTGTGGATACATCTGTACGGCTGTTCACGGCTGCAGGGGTTCCGCGCGAGAAGCTCGTTATCGGTGCGGCCTTCTACTCTAGAATGTGGAAGGACGTTCCGAATACGAACAATGGCTATTTGCAAATGACGGCTGGATCGGGTGGATATGGACCGGATTACACGAAGCTGGATGCAGCGTATATCAACAAAAATGGTTTTGTTCGCCATTGGGACGATGAAGCGAAAGCGCCGTATTTGTATGATGGTCACAGCTTTATTACGTATGATGATCCAGAGTCATTAACGCACAAGTGCAAGTATGTGAAGCAGCAGGGACTTGCAGGCATTATGTTCTGGGAATATAGCTGCGATCATACGCATACTTTGCTTGAAGCGATGCATCGTGCCTACACAAGCTAGTTATGAATGATGAATAAAGAATCCCCTGCATACGAGCTGTATGATGCTCAAGCATGCAGGGGATTTGTCAGTTAGTGGATGTCGTTTTTCTGGAAATTGCCGCCGAGGACATCCGAAACGCTTTCGATCGCGATGAACGCCTTGCTGTCAATCTCTTGTACGATTGCCTTCAGCTTTGCCAGCTCCAGACGCGTAACTACACAATAAATAATTTGAGTATCTTCCTTGCTATAACCGCCTCTGCCATAGATGAAGGTTGTGCTACGGCCCAAACGGCTTTGAATTGCTTCCGATACTTCCTCATACTCCTGCGATATGATGGTTACCGATTTCGATTCATTCAAGCCCTCAACGACGATATCCATCACCTTCGAAGCAATATAGAAAGTAAAGATCGAGTACATCGCCGAATCCCAACCGAAGACAGATCCAGCAATAATAAAGATGAACACGTTGATAAAGAGAATGATTTGACCAACAGGAATCCGGGTCTTCTTGGATACGAGAATCGCTACGATCTCTGTACCATCTAACGAACCGCCAAAGCGAAGAACTAGGCCGACACCAAAGCCTAGAATAAAGCCGCCGAACAATACCGCCAATATTTTTTCATTCGTAAATGCACTCCAGGGATGCAGATAGAATGTCGTACCCGACATAACTATGATCCCATATAAGGTAGAGAAGGCAAATGTTTTCCCGATTTGTTTGTACCCCATTATGAGAAACGGAACGTTAATAAGGAAGATGAACACACCGAGCGGCAAGCCTGTAAGCTTGGACACTACGATCGAAATCCCTGTTATCCCGCCATCAATTACATTGTTCGGAACGAGGAATAATTCCAACGCGATACCCATTAAAATTGCGCCAGACGTAATGAAGATAAATCTCTTCAAGTAGTCAAACAAGGACATTTTCTTATGAACTCTAGCCATGCAACAAATCCTCTCTGTCTATAGGATGATACTAACTTAAAGTATGTATATATCATAACATTTTCATGAATGATGAACAATAAAGTGAGAATTGTCATAATTTGAAGCTACTTGTGTCCTAAGGGTGGACATTCATTGTTGAAACTCGTGAATAGTAAGCTTGCAACAAGAAAATAATAATCGAACGGTATTCATTGGATAAAAAGGAGAACTTCATGTACTTGCGTCATCTATGGCTTGCTCTATGGCTGCTGCATCCACCTGTCGCTGCAGATCAACTCCTTGTTGAACATCAGGGTCGGCAATTAGCAGCTGTACATCGTTCCGATTATTCACTGCCAGGCGTGACCGTCGTGGATAATCACAAATTGAATAAGCTCATGGATTCGCTGGATCACCAAGTGGCTGTTGCACCGCTCAATGCGTCATTGAATGAACATGGGGGCATTGTATCGGGACGAAACGGTGTAAAGCTGGACAGAAATATGTTCACAGAGCAGTTGTATCGTTACATGTACAGGAAAGGCACTGTGAAAATTGAGGTGCCTATGCAGCTAGCCTATCCGAAAGTGGACAGCGAACTTTTGTCTCATATCCGCGAGAAACAAATCGGTCAATATACGACCTATTACAATACGAATAACAAAAATCGATCCATTAACATAAAGCTTGCTGCAGAAGCGATCAACAATCACGTCATATTTCCAGGGGAGACCTTTTCCTTTAATGAGATCGTAGGTCAACGTACAGTAGAAAGAGGGTATGTAAACGCCCCTATCATCGTGAAGGGAGAAATGTCAGAAGGGGTCGGCGGGGGGATCTGCCAAATCTCATCCACCCTGTTCAATGCAGTTGATCGAGCAGGACTGCAAATCGTGAAGCGTTATTCCCACAGCAGAAATGTCACCTATGTACCGCCTGGTCGTGATGCGACGGTCAGTTGGAATGGGCCTGACTTCACCTTTCATAATCATTACAATCAGCCTATATTGATTCGAGCCTTTGCCTACGGGGGGACAGTTCACATTGGTGTATTTTCATCAGAAGAAATTCGCTACAAGCAGCGGGATATTCCAGGCGCCTCGAAGGAACTGCCTGAAGAAGTGACCGATATCAATGTAGACAAGGATGGGTAGGAGTAAAGTAGAAAAATAAGAGCATTACTATAGTTCATGTGTAGTAATGCTCTTTTCAAGTTGTTAACAAATTAGGGAGTACAATCTTGATTTTTCAAAAGCGGATTCATAATCATCTTCAATAGTTGCATGGACGAATACGGTATGATCCAAGATGAACAGCTTCATTCAAATCCTCTCCAAGATCGTTGGAGGGGTTTTTTATGTTTTACTTGATGAACGAATTCGCAGGGTAACACGTACTATAGCTGTTCAGATCCGATAGGGGAGGGGAACGAAATGGGGAGAGGTATAGCGGCTGTCCTTGCACTGTTTGCTAACATGTTGTTTTGATTTGAAATATTGATTTCCGCGAGAACAGCTAGAGAAGTTTACTCTGAATTATCCATACGGACTTGCGAAAGGCGAAATGGAAATCTTGGAGCTGAAAACGAGAGGGGGGAGTCTACTCAGGACTTTATGTTGTTGATATATGTATTCGATGTTAATATATGAGGGTATTTGGGTTTGTGGTACTATATTCCTATAAATATGAAGGCTGAGCACGATAGGAATGGGACCAAGTGACCTGTTTTATGTCTATGAACATTCGATATGATAATAGTAAGGATTCGTCGAAGCTTTGCTTTCGGCGTTTTTTTTCAGAGTGGAACGAAACATATGTTCGATAATTTGAGGCTTATTGATGCAGCAGCTTTGAACGGCAGGGAGGGTAAGATGGACAAGAAGGCAAAGCAAATCGTAATGAAAACATTCTGGAGCAGCGCGGGATGGAAGGACACTCGCAGCATTTCCTTTGCCGGTGATGAGTTTGAGTATGCAAAAAGCAAAGGGCTAATGTTCGATCCAGTGACGAAAAGTCATGACAAATGTGTGATGCGGTTAGTCGAGCTGCATCAAGTGGTTACCAAGGAGATGGCTGTTCGAGCTTTTCTGCACAGCTTGTCTACACGGAAAGTGTACATGCGAAGCGCGCTCTCCAGTTGGGCACTCACGCATGCTATGAGTGTCCATATGTTTACGAGCAATATCGGCAGGTGTACAAGCAGCACGTATGCCATGTATGGGGATTGCTATGAATGTGATAAGAATGGGGTTGCCACTCTTGAAGCCTATACGAATGAAGATATAAATGTGCTGAACTTCGAGCGGATAAAATGGGGAGGTGTTCGACTTAACCATATGCTTTATTGCATATTGGATATGGAGCAGCTCCTTGCCGAAGGGACAGTTGACGTTATGGAAGAGGATGTGTCCATTCTTGAACATATACTTACAGCGATAAGAAGCTGTCAGCCGAACGATGCCGCACGCCAGTTGGAAGCGAAGCTTAGCAGTGTACTGCCATCCAATAAGCAGGAACGCGATGTGTTAATGGAAATTTTGGCTTACGCCGGTGTGCTGCGAGCCGGTTCGGAGAACAGACCGGGCAGGGGCGGGAGAAACGACTTCTTCGCTGTCGTAAACTGGCGCGGCGAGGATGGATATTGCGAGCAAGCGGTTGAGGATTACTTTGGAAAGTGGTTACATGGATCGCATACATAAAGGATAGATGATATTGGACAGATAGGAGGAATCACCATGATCGAAATTACAGAGTCATATGTAGATTCGTTGGCTCCGAACGCCTCGGCTATCAAAAACGCGCAGGGGCTGGTCAAAAAACGTAGTTTCGTGCAGTTGAACAGTTCGGAAGATGGATCCCTTTTGTTCGGGGAATGTTCGGGCAGCGGGAAATCCAATTATCAATGCTCGGCAGACTTCATTCAGCCTGAAAAGCCGATACTTCGCTGCTCCTGCCCGAGCAGACAGCTTCCATGCAAGCATGCGCTGGGATTGCTGTATGCATATGTGGGGGGAGGAGCGTTCGCTGCTGCACCTGTGCCTGAGGATATCATCTCTAAAAGGGAAAAAGCGGAGAAACGGGAAGAGAAGAAGCAGCAGTCTGCGGAGGGCGCCGAATTGAAGCCGAAGAAGGTGAACAAGTCTGCATTGAAGAAGAAGCTTCAAGCGCAGCTTGATGGGCTTGAATCCCTGGAAAAGCTAGTGTTGTCAATTGTTCGAGGCGGAATAGGCACGGTAGATAAGAAAGCAATTAAGATGATTCAGGATCATGCCAAGCAACTGGGCAGTCAATATTTGCCCGGAGCGCAGCATGAATTGCGCAGATTAGCCTTATATTTATCCAATGATGGGGATATGGAAGATATTTATACTCATGCGATTGAGCAGTTAACCATCCTGCACGCCTTCATTAAAAAAGGTCGAAGTCATTTGACCGCCAGACTTGCCGATCCAGAACTAGCGCTGGATCATGAGTCGACTGTAGAAGAGTGGCTTGGCCATGCGTGGCAGCTTAGCGAATTGAAAGCATGCGGCATGATGAGCGAGGATGTGGAGCTCATTCAGCTCTCTTTCCTTAGCTATGATGACCCGGCCAGACAAGAATACGTTGATCAGGGCTATTGGATAGAAAAAGCGTCGGGAGAGATTCATCGTACGATTCAATACCGCCCCTATAAAGCAGCGAAGCAGATGAGGGCCGACGACAGCTTCTTCGATGTTGCGCAGGTGAAGTCGCTTTATCGCTATCCAGGGGACATGAATCGCAGAGTACGCTGGGATGAAATGATCACGAGAGCGGTTGAGCCTAAGGATGTGGATCTCATATCTGGTCATGCACATCGTGTTTATACAGACGTATTGAAGAGCGTGAAGAATCAATTGAAAAATCCGCTGGGAGAGAAAAATCCGGTTGTGCTTCTGCACGTATCAGATATGAAACAGACGGATCAGGATGAATTTGTATTACAGGATGAGCGTGGTCAGCAGATCGTGCTGAGGGATATATGTGGTTTCCATCATTCTACGGTGTCCTTGCTGCCGCTACTGCCAACTGGATGGACACAAGATGCAGCGATGTTGGTTATGTTCGAACATCGGCTGGAAAGCGGACGACTGATTGCACAGCCGTTAACGATAATGAAGGATGCGGAAATGATCCGTCTCTTGTATTAAGGAGGATGGTTGATGAGTACAGCATTGTTGCAAGAGCTTCATCAAGAAGTGAAACGCCTATACATAGCAGGCAGCGAGTTGGCAGTCGGTGACTTCCGCTTGAAGCGGCTTCTGCCGCAGTTCCAGCAGCTTGGGGATCGGGCGCCTGTATTCAAGCGGCTCGGTGAGGGGATTGCCGCATTAATCGAACCGCCTGCGGGGAAGGAACCATCCTCAGCCGAGATGCTGCAGGATATTGGCATGCTCCTTCATTCCGTCTTATACACACAGGGCAGCACAACTCCAACTGGTGAACTTACGGCCATAGATAGCCATCCGAGCAGTTTATCAACGAGATTGTCCTACCGCAAGTTGGCGGCAGTCCAAGAGGCGTTGACGACGACTGGTGGCGGACGCTTTGAAGTAATCGTTCAGGCCTTCGAAGATGGCATGTTTGCCGATATGCGCTTGCTGCACTACGCAATTGAGGCGCTTGGCGATCCATATACGGAAATTGCAGATATGGCCATGGAGAAAATTCTTCCATCCTATGGAGCGCAGATTGTTCCGCATCTGATGAAGACGTTCCGAGCTGATGGCGGCAAGCTGGAAGCAAGGAAGCTGCGCGTTATCGGCAAAGCCGGTGGAGACGAGGCTGCCGCATTCGTTTATCAAGCTGCACAAACTGGTTCGGATGAGGTTCGATCGACGGCAATTCGGCTTTTAGCGGGGTATGTTCAGTATGAAGAATCCGTACTTGAATGGACGAAGGAGAAGAAGAAGGCAATTCGGGAGGCGGCCTATCACGCACTGGCTGCAAATGGAACGGAACGAGCGGCGGAACGCTTGCATGAAGCTTTTTCAGGCAAAGATATCGAGATAGTTTCAGAAGCGGCGGCCGGATGTGATCATCCGCTGCTGAATGCCCGATTAGTACAGGATTTGGATCATAACCTGGATTTGGCGTTGGAGCAAGCGGACGATAAGAAAAAGCTAGAAAAGATTTGGGAGAGTATGAAGTTTGCAGTGCGATCATTGGAATTTAAGAAGTGCAATGAGCTTTTCGACGTATATGCCAAAGTCGTAAGCCGATTTCAAGATTTCGTGTCATTTCAATGGATGGAGCTGCTCCACGCAGCGGCTCGATATATGGAAGCACATCATTCGGCGGAAGCCCATGCTTACTTGAAGGAAATGGAGCAACATGATGTCCGATTCATGTCCTATACTGTCCGTTCCTCATTCAATCAGCTCACGAAAGAGGACATGTATGAGGACTACGTGGCATCGATGCGCAATAAGTGGAAGCTGCAGACGAACAGAGACGTGCAAAAAAGAAAGAAAGCACTGTTTAGTGCCATAGAAGAGATTGTGCTATCCAGAGAATATAAGGAATATCCATCATTGTGGAATCATTCAACGGAGCTTACCTCCATTTATATGACTGTTATGCAGCCGCTGCCAATCATTTGCGATACGTGGGATGAGCGTTGGCTGGATTGCTTCATTGAACAGAACGAACTTGCGCTCGTATGTGCTTTTGCACGACCGGGACATGAGGCATGCATCGAGTTTTTGCGAAGCAAGATGGAGAAAAACCCTGAATTCCGCAATCCGTTCGCAGGCTTGATATTATGTGGATTGAAACGAGCCGGCGTTGATCAAGAAGTTCTATGGGAGGCGCTTGTGGCCGCCATCGAAGATAAGCGCAATACGAGTTGCTATGTCTTTGATGGATATGTGCTTGAACAGCTCTATGAGCTGCCATCATCGTATCATGATCGTTTATCCGCTGTGCTGCCTAAGTTCAGGTATACGGCTGGCGAACAGCTTCGTTACATCGTCGAACAAATGGAAGCAAAACAAGCTGCGGTTGCGGCAGAATCGGTATAGTTATTCCTTACGAAACTGCAAGAAGCGCTGGAGCAGCCTTACGTCTCAAAACGATAGAATGTCAGGAACGAGCCTAGATTACGTCATGGGAGATGATGAAATGGCAGTGAGCCAACAACAAATGCAGGATATAATGCGATTGCCTGCAGAGCGCTTGTATGAAGAGGAAATTGCGGCACTGCGAAAGGCTGACAAAGGAAAGGTACCGACTGGATGGCAAATGTCGCCGCAAGCGGTACTCACGTTCATTACAGGGGGCAAGGCAGGCAAAACGTCGATTACACCTAAATACATCGGCAATAAACGTTTGGTGGAAATGGCGATTGCAACACTTGTGACCGACCGGGCGCTACTTCTGATCGGAGAGCCCGGCACGGCCAAATCATGGCTATCCGAGAATTTGACGGCAGCCATTTACGGTCATTCCGGACTTGTTGTACAGGGAACAGCGGGAACGAGCGAGGAGCATGTGCGCTACTCATGGAATTACGCCATGCTGCTTGCAAACGGTCCGACGCCGGAGGCTCTTGTGCAAAGCCCGATTATGCGGGCAATGGAAGCGGGCGGGATCGCTCGGTTCGAAGAAATCTCCCGCTGTGCTTCAGAAGTGCAGGATGCATTGATCTCGATCTTATCGGAAAAGACGATTTCTGTGCCTGAACTCGGCAAGGAAGTAAATGCGCGCAAGGGTTTTTCTATCATTGCGACGGCTAATACAAGAGATCGCGGGGTCAACGAGATGTCAGCGGCTTTGAAGCGCCGCTTCAATATTATCGTTCTGCCTACGCCATCGGATATGAACACCGAGGTAGAGATTGTGAAGAAGCGTGTTCAGGAAATCGCCTCGTCATACGATTTGCAGTCAGCTGCGCCTTCCGACGAAGCCTTGCATAAGGTCGTTACGATATTCCGTGAGCTGCGGAGCGGCATGACGATCGACAGGAAGGAGAAGGTAAAGTCTCCAGCGGGCGTTATTTCAACGGCGGAAGCGATCTCTCTGCTCACGAACAGTATGGCTCTAGCAGCCAGCTTCGGTAGCGGAGAACTAAGCGACGAAGACTTAGCGGCAGGGCTCCAAGGGGCCATTGTAAAGGATGATGTCAAAGACAAAATCGTCTGGAAGGAATACCTCGACAATGTTATGAAGAAGCGCGGGGCGGAATGGCGCGGACTGTACACGGCTTGCAAGGAGCTGAACGAGTGATGAGCCTGACAGCGGCTTCTGCCGTGAACATTTTCGGAGTACGGCATTTATCGCCGGGTGGCGCGAAACATATGCTGGATGAGCTTGACCGTATTCAGCCGACGGTGGTGCTTATCGAGGGACCCTCAGACGCGACAGCATCCATCTGTCATCTCACGAACGAGGTAACAAAACCGCCTATTGCCATACTTGCGTTTACCGATGATCTGCCTGTACGAACGGTCATGTGGCCGTTTGCTTCCTATTCGCCAGAGCTTCAGGCAATGAAATGGGCTGATCAACATGGCGCGGCTGCAGCATTTATAGACCTTCCATCCTCCGTCACGCTTGCCTTGCACGATAAGCCGCATCATACAGAATCGTGCTCTGAAGGAAGCGAAGTCAGCGAAGGCAGCGAGCCCGAGTCATTGGAACAAGAGATGGGAAAAGGCAGCGAGCGTTCCATTTACAATCGAATTGCTCAACTAGCAGGCGAGCCTGATTATGATACCTATTGGGAACGGAACTATGAGCACAACATGAATCCAGGTGCCTATCGCGAAGCCATACTGGCCTTTTCCGAACAGATGCGGCTGCTAACCGAGGAGACGGAGCGACTTCACGATCGTACTGAATACGCTTATAACGCAATCAGAGAAGCATATATGCGTCGAAAGATCGTTGAGGCGCTTAACGCCGGGCATGCGCCTGACAAAATTGTTGTCATATGCGGCGCGTATCATGCTTCCGCACTCGCTGATCTTACGGTGGCGATGACGGATGAAGAATTCGAGCTGCTGCCAAAGCGCAGCTCGAAGCTTACGCTGATGCCCTATTCCTATTTCCGCTTGTCCTCGCGTTCTGGCTACGGTGCGGGCAACAATGCGCCGGGTTACTATCAAATGATGTGGGAACACATGCTAGACGGCACATTGGATGATTTGAGCATGCATTACTTATCCGCTGTCGCCCGCTCACTTCGAGAGTCAGGGACTCACCGCTCTACGGCCGAGGTAATCGAGGCTGTACGAATGGCTGAATCGCTCGCGGCCCTCCATGGCGGAAGCGCGCCAACCTTGCTGGATTTGCGAGATGCGGCGCTTACGCTGCTTGGCCGCGGCGACCTGTCTGTTATCGCCGAAGCATTGGTCCGGATCGATGTCGGCACTGCGATCGGTATGCTTGCAGATGGGGTTAGTCAGACGCCGATTCAAGATGATCTGAATCGATGGATGCGGAAGCTGAGGCTGGAAAAGTACAAGACGACAGTGGCGACTGATTTGGCGCTAGATCTGCGGGAGAATCGCCGGGTTTCTTCTGAGGACGCAGCATTTCTCGATTTGAATCGCTCCTTCCTATTTCACCGTTTGACACTGCTGGGCATATCGCTGGCTAAGCAGAAGCCAAGCGGGCAGGAGCAAGCGGCGTGGGCGGAGCATTGGGTGCTGCAATGGACACCTGAGGTAGAGATTGAAGTGGTTGAATCGACACTTCTTGGCGAGACCGTTCAAGTAGCTGCCGCTTATGTCCTGCAACAAAGGCTAGATAGCTGCACAACGATAGACGAAGCATCTAAGTTGATACGCGTGGCTTGCGAATGCGGAATGCTGACGCAGATGGAAGCAGCGCGGCAAGCGCTTCAGCGGCTTGCGGTGGACAGCCGTGACGTCGTACAAATTGCAGCGGCAGCCAGAGATCTGTCTACGATTATTCGGTATGGGGACATTAGACGAATGGACATGACTCCGTTAATACCGCTCTTGGAGCAGTTGTTCGTCCGTGCTTGTCTTTTCTTGCTGGATGCGAGCGGCTGCAATGATGAGGCTGCAAATGCGATGATCTCGGCGATGAACGAGCTGAACCGTATTGCCATAGATCATAGCGAACAGGTAGATGAATCGTTATGGCTGCAAGAATTGCTTCGCTTGGCTGAGCGGGATGATCGGAATCCACGTTTGTCCGGCTTCGCATGCGCCATATTGATGGAGCGCAACGTGATATCTCCGCAGCAATGCGCGGAAGAGGTGTCTCGTCGTTTATCCCCGGGTATACCGGCCGATCTAGGCGCAGGATGGTTCGAAGGATTGTCCATGCGCAATCGATATGCGCTGCTGTCCCGTATGACACTATGGGAGCAGTTGAATGAATATATTCTATCTCTCGACGATAACGAATTCGTGAGAGCGCTTGTCTTCCTTCGACGGGCATTCAGCACATTCGCTCCGCGGGAGAAGACAATGATCGCCGAGCTGCTGGGTGAGCTGTGGGGCGTGCAAGCTGAGCAGGCGGAGGAATTGTTGATGGGTGAGCTGAAGGAGGAAGAAGCGAGCATGATTGACGAATTGAACGATTTTGATTTTGGGGACATTTGATATGAACAAATTCGCTGAATCACAAACACTGACGCGTTGGCGTCTTATACTTGGCCAGCCAGTCGAAGGGCAGCTTTCTAGCTATTCCATGAACGGCAGTACTCCCCTGACCGAAGAGGAGCTTATCATGGATCAAGCGTTGGCGGCTATTTATGATGAGACGAGTGATGCATCGGGCGGAAACGGATCAACAGCGGGGGGCAAGGGGGCTGGACTCGGGAAATCAGCACCGCGCTTATCGAAATGGCTTGGAGATGTTCGATCCTTTTTCCCTGATGATGTTGTGTCGATCATCCAGCATGATGCGATGGAGCGAAAAGGTTGGAAGCAGCTTCTGTTCGAGCCAGAGGTTTTGGCACAGGTGAAGCCCGACATACAGCTAGTAGGCACACTGCTGTCCTTGAAGGGGAAAATCCCAGAGAAGACGAAGGATACCGCAAGGATGCTTGTGCAGGCAGTTGTGGATGAACTCGTAAAGCTGCTTGAAAATGACTTGCGTCGAGCGGTTACCGGGGCGCTGAACCGTAGACAGCACACTCCGCTCCCATCCGTAAGCGGCATCGATTGGAAGAGAACGATTGCTCGCAATTTGAAGCACTATAACATCGAACGAAAGCAAATCATCCCGGAACGATTCTATTTCTTCGACCGCGCGCAGCGCAGCAAAGAATGGACGGTTATCGTTGATATTGATCAAAGCGGATCGATGGCGGATTCTGTAATATGGGCTTCCGTTATTGGTTCCATTTTCGCTTCCATTCCGGCGTTAGATACGCGGGTCGTCGTGTTCGATACAGAAGTTGTGGACCTGACAGAGCAATGCGCCAATGACCCGGTAGATATGCTGTTCGGGATTCAGTTGGGCGGAGGAACGGATATTAACAAATCAGTTGCGTATTGCGAACAATATATTACGGAACCAAAGAAGACATTGTTCATTATCGTCTCCGACCTGTATGAAGGCGGCAATCGGGGGGCTCTCATCCGCCGCATGCGAGAGCTTAGAGAGGCAGGGGTAAGGACGATGTGCCTGCTCGCGCTCTCCGACCAAGGTCAGCCCTTCTATGATGAGAATCTTGCGCGAGTGTTGGCGCGGGATGGCACCCCTTGCTTCGCCTGTACGCCAAGTCTGCTACCGGAGCTGGTGGAAGGTGCGTTGAAGGGGCATGACTTGGCTGAGCTGGCCAAGCGGGTGGGGACAAAGTGATACATCGCACATATATATTTGCTAAAAGTGAAAAGGACGGCATTTGCCGTCCTTTTTTGATGCCTATGGTGAAGGTGAAATGGTATTATCTTGACATCTAAAAATTTGACGAAAATGATGATCCATATGATCCATGTAGTCTTGAATTAGCTACTCGAGGGTATCAACCTATCGGCCAGGAAGCTTGCAGCGAGGGTTAAGATAGATTCATAAAGGTGCCACCACTTGCATTCCATACGGGGGAGTCGAATATTTCAAGAAGAGCTTGGATTTGATGGGGGAAATCATTAAAAACAGCTTTCAGTCTGAAAATTGAATTTATATTAAAATATACTCTTCCTTATGTAACCTAACAAACTGCCTGCTGCCCACTATCATCAGAAAAAGTCAACACCCCATATGAGCCGCAAGGATTCACTTCATTGCAGTGTCCTTACGGCTCAATGACATTGGTGAATGCATGGTAGTGCACGATGGGATAGGCAGCAACGACGAGAGTTGATATCAAGTAATTCCAACGGTTTACTTGGGTTAATCGTATGATGAATAATTGATCTAGCCACAGATAGATCAATTTATTAAGCGATTAAAATCATACATACTACATTCCGTGCGATTGTCAATGCACATATATGCTACCTGAAATAAATGCGCTATAAGTTTGCATTTGTAAAAAAGCACGAATTTGAGAAGTGTTATGCAGATCTCCGTTTGAGCAAAGCATGTTGATGAGCAGAGCGTAAATCACGAGGTTATACTGAGGGTGAAGTGGAGCTTTGAGGTGATTGGCGTCTAGACAGCTTTAATCTGTGGAGCAAGTAATAATCTACACCGAAGCGGCCTGCATTTGTATAAGCGACAAGTATGAACATCGTAAGAATAATCATGATAGGATTGCTGCTGATGGATCCGCTCAAAAGAAACGCTAAATTCATGACGATAGCGAAGAAAGCAGCGGTACGAGTAAGAGCGCCCAGAATGAGTCCGGTGCCGACGAGCAGTTCACCCCATTGAACCATAAAGCTGAACACTTGCGAATGCGGGATGGCGACATGTTGGAGGAAGGAAGCCCACCAATCTTGTACGATCGGCCGATCGCCGCTTGCTTTTTCCACGGCACCCTTTAAAAATCCACTTGCGTCAAAGCCACCTCCAAACAGCTTTTTCAGGCCTGCGGATACCCATACATAGCCTACATAGAGCCGTACAGCAAGGAGCAATGCAGCTGCCCACACGTTTTTCCTTAAAAAATCAATCATTAATCAATCCTCCTTTGGTTTTAGAGCATTCCCATATATAGGATGCATAAACACTTTATAGTGATCGGATCTATTTTGCAAGACCCTTTCGAGCTATTTATTGCATAAAAGATTGGATTTTTTGCATGATTATAACGAATATCATATCTTTATGAACAAATAAAAGAGCTCATGCCGAAAAAATGACATGCCGATGATCCGAAGGCGAGTGCGATTGATGTGTTCACATCTGTGCCCTTATATTTTCCAACACAGACTCGGGCATCATCTTCGAATCCTAAAATTTTAATCTGATAGGATTAGTATGAATAATAGAGCAGAAGAGGAGAAATGTCAATATATTACTATGTAAACTTCAGAATGTAAGAATCTATTTCATTTGGACCCTCCTAGTTTAGGGACATTGCATTAAAAACGGCAGAACAGTATGCCATTTAGGCTCAAATCATTGATTGATCAGGTATATACTGGTACAATTGGTTAATGTACAATTTAATCCAATTCTAATTACATACTGAAATGAGGGATTTTTTTGTTATACATGAGAATCGACTTAGATCAACTCCATGCAAAGTCTATATTATGGACATGAACGGTTGCTAGCCTGGAGTGTAATACCCGAACCGTTCACTTTCATTTTGACTTTCATGGTGAAAATACGTTTATAATGTAGGCTTTGCTTCCTTAGAAAAGTTCAAGATTTTTTAAGGAGCGGAGTAATCATGAAATATGTGAAGGCGAATGAATGTTTACCCGAGCATTTATTGCAGGAAATTCAGAAATATGTATGCGGAGAGTTTATATACATTCCTGCACCAGTGGGTTCTCGTAAAAGATGGGGCGAAAACTCTGGAATTCGAAGAGAGCTTCAACTGAGGAATGAGAAGATTCGGAAATGTTTCCGTGAAGGTGCATCGATTGATCAGCTATCGGAACTATATTGCTTATCCATAGATAGCATCAAGAAAATCGTATACAAAAAAGAATGATACTAGACCCGAGACCCGCTTTGCTTCATATGCAAAGCGGGTCTTTTTGCGCAAAATAGGTGCGGATACTGTAAGTGGTTCCGTTCCAGTCATTGCAGGTTACTGTAGCTGCTGAGTCAATAGAGGTATCTCCAGAGATAAAAAGTTGCGTAAGCCTCCCAGCCGCTCCAATTGACAGACATTGCTCGCAGTTCACTCTTAGTTGGCTTTCTGTCTGATGCGAGAACATGGCGAACGGCATTATGAAGCCCGACATCATCAATTGGGAATGCTGATGGCATTCGCAAACAGCGCATTAAGACATAATTGGCCGTCCATGGCCCGATTCCCCTGATTTGGGTTAACATCTCCTCTGCCTGCTTACAGCCGCCAGCACCAAGCAGCATTTCCTTAGTCAACTGCTTATTCGCAATTAATTGTGCAGTTTGGATAAGATACTCGCATTTCCGTTCTGTCATGCGCAATTGCTGCAAATCTTGAATCGACAAGGCTGCAATATCTTCCGCGGTTGGATAGATCCAGTAGGAACGGTCTTCACAAATAAGTTGCTTTCCAAATTGTTCTACAAGCCTTCTCTTTAACGTATACGCGTAAGTAAGATTAATTTGCTGTCCTATAATTCCCCAACTGAGAGCTTCAAAAAGATCGGGAATACCCATTATCCGCAAGCCGGAGAATGCATGAACGGCATCATGCAGCAGTGGATCTCGATGCGCAAGCTCATAAAATGGCGACAGATCAGTATCTAAGTCGAACCAATCACGGATGTAATGTTGAACAGCTTTATGCTCAGATGAATCAAGAGGAACCTCATTTCCGATATAGGCCATACGCAATGACTGATCCTGATTGGCGCTGATTTCGATTATGGGAGTTCGATTTCCGAGTGGGATGGCTTTGTATACCTTCTGATTGTGAATCTCATATAAGCATTCATTGGATGCACGAGATAGATAATTCAAGTTCTCGGTGAAGCTGAACTCGCGGGGCACATCTAGCTTGATTAGGTCGTAGGCATACTCATTCGTCATTCTTTTCCTCCCAACTCAATTGAAAATATCTTCTAATCTAGTTGTATCATAACTGGTTCGCTCTATGATTTCGATATGTTGCGTTTCTATTCCTGTTCACGTACATGGAGAGCTCTTACCGGTTATACTGGAAGTGGAGGTGAGTATTAGTGGGCAAAGTAGGAGATCAACAAGATATACGCACGGACTTGTCAGGTGATGAGAAAAAGCGGGATTCTGCTGATGGAATCATGTCAGAGGAACAATGGAATGCCATCCTTTATAATGATCCCACCTATGATCATCGATTTATTTATGCAGTGAAAACAACAGGAATCTTCTGCAGGCCTTCATGCAAGTCCAGGCCTCCGATTAGGGAAAATGTATGCACATTTTCAAATGCCGCACAAGCGCTCCTGGCCGGATTCCGTCCCTGTAAGCGATGTAAGCCAACGGGAGATCGAATGCCCGATCAGGAATGGGTTGCGCAAATCATACAATGTATCCAAAACCATTATGCAGATACGTTGACGCTTCACTCGCTAGCAGAATTATGTCATGGAAGCCCGTATCATTTGCAGCGCACATTTAAGCGAATTATGGGGGTTTCTCCAATGGAATATATCCAGCATGAACGTATAAATCGTGCTTCGGAGCTGCTGAGAAATTCGACGTTCACGATTAACGACATCGCACATACCGTCGGATTTCCAAGTACGCCCTACTTTATTACCTTGTTCAAAAAGATAACTGGCCATACGCCGGCAGTCTTCCGCAAAAGACATCAAATGCTTGATGCAGGAGCGGGAAAATGAAGGAGAGAACTAAAATGGTAAAGAAGCAGCAATATATATATTGGTCCATGTTGAATCGAGGGAATTGGCAGCTATACGTGGCAGCATCGAAACAGGGAGTGTGTTATATTGGAGGACAACACGAATCCTTTGACCATTTGAGCGAGTGGGTGGCTATTCGATACCCACAAGCAATGCTCGTACGGTCTGACGAACGCTTGCACCCGCATATTGAAGAATTGGCGGAATATTTGCAAGGAGATCGCAAGGGATTCACGATGCCGTTGGATATTCAAGGGACGCCATTTCAACGTGCAGTATGGAGAATCTTATGCGAGATTCCGTATGGGGAGACGAGAACCTATTCCGAGATCGCTGCTTATTTGCAGAAGCCTATGGCAGCTCGTGCGGTAGGTACTGCGATTGGCGCAAATCCCATTCTAATTACGGTACCCTGCCATCGTGTCATCGGCAAGAATGGGCACATGACTGGATACAGAGGCGGGCTTGATATGAAAAAACGATTGCTGAAGGTAGAGCACTTATCTTCTGATTAAACATATAGAATTGCAGATGAATTTCTTTACTCAGGAAGGAGTGAAGCGAATGGAATTTCAGTACACATCTCCAAAGTCCATGCTTAATAAGGGCACTGGTTTTTTGGCTGATTACACCCATACCTTGAATCCATATACAGGCTGCTCCTTCGCTTGTTCCTATTGTTATGTACGGCAGATGCCCGTAGCTAAGTTCCGCAAGACGGAATGGGGCAGCTGGGTTGATATTAAGCAGCAAGCAGCAGAGGTGCTGCGCAAGGAGCTGCGGCGAGCGAAAGCAAAAGGAAGGGTCACGATATTTATGTCATCCAGCACAGACCCGTATCAGCCAGTGGAATACAAGGAACGGGTGACACGCTCGCTGCTAGAGGCCATAGTAGAGGAACAGCCTGATTTTTTGCTTGTGCAAACACGCAGCCCTCTCGTTCAGCGAGATATAGATTTGCTGCAGCAAATGCAAAATTCCGTACGAGTCAGTATGACGATTGAGACGGACAGGGAAGACATACGAAAGTACTTTACACCCGGCGCACCTCCAATAGCTGCAAGGTTGAAAGCGCTGGAGCGATTGCAAACAGCCGGAATACCAACACAGGCGACAATTGCGCCAGTTTTGCCGAGCAGTACTGCTTTTCCGCAGAAGTTGATCAATATAACAGAGCGAATCTGTATTGACGATTACTTCATGGGGGATGGAAGCGGAGGAGCAAGAACTCGACAGTTAGGTATAAGCAAGCTGTATGGGGAGCTTGGTTTGCAGGAGTGGTATCAGCCCGATGCATTCCGAATTGTGCTAGAGCGATTTCGCAGCGTATTTCCGTCGAATTGCATTTATGTGAGTCAGAAGGGGTTTGCGCCATTCTAGAAAGGCATCGTAGAGACAGTTATCGTCATCGATAGCTGTCTATTTTTTGCCTCTATACAAATGGATGGAAATACGGTAATGTCTATATGACTAATAATGTTTATTTAGTCATATAGACAAGGGAGTGGATGACGATGCAAAATGTTCATGTTCAGGGCTGGGTGGCAGCAGGGTTCGAAGAAGTGGAGAAGGAGTTTGTGCGGAACTTTACGACGCGTAACGAAACTGGAGCGGCATGCGCCGTCTATGTTCGAGGAATGAAGGTTGTAGATTTATGGGGAGGAGTAGCCGACCCTTACCGCAGGACACCATGGGAAGAGCATACGATGGTTCCGGTATTTTCAAGTACAAAAGGCTTTGCTGCGCTGGCTGGGGCACTGGCTGTATCGCGTGGGCTGCTGGATTATGATGAGAAGGTTTGCACTTATTGGCCTGAATTTGCAGTTCATGGAAAGGAGGATATTTCGGTTCGGCAGCTGTTGTCCCACCAAGCTGGACTGTGCACGTTGGATACATTACAATTGGAGAAGTTTGATGATTTAGACACTGCTCAGGTTGCTCCTAAGCTTGCCCAATTGAAACCTGAGTGGACACCAGGTACGATGCACGGTTATCACGCTTGGACGTTAGGCTGGTATATTGGAGAGCTTATTCGGAGAGTAGATTCAAGAGGAAGAAGCTTGGGCCGATTTTTTCAAGAGGAAATTGCGAACCCGCTTGGAGCGGAATTCTTTATCGGGCTGCCAAAGGATGTGCCGGATACAAGGCTGGCTCAAGTAAGAGGCATTAACAGCCCTGTTCAACTATTGAAGCATTTACGTGGGATTCCATTCTCAATGCTGCTGGCTTTCATGAATCCACGCTCGTTGACAGCGCGCAGTATGGTAGATCCGAAGCGCTTAGTTGCGAATGATCATTTCAATCGCCGCGAAATGCTGGCCATTGAGTTCCCATCCGGCAACGGAATCGGAGAAGTGCGGGCAATGGCCTGTATATATGGGGAATTTGCTGCTGGGGGCAAGCAATTGAAGCTGTCCGAAGCAGCAAAACAAGCGTTAGAGGCACCGCCGAAGCTGCCGTCAACTGGCGCATACGACCATGTCAATCGGACGAAGCTGGCGTATTCTGTCGGCTTATGGAAACCGATTGAAGGGCATAAGTTCGGCAGCAGCCATCGAGCTTATGGACACCCAGGCGCTGGCGGATCATTCTGTTATGCAGATCCGGATTATGAGCTGGGCTATGCTTATGGATTAAATGTAATTGGTGGATATATGGATAATAATCCGCGTGAAAATGCGGTGCGCCAAGCGGTATATCGCTGTTTGAAGTAAAGGAGAGATTAATTATTCCAAAGTTCAGTGAAACCGAGAAAGAAGCCGTTCGTGCTTGTCTGATGACTACGGGCAAGAATCTGTTCATTCAATATGGATTGAAAAAAACGAGCGTAGATGAAATTGTAAAAGCATGCGGCATTGCAAAGGGATCTTTTTATGCTTTTTTCCAATCGAAGGAAGAACTATATTATGCCATTATGCAGGAGGAAGAGGCTTTCAAGGAGCAAAAGATTCAAGAAATGCTGGCCAGTGATCAATCTCCTAAGGAATTGCTAAAGGGTTTATTCGAGTTGTCCTTTGAGCTGCTGGAGACGAATCCTTTCCTGAAGCGGATTCAGCAACGAGAAGAATATGAACTGTTAATCCGCAAACTGCCGAAGGAAACGCTCGAATCCCATATTCAAGCTGATAATGATGCCGGCGCTGCCCTAATTAAGCAATGGCAACAGAAGCATGTAATCATAGATGAAGATCCAGAGGTGATTATCGGGTTGCTTCGGTCAGTCATGATGCTCTCGATGCACAGAGATGAAATTGGCTCTAAGTTCGTGCAGGTGAAGGATTTACTTTTGGAATGCGTTACAGAAGGACTGCTTCGTAAATAACGGCATAAGGTAAATCAGAGTGCAAGAAGGCCCCAAGATGATATCTCAGGGCTATCTTGCAAGTGCTGCGTCCAACTTTTATAGCAATTTATCTCTGAAAGGCGTTACCAGTTGTAATTCTGCGCGTTCTCGGAGATCCTGCATATTTCTTATAAGGTCCGTGCGATTGTTCTGAATGTAGCTTGCTGTTTCTAGCAATGCTGTCTCCATGTGAGCGGCATGGGTTGGGATGATGATCGTTGGTAGATTCATAGAGTGTACGAAGTCGTATGACTTGAATCGATAGCCTAAGCAGATGAATGGAATGCCAGCCGCTGCTGACAATACGTTGGCGTGCAGTTTGAAGTTTACCGTAAAGTCGAATTTTTGTGCTAATTTTAAATAGGCATCAAGCGAATGGAGCTCAGGATCGAATACAACATGTTCCGGAAATCCGATCTTTTGCTGCAATCGTTTTGTGGCTTCGCGATCTGGGCCCCATACAACATAAATATAGATTTTGTACCCCTCTCGAATCCAGCGCTGCGCTGCATGGGCAAGCTCATCTTCTAATGCTGCCTCATTCCGGCCATAAATGCGGTTGTAAGACGTTCCCCAATTGAGTCCGATCCAGCGTTCATCTGTTCGTTCTGCTTGATGGACGGAAGACGGGAGTGGAGCCAACATAGCAGGATCTCCGCTTATGGAGACCCGATCCATTGGTGCGCCGCTGTGTGACAAATATTCATGCGTCCATGGACCTCGTATGCCGCAATATGCCGCACTTCGGATAACTTCCTGCAGCATTGCACGATATACGGCACTATCAGCTGCAGGCTCAGGGCTGAAGGATCGGTCGTCATTGATCATTAATCGACTGAGGCGATCATGCCCGCTGCCCCAGATGATTGTCGTCTTGTTCTTCTTGGCCGCATTGTACATGATATCAACATATCCCGGAATAAGGAGAGATCCTCCCCCGAGCACAACGGTGTCATACGGGTCAATATCGTTCAAATCAACCCCAGGCAATGAAGGAATGATTTCATACTTATCCTGTTCGAGATAACGGCTGGACATATGCCGGAACATGTCCCACATCCACTCATCCCCAAAATTATTGTAACCAATCCATCCAAGATATAATATTTTTCTTTTCATTAACGACTAGCCTCCTGTCGGCAAGCTTGCAGGATGACTTTCTGATAAAGCTCTGCCAGCTGAATCACGATTTTGTGAATATCGAAATGTTCTAATGTCCATTGACGACCCTGAAAACCGATTTTGCGCAAAGTCGCTTTATGAGTAAAAGCCTGGCGCAGTGCATTGGCGATCACTTCCTCGGAAGGCTTGCACTTAGACGCATGGTCTCCGAAATACTGATCCCACGCTTGTGCATACGCTGCTGGAGTAACAAGACCGAAATATCCGTGGTTGCCGACAGCAAGCACCGGCTTACCGCAAGCCATCGCTTCCAAGGCTACTCTTCCTGTACCAACGACAATATCAGCCAGACTTAAATAATCGCGTACGTTTTTTTTGCTTCCTACCATATGAATGAACCTCTTGCCAATTTCATGTTCGATGCTGTTGGCCAACTCGTAAATTTCCTGATATTGATGTCCATCTCCGACGATGACAACATGCAGCTGTGAGCTGCCTTCCAAGTGCAGTCTTCTAGCAGCCCAAATAAGCATTGTACACACATAGGCCTTATCCCATGACAATCTGCTTGTGTATACGATGGTATCCGCACTGTCTGGTAAGCCGAGCTGGCTCCGAAGAGAGGAGGAGTCTACTTCAAAGAAGTCGTCTGGATTTACTCCGTTTGGAATGAGCTCGGATCGTATATTCATGCGCTCTAAAAATTGCTGCACAGGCTTGCTTACACTAATAATGGCGTCGCTATATTGATTCATACGCAATAATTGTTCTTCGGGATAATACATGCCATGAGCGGTGAATACAACGGGAATTCCCAGTTCCTTCGCAGCCATTGCAGCATATAGACCAGATGGTGTCTGATGGACGTGAACGACGCTAATTTTCCGCGATTTCATTACTTGTTGTAAAGTGGAGATGATTTTCTGGAGCCTGTAATCCTGCAAATGAAGAAGGACTCCTGGAGATACATCCACTGCATGAATTGGACAGCCTGCTCGGGCAAAAGCTCCATACATACTACCGCTTGCTCCCGCGTATATGGAATGTATTCCGAGTTTCCTCAGCGCTTTGACAATGCTCAGCACATGCGTTTCCGTACCGCCAACTGCTAAGCTGTCCATCACCATCAGCACGCGGATATGATTAGATTTCATTCTTAGGATCCTGCTTTTTTGAAAAATATTTTCGGGAACGTTGGTTTGGATGACTGCGGTAGTAATAGAGAACGTCGGGGAGATTTTCAATATTTAAATGGTTCGGATCCAGACAACGCGCAATAAATTCATAATCTTCTGCACCTTTTATACGTCTTGAATGCCCGCCCTTACGATCAAATAGAGCGCCACGCATCATGACCGTACCATGGCACACACAGTGTCCGCCGTTATTATAGGTTGTGCGGATATGCTGTCCATAGCGAAGCCATTTGGGCTTGGTCTCTATCTTATTCGGATCGTTTTCGAATACGTAATAGTTTGTTCCAAGCATTTCAATATTTTGATGTTCTTCAAGATAATTAATCTGCTTCTCCAGCCGTTCTGCATGGGAAATGTCGTCAGAGTCTTGGATTGCAATATATTCGCCTTTTGCCATAAATAAGCCTACCGTCATTGCTCCAGCATATCCAATATTTCGCGGCAGCGTCATTGTAAGAAAGGAATTATGATTGGGCAAATATGCGCGGTTGTTGAGAAGCCAGTCATGAATCTGTTGAATGGAATCATCAGTGGATCCATCATCAACCAGGATGATTTCCCAATTCGTATACGTCTGCTGAAGAATGCCGTTCAGACAATCCTGCAGGTAATTTGCACGGTTGTAATTCGGGATTACCACACTGACGAGCCCTTTTATTCGAGAATATGTCATGTTTATACCACTCCACCTTCATAATGTAGCCAAATAAAATTATATAATGCGAATATAAGATATGGATTTCAATTGAAATATGGCGTACTGGCCATTCTCATAGCCAGACACGCTTGACGTGCGCAATGTTAATTTGTTTTCATCCACCGATACAAGCGTACCGGTTGTTGTTTCCAACGCAGTCGCAACTTGCAGGTTAGAACCGATTAAAGGTCTAAGCTTGTCCATCATATTCATCACCTCCTTGCTCAGATTAACCGGCTTGCAGAGAAATCGCATTGGCCAATTGCACGATAACGACCATGTCATCCGTCTCCAAGATTTCTACATAATCGCTTCCAACTTCTGTGATTGTGCCTTCTACGATACCAGCCGGCGTATTAATAGATACGGATCGATTCACATATCTTTCAACCATTTCATGCAGGGCAGAGGCGGGTGTGGGCAATGGCATATTCAGCTTCTCTATTTCTTTTTTTACTTCTGCTTTGAGTCTTGTAATGATAGGATTATCCTCATTTGCATTGCTAAGCAGGGAATCGTGCAATGCTTGCTTGACGATGTTGCTTATTCCTCCTAGCAAAGCCTGCAGCTCTTTTTCATTTGCTCTAAACCACATAAGGTCTCACCTAATTTCTATTTAATCGATATCTTTTGATCATAGTTTATACGCGTTGCAGAGCATTTGATTGAGCTAAGTTGCATCCTTTGTGAAAATGGTTTGTTTTTATGACAGTAAATGTCATTTATTTTCAAAAACTTTACGTTTCTTTCAAAGTAATATTGGCTTACATTTAGATATTTCCTAGAAAGAGTTGACTTTCCTCTTAGTTGTAACTATAATGGTTACATCAAGTGGGATATTTTTTTGTGCTAGATGTAACGGTTTATGTTACAGCGAGTTTATATACAGAAGGCGAGGAAACGATAATGACAGTAAAGATTAAAGCCTATTCTGATTTTATATGTCCATTTTGTTTTCTGGGCAAAGGACCATTGGATGAGATTGTAAAGGAAAAAGATGTTGAAGTAGAATGGATGCCGTTCGAATTGCGTCCGGAGCCATATCCGAAGATCGATCCATGGAACGAACCGGATAAGTTGGGATCATGGGATGCATTCATTAAGCCAACAGCGGAGAAATTGGGAATAGATATGCGTTTGCCGCATGTATCTCCACATCCGTATACGAATTTGGCTTTTGAAGGATATCAATTTGCGAAAGAGCAGGAGCTCGGCAATGAATATATTCATCGCGTGTTCACAGCCTTTTTCCAAGAAGAGCAAAATATTGGGGAAATCGATGTGTTGACGAAGCTAGCTGAAGAGCTTGGCTTGGATGCAGAAGCATTTCGCACGGCGCTCGTTTCTCGAAAATATCGTGAAGTGCATCAAGAGGCGATCAAGCATGCCTATGAAGCTCGCATTTCGGCAGTGCCAACATTCATCATCGGTGATCAGGTCATTCAAGGGCTGGCCAGCAAAGAACGGTTGGCTCATGCAATTGATCAGGCAGCAGCCAAGGAGCCTTTTGACTCTGTTGAAGGTATGCAGTGCGACCTCAATGGAAACTGCTAAGTTTATCTAGTATACAAATCAAATCATTCCTAAATGGAGGAAATTCCAATGACAACATTAAAAGAGGCAATCATCAACCGCCGTTCCATTCGCAAAGTAACTAAAAATCCAGCTATTACAGAAGAACGAATCCGCGAAATTTTGAAAACATCCTTGCATGCCCCAACGTCATTTAATATGCAAAGCGGCCGTGTGGTCGTATTGTTGGACGGTGAGCATGAGAAGTTCTGGGACATCGTGAAAGAAACGCTGCGTGCTCGCGTTCCGGCAGAGAACTTTGATGCGACTGTACAAAGACTGGCAGGCTTCCGCGATGGCGTGGGAACAATCTTGTTCTTCGAGAACCACGCAACGATTCAAAGCATGCAAGAAAATGCTCCTAGCTATAAAGAGCAATTCCCGTTCTGGTCTCATCAAGGCAGTGCGATGCTGCAATATGCAGTATGGACTTCGTTGGAAGCGGAGGGCATCGGAGCTTCCCTTCAGCACTACAACCCTATTGTAGATGAAGAAGTGAAGCGTACATGGAATATTCCACAAGAGTGGACGTTGATCGCGCAAATGCCGTTCGGTGAGCCGAATGAACAACCAGGCGAACGCAGCTTCCTGCCGTTTGAAGAAGTTGTAAGTTTCCATAAATAAGATTATGCATCCTATTGTTACAGTGGGAGGGCTGGATATGGAAAGTCAGCAAGCGAATGTAGACATTATCCGCCGCACCTATGAGGGACCTGAATTTCTGCTTGAAGCATTAACTGATAGCACAGTATGGACGGAAGCAGAAGGGTATCCGTACGGTGGCACGTTCCATGGAGCAGCCAGCATCAAGAGCAACGTATTTGATCGCTTAGGAACAGAATGGGACAACTTTGTTGCCACTGTACACACCTACCATGAGGTTTCAAGTCAAAAGATTGTAATTACAGAGGGCGTTTATACCGGAACATACAAGGCTACAGGGAAATCCATTCGTGCAGACTTCGCACATGTATGGAGGCTTGCTGATGGGAAGATAGCAGCATTCAAGCAATACGTTGATAGTCATATTGTTGTTCAGGCTATGTCTTAGCATGATTAATAGAAGAAGCATGTCTCTCCTCGCGAGGGCATGCTTCTTTGTGTGTGGAGCGCCGTCTCCTATTCATTATCCCATATCACTCATCAATTAACTCCAATAAATAATCCGTGTAATGCTCCTCATTCATTGTCGATATTGCGGTACGAAGTTCATCCTGAGCTTGATCAGGAGATAGAGCTTCATAGTCAGATACCTGCATATTTGTCATTCGTGCCTGAAAATCAGTTGAACTATGTTGTTCGATATATTGAATCACTTGCTGCATGGGCATTTTTTTGAGTGCCCATATACTGATGCTGCCACTCATTGAAGAAGCCTCCCTTGATTGATTGTATTCGTAAGATCGTTAATGTTATCGTGTCCGATTTCCTATGCTTAGATTCTCAATCTTGTTCGATGAAGTTGACAGTGCAGCAGCGGAGGAGTAGGATGGGTATATCAAGAATTGAACAACTGTTCAAAACGTTTGTTCAAAACAGTGATTCAATGAATGTGGCAAGTCAACTTAGCACTTATACATCAATAACATCATGAGAGGAGAACAGGTATGGTACAAAATACAAATGACGTGAAGGTGAAAATTCTCGATGCAGCGAAGAAGCTGTTTGCACGCAATGGATTCGAAGGCACTTCAGTGCGTCAAATTTGCGAGGAAGCAGGAGTGGCGATTGCGCTAGTTTCCTATCATTTTGGCGGCAAGGAGAAGGTGTTCTATGCACTTTTTGAATCGTTGATTCCCCACTATGTTACGACAACCTATACGTTGAAAGACCCAGTTTCGGATTTTACGCATTTCATCCATCAATTTGTCGTGCTGCGCCAGTCCGAGCCTGAACTTATCAATTTACTGCAGCAGGAGATCATTATGCAGAGTCCGCGCATGGAGAAATTGCAGGCTTATGTGTACACGTTATGGAAGCAGCTTCGCGACATAATAGAAGCAGGAAGAGAGCAGGGATGCTTCCACTTCACATCCTTGAAGCAGACACTGCATTTCATTATAGGAGCGCTAATCTTCACGCGGAATGTACCTGCACTTGATGATTTGTTCGAGACAACGGGGAAGGAAGAACACACAGAGAGTATGGAAGAGATTTCGGCTAGCACCGTTCATTTTCTATTGAATGGATTACAGTAAATTCTTATCGTTACCATCACGAATACTTGCAATTGCTTGAATGTTCCAATAGGGAGGACTACAATATGAATACATCCATTATTCTATTATTTTTATTTGCCTTTACGATTCACAATTTAGAAGAGGCAGTGTGGCTGACCAGACAATCTTCCGCAGCAGGGAAGGTTAAGCTGCATAAAGCAGTTTCTCAGGATCAGTTTTTGTTCGGTTTATTTTGGGTTACCGGATTAGCCTATTTGATTACGGCTCTCTATATCATCTATCCAGACATTTCGTTGTTCAAATACGCGTATTTTGGCTATGTGGGCGGAATGATCTTCAACATCATCTTCCCGCATTTGATCTCAACGATTATCGAACGCTGCTACTCGCCAGGTTTAGTTACTGGTCTATTGGTCATCATTCCGATTGATAGCCTCATTATGAAAGCGGGGCTTACTGCAAATGTAATTACAGCTAGTGAGCTTATTATCAGCACAATCATTGCCGGTGTTGTCATTATGACCAGTATTCCATTAAGCTTCAAGGCAGGCAAAAAGCTTATTACATACTAACCTTTTAAGCATATCAATACTTACGAAATTGAATACCGGATCGTATAAGCAGTATGCGCCAATCGGGTAGAAAAACTATTCGGTTGGCGCTATCTGTTTTTTATTTTGGATAGGTGTCACAAATCGTAGATTATGGTTGTTATATAGCTTGGAAAGCATCAAGGGAGGTGAACCTGTGGAACTATCCAGCCCGGGGGAACGACAACAAAAGCAGCAATTTATCGAAGCCATTGTTGTTAAAGTGCAAGAAGGAGATGCTGAGGCCTTTGCAATCCTCATTCATCATTTCGAAAAGCAGATATACAGCTATTGCTACTATCTATTAGGGAGTCGAGAAGAAGCAGAAGATGCTTTGCAGGAAATTTTCATACAGGCTTACCGCAATATAAAGCAATACATACGGAACACAAACTTTGCAGCATGGTTGTATAAAATCACTTATAACCACAGCATGAACGTACTGAAGAAAAGGAATCGCTGGTATCGGCTGCTCTTGCGCTGCAGAGAACTTGAACCTAGTTCTTCTCCAGCACATCAAGAAGCAATTGTTGAGAATCTGCTCGAACTGTTGACCGTGGAGGAGAGGCATATTTTGCTGCTCCGAGCGGTTGAGCAATACAGCTTTAATGAAATAGCGGATATTATGGACACCAACCCGGCCACGATTCGAAAGAAATATGAGCGGCTGCGCACGAAGCTTCGGAATAACGATAAGGAGGTCTTTGCGAATGGCGAAATGGTCCAATCGAACTAAGCTGACCGATCAAGAAATCAATCAGCTTGAACAAATCATTCACGATACCGAAATGCCGGTCTATACATACAGTCATCGGATCATGAATCGGATTCGGGAAGAGAAGGCAGCGAAGAAGAAATCGATCTGGAAGCCAGCATTGATCGCTACCTCCTTAGCAGCCGTTATTAGCGGCGGTTTAGTTGGAAGCGGGTTCGTCTCATCAACGATGGCGCATGCATTAAGCAAGCTGCCCTTCATCGGCGTCGTGTTCCAGCAAACCGGCGATTTTGGCCTTTCTTACGCGGTTGATAACAATTTGGTTACGAAAATCAATCAATCCATCACTCATGACGGGGTTACGCTTCGAATTAAAAACATAGTTTATGATGGCATCCGCTTGGCTTTTACGTGGGAGCGTGAAGGCGAAAATCTGTCTTCCTATCTGTTCAGTCCCTCTTTAACAGACGATAGGGGAGTAATTCGTCGAATTCGTTTCTTAGACTCTTCACTTGAGGAGATAACATACGACTTAAGTTTAAGTATGTACCAAATTCCTGGAGACCCAGATTCGGGTATTTCAGTTAGTTGGAGTGAACCCTCAGTAACGAGAAACGGAAATCTCAGCAGCGAGCCGAAACCGCTACCCGATGAGTTCAATATCCGCATGAATGTATCATTATCGGGAGTTCGGGAGGTGTTCATGTTCAATATTCCGGTGAAGAAAAATACGAAAAATATTAAATTTACAGAGAATATGACGAAATCTTATGACGGTCTTAGCCTGTCGCTTGAGAAATTGGAGTTAACCCCAATCACGACGCGAGTGATGCTGAGAGGAATAGGAGAAATGCAGCATGTACCCGATAAATTTATAGGTCCGAAAAAAGACTTTGGACTGCGCGATAACCTGCTGTTCAGTGCAGACGTGTTCGATGATCAGGGGAACAAGGCAAAAGGACTGGTAGATGCGGGCCTTGGAGGATTAGCTAATAAGTACGAAGAGTCGAATGATTATGGATTGGATTTGCTGTTCGAGCCGTTCCCGCAAAGGCCGAAGTCGATTACGATCAAGCCTTTTTTGTATGATTATGAATCGTTAGAAGCCAGAAAGGTAGAAAAGCATTATATGAAAGAGCTAGAGTTCACCATAGAGCTGGAGAAGGAATAACGTCGTAGGATCGAGGAAGGAGAGGCAGCAAGTATGGGGAAATGGAGAGTCGCGATTATGCTGCTTATGATCATCGCATTGATAAGCGGATGTGCCGGGAAGATGCAAGAGCAGGATAAGCCCATTCAGGAAAGTAAAATCAAGGTGCTGTATCAGGATGAATACGCGTACTACGTCGATATCGATAAAATAAAAATGATGAACTATCCACTGGATCAAATCGAATTTATTGTCCAGACGAATGAGTTTGCCAAGTTCAAGGATGGAAAATCACTCGATGAGTTTTACGAGGGGCAGAAAAAGTTTCTAGACAGGCACAAGCCGGATGTCATTGTTGTTGATGAGAACCTGTTCTCGGATACCGCGCGCGAAGGGAAGCTCTATGACATGGAGGCTGATCTGCAAGATGAAAGCTTTCATCTAAACGAGTTTATGCCCGGACTGATCGAGCGATTAAAAAGCAGAGGGGACGGGGAGCTGTATGGAATAGCCCCCTATTTCTACAGACAAGTCTTATTTTACAATAAGGACTTGTTCGAGAAGCATCACGTTGCGCCTCCGCGAAGCAATATGACATGGGATGAGGTGCTGGAGCTGGCTGGACAAATCTCCGATCCCGGTTCGGGAAAGCGGGATTTTCACGGCATTTATCATACATATTCCGCCGCCCCGGCGATGATGTACCAGATCGGTTCTTCTTCCGGACTGAGCTTGTTCGACGAGAAGGGGGAGAAGCTGCTGATCGATACAGACGGATGGAAGCATGTCATAAAGAAAATGACAGAAGCAGTGAGAAGCCGTGCGCTGCTCGTTCATCCGAAAGAGCGCAACATGACCCATGATGGGATTTTTTTAGATGGGGATTCTGCCATGTTGATCGGTGATCCATCCTTTATTCATAAAGATGTGATGCAGCCGGACGATAAGAGAAAATTACACAAAAAATGGGGCGCCCTGTCGCCGCCTGGCAATCCGAAGTTGGCAGAGGCGAATATGAAGCTGCCCTATGTGTATGCAGTAGCAGCAGATTCCGATAACAAGCAGGCCGCGATGGAATTCGTGAAATTCATCAATGGCAAGAAAACAATGGCGACACATTCCCAACGCTTTATGTATGACTATGCGCCGACGCGCATGGGCAATCTGAATGATTTTGATTCAACAGTAACAGAGCCGTTCTATCAATTGAAGCCGCAGAGGAAAGACGGCATATGGGACAACCGGAATGTACCTCGTGATTTCTTTCTCGTTTTCGAACCAATCTTGTCGGAAGAACTGCAAGCGGTCATTGACGGGAAGAAAACAGTAGACCAAGCCGCTGCCGAATTAAAGGAGAAGGGGCAAGCTGTATTACGCCGATTACGGGAGGACAAAGCGCGTTCGAGTGATCCAACTGCTAAGTAAACACATGTGCACCCATCTCGGTAAGTAGGCCTGTTGCGATAAATAGGTGAGAAGGAGAGTAGGAGGATATCTATGAAAAGGGTATGGAGAACGGGAATTTTCATGCTGACGATCTTATCCTTGCTGAGTAGTTGCGGCGAACAAAAAGAAGAACTCGAGCCACTTCAAGCAGGAACAATCAAGGTCGTCTATCTCGATGAGGAATCATTCTTTGAGGATTACGGGAAATACTTCAAATTACAATTTCCGCAAATTGACGTGGAAGTGATTAGCAAGTCGAAGCTCATTACCGAATTCAATCATGTCAATGATTATGAGGAAGCGACTAGGAAGTTCCTGAATACATACAATCCTGATGTATTGCTGTTAGATGAGGAGATGTTCAAAGCCTTCGTTGAGGAGGGCAAGCTGTATAACTTGGAGACAGCCATTCATCAAGATAACTTTGATGTGGATGGGTTCATGCCTGGACTTATCGACAAGCTCAAGGCATTAGGCAAAGGGGATCTGTACGGCCTTGTGCCGCGCGTCACCGTACATGCCCTGTACTACAATGAGGATCTGTTCAAGGAATATCAGGTTGAACCGCCGAAAAATAAAATGTCTTGGCAGGAGCTAATGGATTTGGCAGGCAGATTTACGGGTCAAGGCAGTGGCGGGCACGTGTACGGCTTGGAGGAAACCTATTCCGATCCCGGACGCGAGGTACTGAATATCGGCTTCGACTCTGGCTTACAGCTATTCGACGAGAAGGCAGAACAAGTGCTTATCAATACGGACGGCTGGAAAAGTGTTATGAAGCTCGTCACGGATGGAGTCCGCAGCGGGTCGATTATTTTACATTCTAATGGCAGCAAAAAACATTTTATGAACAAAGAAGCGGCAATGACGTTCGATTCGCCAGGTCTCATGCTGTCGCTCAAGCATACCGGAATCCATATGAATTGGGGCATCGTAACCATGCCCGTGCTTCGCAATGATGAGTCCGTGAATATAAATTCGCGTGAAATCTTCGCCATATCAGCCAATTCTCCCAATAAGCGGGCGGCTTGGGAGTTGGTCAAGCTCGTGAACGGAGCTGAAATGGCAAAAGCCCTTTCCAAAACATACAACGGGACATTGCCATCGCGGACAGGATATTTGAAAGAATATGACGGCAAAAGTCTTGAGGCCTTCTATATGCTAAAAGTGAGGGAAACAGCGAAAAAATGGGGGAACGCTCATGTTCCGGAGCCCTTTTTCCGCATGTACGTAGAGCCGCTGCGAGCAGAAATGCAGGCCGTGATAGAGAATCAAAAAACGATTGATGAAGCAGCCGCCGTGTTGGAGAAAGTTGGACAAAAGGTGCTGATGCAAGCACGCAACGAAACCAGAAAATAAGTAATCATTGATAGGAAGCTATAAGGCAGCATACAACATATGTGTCGTCCCAAAAAAGACAATAAAAGGTGAAAGTGAGAGAAATATGTATAAAAAATGGAAATTTGGACTCCTATTGCTGACAATCACGTCACTATTGGGCGGTTGCTTTGGTGGAAATTCAGAGATGGCGCCGTTAAAAGATGGGAAAGGGAAGCTCAGAATCGTTTATAAGGATGAGGAATCATTCAATCGGGATTACGGGAACTTATTTCTGATGAAATATCCGGATATTGAAGTTGAAGTCATCGCCCAGGATGAATTGTTTGAACAAGCTAAGAATTCCCCCTTTGACTTGAACGAGGAAAAGAAGAGAGTAATAGAAAAGTATAAGCCCGATGTATTGCTGCTGAACGAGAGCATGTTCGAAGCCTTTGCCCAAGACGGGAGACTATATGATCTCGATATGGCCATTAACCAGGATAAATATGATATTGCCGGCTTCATGCCTGGGCTTATCGATCGGCTGAAAGAGAAGGGGAACGGGAAGCTGTACGGACTGGCCCCTTATTTCGAAACTTCTGTGCTGTACTATAATCGGGGGTTGTTCAAAGAATATAATATCGAACCGCCGAGAGATAAAATGAGCTGGAAAGAATTGTTGGACTTAGCGGGCAGATTCGCGAACGCAGGGGCATATGGACTGTATCAGACGGAGAAACCCGAAAAGCTGTTGTATGATATTGCGGCTGCCTCTGGGCTCCGTCTGGTTGACAATAAAGGACAGAAACTGCTGATTCAATCCGAGGGCTGGAAGGAAGCTGTAACGATGACTGCGGATGCAATCCGCAATAAGTCCGTGTACATACCAGAGCAAGACGCAAACAATGAGCGCATGGATCGTTTTTACGAGCCTTTTCACCAAGAAAAAGCCGCGATGACATTTCAAGAGTCCTGGTTCACTGTTCGTTTGAAAGAAGTTCCGATGTATGAAAAAACGCCGAAGATTGATTGGGGCATCGTCACAACTCCGGTCGATCCGGCCAGCCCGAATGAATCAGCCTATGTACACTTATCGGAAATTTATGCGATATCCGCAGATTCAGAAAATAAGCGAGCGGCATGGGAATTTATTCAATTCGTAAATGGAACGGACATGGCTCAGATTGCCGCACTGGGGAATAACGGGAAGATGCCGACGCGTACGGGCTATTTTAAGGAGCTGGATGGCAGAAGCACGGAACCGTTCTATCTCCTAAAGCCGAAAGAAGGCAGAGGGCTGCTGGAAGACAAGAACATTCCTCACGGATTTTACGACTTATTTGACCCGCTGTTGTCAGAGGCATTGCAAGCGATCATAGATAAACAGAAGACGATAGAAGAAGCGCTCATGGAGCTGGATATGAAGGGGCAGCAAGCATTAATAAAAGCGCGTGAAGCGGCAGCGAAGAAATCGTAAGGTAATCTTATAATCTGGTTCTGTGCATGCGGAGCCAAATGCATAAATTTCACAGGGGAGAGAAGAGAATTGCGAGTGCAAAAAATCTGGAAAATGGGGATAATGCTCCTTCTCATCATGTCCTTGGTAAGCGGCTGTTTCGGGAACGACTCGGAATCGGAGTCCGTCAAGAAGGTTAAAGGGACAATTAAAGTCGTCTACCAGGATGAAGAGGCATTTTATCGAGATTATGGGCAATTGTTCAAATTGAAGCACCCCGAAATTGACGTCGAAGTTGTCAGTAAATCGGAGCTGTATTCCAAGTTCAACCAGCCCGATTTCGATTTTGGGAAGGAGTCGCAAAAACTGCTGGATAAGTATCAGCCGGACGTATTGCTGCTGGATGAGGAAAAGTATAAAGAATTTGCCCAAGGCGGGAAGCTGTATGCGATCGACGGGGTCATTAAGCAGGATCGCTATGATATGGAAGGTTTTATGCCAGGACTTATCGACAGGCTCAAAGTGTTGGGCAAGGGGACGCTGTACGGGCTGACGCCCAGCATTGATACCTCTGTATTATACTACAATCGAGATATATTCAAGGAGCATAATATCGAGCCTCCTCGAAATCAAATGAGCTGGAAGGAGTTTTTTGAACTGGCTGCAAGAGTAACAAATGCAGGCAGTAAAGATAAACATTTATATGCGATAGACCAGGATATTGGCGGAGCAGACAGCCTGATGTATAGAATTGCTACTTCAACCGCCTTAAGGCTGTTCGATGCTAAGGGAGAGAAGCTGTTAATCGACTCGGATGACTGGAAAGAGGCCATTCGGCAGGCGACGGATGCGGCGCGGAGTAAGGCGCTGTATACTCCGACCCAAAAAGGCCCTCAACCTATTGAACCGGAAAAAGGGCTTTTCTTCACAGGACAGGCTGCGATGAAGCTTGGCAATCCATGGGATTTGAGGGTTCTAAGAGACAAGAAAGGTGTGAAAATCAATTGGGATGTCGTGACAACTCCGGTCGATCCTTTAACGCCCAACGAAACGGGAGATGTGTACTTTCGCGACATTTATGCGATCGCTGCAAATTCCCAGAATAAAGATGCCGCATGGGAATTCATTAAATTTGTAAACGGTGAGGATATGGCGAAGGTGACATCTCGGACGAATGTCGGCATGATTCCTTCTATTCCTTCCCGGCCGGAATATTTCAAAGAGCTGGACGGCAGAAGCACAGAAGCTTTTTATGCGTTGAAGCTGAAAGAGTTTTCTTCGATGGATGTACTGTGGGGCAACAAGAACGTCCCTGAAGAATATATCAGTTCTTTCCAGGCATTGCTGAATGAAGCGCTGCAAGCCATTTTGGACAATGAAAAGTCTGTAGATGAGGCGGTAAATGAGCTGCAAATGAAGGGGCAAGAAGCGCTTCGGGTTGCGCATGAACTGCAACAGAAGACGCGATTGAACGGAAAAAATAACAAATAAAATAGTCCGACATAGGTGGAAAAATCCGTTGAAGCCCAAACTTTAACGGATTTTTTTATTGCTCACCTCTTACGATTGATACCCGAATGACTTGCAACTGACTTACGTCAAGTATATGGTTCGTCGATCAGTTGACGGTCTCTGTTTCATTTAATTTTACAATGTGTCACATTTCACATCGCGAGGATTGTTATATATTAGGAGAGCTTCTAAGAGAGTAAATGTGAGAAGTGTTTCAACCCCGGGGAAAAAGAACAGAGATGGAGAAGAAGCATGCGCAAAAATTGGAGAATAGCAGTTCTACTTTTATTGGTCATGTCTCTCATCGGCGGCTGTATTGGGAAGAAGGAAGTGCTGGAACCGATTAAGCCAAGCAAGATCAAGCTGGTCTATCAAGATGAGGACGCATTTTACCGCGATTACGGAAAGTACTTCCATATGAAATATCCGCAGATTGAGGTTGAAGTCATTCCGCAGGTTCAGGTGCTCAAAAATCTCGGAAAGATGATTCGCGCGGATGAATACGAGGCGGAAGTAAAGAAGCTGCTCGAAGAAGCGGACGCAGATGTATATATGCTGGACAGCAGGATGTTCAAGGAATTCGCCGCCGACGGCAAACTCTATGACATTGAAGAAGCTATCCGGCAGGACGGCTATAATATCGAGGAGTTCATGCCGGGGCTTATCGATTCGATAAAGAACCTGGGCAACGGCAAGCTGTATGGGCTGGCTCCCCAAGTAAGCGTTGGAGCCCTGTACTATAACACTAAATTGTTCAAGGAAAATCAAATCGAACCGCCGACGAACAAGATGACCTGGGAAGAAGTGCTGCAACTAGCAGCGAGATTTTCTAATGTGAAAAATGGAAGCCGTCCTGTGCATGGCTTGTACTTTTCGTATGGCCATGCAGGCATGTTGATGATGGATATCGCTGATACTTCCGGCTTAAAGCTGTTCGATCCGAAGGGGGAGAAGGTGCTCATCAATTCGGATGGCTGGAAAAAAGCAATGAAAATGGCTGTGGATGCTGTACGCAACAATGCGGTTCATTTCCGTCCAGAAGATCAGATGTATTCGTCAAAAAACGACTTCTTTGATGATGGTGTGGCTGCGATGACCGTTTCCGGCCCTCCCGCCACATTTGTTGTTAGATTTAACGAGGGAGAGCCGGTAGATTGGGAGGTCGTCACTGTCCCAATTGAGCCGGGGGTGGAATCGACGAACGTTTCCTTTAATTCCCTTTTTGCGGTTTCTGCGAATTCTGTCAACAAGCGCGCCGCCTGGGAATTCGTCAAGTTTACGAGCGGATCGGAAATGGCTCATGCCCGTTCACGCACGATGACCGGAAGTTTACCTTCACGTACCGGTTATTTGAAGGAATTCAAGGGCAAGAGCATGGAACCGTTCTATATGCTGAAGGCCCAGCACAATAGCGTTTGGATGAATGAGTATGTCCCATTTCCCTTCTTCGGGATGTTCAATAAGACGCTGGAGGGAGAGCTTCAGGCCGTTATCGATAATAAGAAGTCAGTAGATGAAGCGGCTGCCGCCTTGGAGATAAAGGGGCAGGAGCTATTGCTCAAATTGCAAGAAGAATCAAAACAGAAGACAAAAGGAAACTCTTAAGTAAGGAAAAGGGTGAGGAAATATACATCACAAATGGAAAATAGCGATTCTGCTGCTAACGATCGTCTCCTTAATGAGTGGATGCTTCGGGAAGAAGGAAGTGCTGGAACCGCTGCAGCCAAGCAAACTCAAGGTAGTCTATCAGGATGAGGATGCATTTTACCGCGATTACGGAAAGTATTTTCATATGAAATATCCGCAAATTGAGGTCGAGGTCATTCCCGAGATGCAGCTGCTTAAAAAGCTTGGGAAAATCATTAATGCGGATGACTATTTTGTAGAAAAAAAGAAGCTGCTGGAGAGCTCTGGCGCAGATGTATTTCTACTGGACGATTATGTATTTAAGATCTTTGCCCAGGATGGAAAGCTGTACGATTTGGAGGACGCGATTCGCCAGGATGAGTATGATGTCGATGGCTTTATGCCAGGATTGCTGGACAAGATCAAAAGTTTGGGCAACGGGAAGCTGTACGGACTGGCTCCATCCTTCAACAGGCAGGTTCTATATTATAACAAGGCCTTATTTAAGGAGCATCAAATCGAACCACCGAGGAACAACATGACCTGGCAGGAACTATTTGATTTGGCCGCGAGATTTTCTAATGTCGGTGCGGGCGACAATAAAGTGCACGGCTTGTATGAAATTGTGGGAGACCCGGGCAGGCTGATGTATCAAATCGCTGATACTTCCGGCTTGAGGCTGTTTAATCCGAAGGGAGAGAAGGTACTTCTGAATTCGGATGGCTGGAAAGATGCAATGAAGCTGGCAGTGGGTGCGGTACGCAATAAATCGGTCTATTTCCATCCTGAGAGCCAAATGTATACACAAAAAAGCTACTTTTTCAAAGGGAAAGCCGCAATGATGGTTGCGGATGCTTTCGTAATGATGGAATTGAAGCAGCGACCTACTTATGTGGAGGGAGAAAAGCCGATAGATTGGGGCGCGGTCACGGTGCCGATTGATCCTGCGGAGCCATCGCAATCCATTTCTCTTTTCGAAATCGCTGCAATTGCAGCCGACTCGCCGAATAAACGTGTAGCCTGGGAATTCGTCAAGTTCGTGAATGGAGAGGAAATGGCCCTATCTCGTTCAAGAACAATAAACGGCTCACTCCTTTCGCGTACCGGCTATGCAAAGGAGATCGACGGCAAGAGCACGGAAGCCTTCTATCTGCTGAAGGTCAAGCAGGGGAACACGGTATGGATGAATGAGCATGTTCCAGATGTCTTCTTCCGATTGTTCGATAAGCCGTTATTGATAATAAGAAGTCAGTGGACGAGGCGTTAGCCGAGCTGGAGATCAAGGGGCAAGAGGTACTCCTAAAAGCGCGTAAAGCAGAGGAGAAGAAGCCTTGAAGAAGAAATAAAGAAGCTTCGTAAGGCGGAAGTAAAGAAGCTGCTCGAAGAAGCGAACGCAGATGTATATATGCTGGACAGCCGGATGTTAAAGGATTTGAATTTTACAATAGAAAAAATCAGGGTTCATTGTGAACTGCGCTTAAACAAAGAAGGAGAGCTAGAAAGATATGCATAATAGATGGAAAATAGCAATACTGATGCTGACGGTCATTTCTCTGATAAGCGGCTGCTTCGGCAAGAAGGAAGTGCTGGAGCCTTTGCAGCCAAGTAAAATCAAAGTGCTCTACCAGGATGAGGATGCATTCTACCGCGATTACGGAAAGTACTTTAATATGAAGTACCCGCAGATTGAAGTCGAAGTCATCCCACAGGTTCAAGTGCTCAAAAATCTCGGGAAGATGATTAGCGCGGAAGCTTGGGAAGCGGAAGTTAAGAAACTGCTCGAGAATTCGGAGGCGGATGTATACATGCTGAACGACACTACGTTCAAGCAATTCGCAACTGACGGCAGGCTCTATGGTCTAGATGAAGTGATAAGCCAGGACGGTTATGATATCGAGGGCTACATGCCGGGGCTCATCGATACGATCAAAAGTTTAGGTGACGGCAAGCTATATGGGCTGGCTCCATATGTGAGAATGAAGGCACTGTATTATAACACGAAATTGTTCGCGGAGAATCAGATCGATCCGCCTACGAACAAGATGACTTGGCAAGAGGTATTCAATTTGGCTGCCAGATTCTCTACCGTCAAGAATGGAGGCCGTCCGGTGCATGGCTTTTACCATACCTATGGCAATATTGGTGAACTGATGTATGACATCGCCGATACCGCCGGCTTAAAGCTGATCGATCCGACAGGAGAGAAGGTATTCTTCAATTCGGATGGCTGGAAACAAGCAATGAGGTTGGCGACGGATGCCGTACGCAACAATGCGGTTTATTTCCGTCCTGAGAGTCAACTGTACTCCTCACAAAATGACTTTTACGATGGCGTGGCTGCAATGACAATATCTGGGCCTCCGACTTCATGGGGCTATAAATATCAGGAGCCTGTTGATTGGGAGATTGTCACTGTCCCAATTGAACCTGGGGAGGAATCAACAGGCGTGTATTTTGACGAGCTCTTCGCGGTTTCAGCCAACTCACAGAATAAGCGGGCGGCCTGGGAATTCGTCAAGTTTGCGAGCGGACCGGAGATGGCGCATGCCCGTTCGCGTACAATGGATGGCAAATTGCCAACACGAACTGGTTACTTGAAGGAATTTAAGGGGAAGAGCATGGAAGCGTTCTATATGCTGAAGGCCAAGGAAGGCAATAACATGTGGGGGAATGTTTCCAGATTTGAATTCTATCGAGTGTTTAATAAAACGCTGATGGAAGAACTTCAGGCCGTCATTGATAATAAGAAATCTGTGGACGAAGCGGCTGCCGCATTGGAAATTAAAGCGCAGGACGCACTGGTGCAGCTGCGTGAAAAGTCGAAAAAGAAGCCAACAGGCAGTTCATAACTCAAGATGGTTAAGGGGCACGTCATGCATGACGCTCGTAAATGTAAAGCCCGGTGAGCCGTTCGATCTCTCAAATCCTGAGGGAAGCGAGAGCACTATGGGGCAATAAGAACATCTAATAGATTGAGTGATATTGTTTATAACATAGACTAGGGAGAGTGTGAAATACGTGCTAAAAAAGTGGAAGATTTGTATAGTACTGCTGACAATGATATCACTTATAAGCGGCTGTTTCGGAGAGCGGTCAGAACTAGCGCCACTTAAAGATGGCAAGGGGAAGATCAGGGTCGTCTATAAAAGTGAAGATGCATTCTATCAGGATTATGGGAACTTCTTCAAAATGATGAGCCCTGATATTGACGTCGAGGTTATTAGTCAGGAGGAGATGTTCGGCGGTGCCGACAAAGAGGAATCATTCGATTGGAATGAAGAAAAAAAGAAGCTCCTTGATAAGTATAAGCCGGACGTGCTGTTTTTGAATGAAAGTATGTTTGAGACCTTCGCTCAAGAAGGGAGGTTGTATGACATAGAGCCGGCCATTAGCCAGGATCAATACAAGCTGGACGGATTCATGCCTGGACTTATCGATAGGCTGCGGGCAAAAGGGAACGGAAAGTTGTACGGGCTTACTCCATCCTTTGAGACAAATGTCATCTATTATAATCGCAATTTGTTCAAGAAGTATCAAATCGAGCCGCCTAACGGGAAAATGACGTGGAAGGAGCTTCTTGATCTGGCAGAGAGATTTGCGAGCGTCGAATCAGGAAAGAAGCAAGTGTTTGGCTTGTATCAAACGAAAGGGCCAGCAAGTTTGATGTATGATATCGCCGCTGCATCGGGACTAAAGCTTGTTGACGAGAAATCAAGCAAGCTGTTGATCGATTCGGATGGTTGGAAGGAAGCGATGAAGATGACGGCAGATGCCGTCCGCAATCATGCAGCCTATGCGCCTCCCCCGATGAAGGAGGGCGAACAGCTTGATGGATACGACGATAGCGACTTTGAGAAACATAGAGACTACTTGAAACAATACAGCCGATCGAACGAGTTGTTCTACATAGGTCAAGCTGCAATGACGATTCAAGCACCGTGGTTTGCTTCCTTTTTGCGGGATATTCCCTACTATTCGAAGACACCGGAGATCGACTGGGGCATCGCGGCCGCGCCTGTTAATCCTGCTAAGCCCGATGAATCAGCTTACGTGAAATTATCAGAGATCTATGCCATATCTGCGGATTCTCCGAACAAGCGGGCGGCTTGGGAATTCGTCAAGTTCGTGAACGGGCCGGAAATGGCGCAGGTTGCTGGGAAGGCAATGAACGATACGCTCCCCACGCGGTCAGACTATTTCAAGGATTTTAGAGGGCGGGAAACGGATGCGTTCTATCTGTTAAAGCCAATGCAGGCCAGTGGAGTGTCTGATAAAAAGAGTATTCCGGCGGGTTTTCATTCTGAGTTTGATGTTTTACTGTCGGATGTGCTGAAATCCTTGATTGACCAAGAGAAAACGCTGGATGAGGCAGTTGCTGAGCTTCAACTCAAGGGGCAAGAAATGTTGGATCGGTCACGGGAAAAAGCCAAGCAAGATCAATAAATGAATGAAAAAGAGATCAAGCTGAAAGATCGAGTGAAGGAAAAATAATTTATCAAGACCATCAAGACCTAATTTAATGGTATTAAAACACTGTCCCTAACATTTTAGACATATATAATATGTTAGGGGCTGTAGCTTTGAAATAAAGTCGTACCGTTTTATCCCTTTGGATTTTTACTTATCTAGGGAGATATTTTTATTAATAAAAGAAGATATATAAACTGAATATAAAAATGTTTTGATTTCCTGGAAAAATTCTATAATTTAATATTGCTTATGTATGGAATATTTTGTTTGTACGAAAGGGGGAATGGCATGGTTCTTACTATGAATCGCAAAGTAAATTCTTTAAATCATATAAAATAAGTAAATTAGTTACCAAAAACCATAATTTTTGCAACTTATTTAATCTGAATTAAGGTGCTCAGTATCAATGGCATACAATCTTACCAAAAATAATTGCCAAAATGACTACCATAAACATTATAAAAAGTCTACGGTATACTTTTTATAATTTTATTTGTTCATACTTTGCGGTCTATAACAGCAACCCTGCCACTCCTCCTACAAGACGTGTCTTAAGTAACATTATTAATTATAGGATGGGTTATTTTGCCTGTGATTCGATCCATTTCTCTAAAAAAAGGAGAATAATAAGGATAGGACATTTTTATAAAAACCAATCTTAAATCTAATGGAAAAGAATCTATTTTGATTAATCTTTTTTCAAAATAGATTCTTTTTGTATTCCGTAAAGTAAGGGTGATGAGTCCCAGCAAGCAAGTAAATTGAATCGTCAATTCCAGCAATATGAAGCTAAACGCGTTGTAGTCAGCGACCTAACCTATGTCAAAGTCAAAAACAGAGTGCACTACATCTGTATGTTTGTCGATCTCTTTAATCGAAATTATTCCAGTGTGGGATCTAACCAAGATGCTGCACTAGTAGAGTAGCACGGACATTTGCTTCGAACAAGGTGATCTACGTCTGATTCAATTATTCCATACCGATCGAGGCAGTGAATTTAAGAACAAGCTGATCGATGAAACGTTGACTGAGTTCCTAATCGGTCAAGCATGAAAGGTTGTCCTTACGACAATGCCGTTGCTACAAGCCACATTTAAAATCATGAAAACGGAGTTCATTAACCAAATGAATTTTCATAGCCTTCAGCATCTGAAATTGGAGTTAAATGATTATGTGAACTGGTACAATAAACACCGATTTCACGGAACACTAGGCTATATGAGCCCAGTTGATTACAGAAAATTGGTCTAGTTTTGTGTGACAGTCCACGATCCTGACTGGAAATATAATTTAAATACGGGACAACTAACCATAACATGGAACCAGGAATAATATATTTTAGAAAAAAAGGAGGGGGAAACTTTGAGAAGACCATTATACAGCCAGCTACCTTTTTATCCATATCCAACTTGGTACCCATCATCGCCATATTCTGTTCCATCTCTATTTGGATATGACGGTTCTTCAAGATATCAGGTAAACGGTAGTGTCAGGAATCGTCCAGTTACGACTGCCTATCCTGGGTCATCTTTAGCAACAGAACGACAGACTGAAGACCAGATTGATATTTTCTACGTAGACGATCAAGGCCGCGTAAATGTCATGTGGGTAGTCGGAACTGGGGCTTGGCAAGGGCCGGTTACTTTGACCGGTCCGAACTTCGCTCCACCTGGCGCAGCTTTAGCAACCGAACGACAGACGGCCGATCAGATCGACCTGTTCGTCGTAGATAATCAGGGTCGCGTAAACGTTATGTGGGTGGTCGGAACCGGGCCTTGGCATCCACCAGTCGCCCTGACTGGTCCGAACTTCGCCCCACCTGGCGCAGCTTTAGCAACAGAACGACAGACAATGAACCAGATTGACCTGTTCGTCGTAGATAATCAGGGTCGCGTAAATGTTATGTGGGTGGTCGGAACCGAGCCTTGGCATGCACCGGTCGCCTTGACTGGTCCGAACTTCACTAAACCTGGTGCACATTTAGCAACAGAACGACAGACGGCCGATCAGATCGACCTGTTCGTCGTGGATAATCAGGGTCGCGTAAATGTTATGTGGGTGGTTGGAACTGAGCCTTGGCATCCGCCGATCGCCTTGACCGGTCCGAACTTCACTAAACCTGGTGCACATTTAGCAACTGAACGACAAACGCCCCACCAGATTGACCTGTTTGTCGCGGATAATTTTGGTCGCGTAAATGTCATGTGGGTGGTCGGAACCGGAGCTTGGCAAGGGCCGGTCGCTCTGACTGGTTCAGTCGCCTTTGATGGAGTTTTTGCAACAGAACGACAGACAATGAACCAGATTGATTTGTTCTTCGTGGATAGTCAGGGGCGTATAAATGTCATGTGGGTGGTCGGAACCGGGGCTTGGCAAGGACCGGTCGCCCTGACCGGTCAGGACTTCGCCCTCCCAGGTGCATCTTTAGCAACTGAACGACAGGCAGGAAACCAGATCGACTTGTTCGTCGTAGATAATCAGGGTCGTGTAAATGTTATGTGGGTGGTCGGAACCGAGGCTTGGCAAGGGCCGGTTGCTTTATAGTCTGTATTATCGGTGTTTTACTGTTGACTACAACGAATGCGAGAAAGTAGACCTCTTACTAGCTTTCTAAGTTATGTTAACAAAATAAGGGGTAAACAAAGGGTGGTCATAACTCTGTCAAATAAACACAAAAAAAGAGACGCCTTTATGCTGCGACCGTTTCCCGATATTCTACCGGGGAGCGGTCGTTTAATTTCTTTTGGAAGCGTTCATGGTTGTAGAAGGAAACATGTTCTTAAATAGCTTGCTCTAAGTCAGACATCGTTTGCAAATGAGTTAGATAAATCTTTTCTGTTTTAAGATGTGAAAAGAACGATTCAATGCATGCATTGTCAAAGCAGTTTCCACGTCTAGAATGACTGCCTAGTATTCCAAGCTTCGTGAGCTTGTTGTTAAAAGGCTTTGATGTATATTGAAATCCTTGGTCAGAATGCAGGAGAACACCATTGAGATCCGTCTTCTCGCTAAGGATGTCCAAAGTCTTCGTAACGAGTGCGAGATCACGATCAGATAATTGCTTAGCCATAATCTCGTTATTGAAGAGATCCTGTATCGCGGATTGATATACAAAGCGATCTCCTACCCGAATATAGGTAATGTCGGTTACTAATTTACGCAGAGAGGCTTCTACATAAAACTTTCGTTCAAGTCGATTCGGATGAACAACAGATACCTGCTTGCCAGAATAACGACGTTTCTTTCGAATGACAGAGCGAATACCAAGTTACTTAATAATCCGATAAACACGCTTATGGTTAACATGAATCCCTTCGCGTTTCAAAGCAACGGTCATACACGGATAGCCAAAGTACAGATGTAGTCGGTATATGACCATTTCTAGTAACTGCGCTCGGTTAAAGACCTCACTACGTCTCCCGCTATGGGATACGTCCTCCGCCTAAGTATGCTCTATTTTCTGGATATTTTCTGAATATTATATACATATTGAACTGTATTTTCAGTATCTGTATAACTAATCTAATATGTATAAGAAAAGAGGATACATGCTCATATATTGAACATAATATCCTCTTCTTAGTTTAGTCTATTTAACGAAAGTTCTCGCACTCGATCTTTTTTACGTCTAGTATTGTACTTTTTTGCTGATTCCATATTGCTGACGACTCAAATGAAGTACAGCCAGAAAAGTTGTTGTTGCAAGGAAGAAAAAGGTTATGTATTATATTTATGGAAATCGTGGTTAATAAAGTATCCCCGTCGTTGCTTCAAATGCTCCTATGTTTGCAATATACCATTCTATTGTTTGCTAATTATATCACTTACCAACCAATAATATTCACAATTTTTTTGATTTTAATGTCACATTTTCGGAATTCGCATCGTCATATACGGTGAAATGCACTTTTCGCATTGTAATCATACTCATTGAGGAGTTGAAATGCGTGACATTGAAGGAAAGAATACAAGAGCTCGATGCTTATCGGGCACTTGCAATCATGGCGGTTCTGGCGATACATGCGACATCGGAAGCGGTAGCATTAACGATAGGCACTCGTTCATATCCACTTTATTTAGTAGTGAATATCATTAGTAAGTTTGCAGTACCCGTATTTATTTTCTTAAGTGGTTTCGTATTGTTTTATAATTATATGGACAAAACGTTAAGCGGCGGTGTCATCCGCCAATTTTACCGGAAACGATTACTTTACATTTTAGTGCCATACCTTGTTTTTTCTGTATTATACTTTGTCTTGCAGCTTTATCGTAATGGTGTGCTATTCCATTTATCGTGGTCGGTTGCTTATGATTTTGTGAGAGATCTACTGAGTGGAAGGGCATATACGCATCTGTATTATATTATTATTATCGTGCAGTTCTATGTACTGTTTCCACTTTTGTTAGCCATAATCCAAAAGATGCGCCAGGCCGTCCCAATTCTGTTCTTGGCCGCAGCATTGCTGCAATGGGGATTTATTATCGGCAATAAATACGGTTGGCAAATTCCAAGAGGAAATCTGGCAATCTCATATTTGTCTTACTTCATATTGGGGGCATGGATTGCCTTGCAATACGAATCGCTCCGTAATTGGCTCGTTCGCTTCACTAATGGATATAAGCAATTGTTGGGCTGGATTGTTTTATGGGGTGCGTGGATCATGCTCGGAATTTATCATGCATACATCTTTTACCGCGCGAATGTGAGCAAGATATTCGTCAACACGTTGTGGTATGAGCTCGTCTGGTATGTACATTCGATACTGTCGTGCATTATTCTTATTCAAATCTCATATGTACTATATTACTGCTGTGGGAGAAAAATATCTTCCTGGGCGACCTCGTTGGGAGTTTGTTCTTTCGGTATCTATTTGCTGCATCCTTTGCTGCTCGCTATTTATCGAAAGATAGGTGTAAAAGGAAATACAATCGAGTATGCACTGTATATTGCAGGTGGCTGGATATTCGCGTTATTCGGCACTTGGTTCATCGTATATATCATATCGCGTGCAACTCCGTGGTCGTGGGTGGCATTTGGCGCTGTACCGGTTCATGGCAAGGAAAGCGGAAGTCGTATTGCAGGCAAGCCGCACCAAGAGGCGAATGCACCAAGCATATCGGAATAAATGAAAAGAGGAAGGCCTTCATCGCGAAGGTCTTCCTTCTTAATTTTAATGGTGGATTATGATTGAACGCTAGCTTCACGGGCGCCTGTTTTGTACATGAAAAAGCATTGAAGGAATAAACCTCCAACAAGAACCGCACCTGTAAAATAGGGGAGATTGGCAGGATTTTCATTCCGCTCAAGCAAGGCACCGAAGGACATTGTACCGATAGATCCTGCTAAATAGTTAATCGAACTAAGCAAGGCGATAGAAATTGTCGCGTGTCGAGGGCTGATTTCAACCAGTGTTTTTTGCTGGGTTGCAATGGAGGCCCACCCCGAAGCTCCCCACAGCATGAGCAAGAAACCGAGACCAGCCGCATATGGATGAACCATATCCATGAACATCATCGACAGCATTAACAGCATGATAAGAACAAGCATAATTGTTCTCGGACGCTTATATCGATCCATGATCGACCCGATGAAGAAGCTGCCGGCGATCCCGCCAAGCCCCCACAACCAAATGAACCAAATCGAATGCTCATATTCGAATGCAGAGATGATCTGATCCAAATACGTATACAGCCCTAGACTGCAAAAACTTAAAATTGCCGTAACGAGCATTACAAGCGTAATCTGTTTATTTTTGAACATCGACAATCTATCGCTCAATGTCGGCAAGCTGTTGCTCCGTATTTCTGGAAACCGGCTTGCGATTGCAATGATGCCAATAAGACCAACACATACAATTGACCACATTGTCAATCTCCAGTTATGCAGGGAAGAAATATAAATCCCAAGCGGCACACCGATTACCGTACCGGCACTCATGCCAAATAAGATCAAACTTAGAGCTCTGCCGCGATGCTGCTCGGAAGCGAGGTGAACTGCCGCAGAGGATGCTAATGGCGAATAGAGCCCGGCTCCGATTCCTGCAATTCCTCTAGATAGGAGGAAAATGGCGAAATTCTGCGTAACTGCAGTCATCATATTAGCAAGGGTGAACATCGATAGTGCAGCGATTAGAATATGCTTTGTGTTCGTTCGGCTCATCATGGCGGCGAATAGGGGAGCCGCGATTGCATAACACAACGTAAACGCGCTTACCGATTGCCCTGCTGTTCCAATCGATACGCCGAAATCTGCCGCAATAAGCGGCAATATTCCAGCCATGACATAGGCATCGACGCCTAAGGCAAACATGCCGAATAATAGTAATGTTATTTTTTTCATTTCAGCACCAACCTTTATATGATCTACATTTTTGCGCAATGAGCTGTTCAATGCCTATTGTAACGAGTATACTTATATTAGTGAAATTAATGTTTTGCATGGAAGGTATGAGGACATTTCATGACGATAGCACGCTATGAAGTATTCATGAAGGTAGTAGAGCAGGGGAATTTTACGAAGGCTGCTGAACAGCTCAATATGACACAATCTGCTGTCAGCCATGCAATTGCAAGTTTGGAGAAGGAGATCGGTTATGCGCTTCTGAATCGAAGCAAGCAAGCGAAGATAAGCACGACTGTACTGGCAGATCGTCTCATTCCGCACATGATGCAGATCCTGCGCAGCGAAGCAATTATCCGTGAGGAAATATCAGTGGAGAATCATCAACTAGAGGGGACATTAAAGATTGGCGCCTTTACAAGTGCTGCATCTCAATTACTTCCGCCTATGATCGCACAACTTAAAACAAATCATCCCCGTGTCAAGGTCGTTCTTTTTGAAGGTACCTATGATGAAATTCTTACTTGGCTTACAAATGGAACGGTGGATATCGGGTTTGTAATGAATACGGAAGAGAAAGGTCACCTGCACAAAATTCTCATTCATGAGGATGAACTGGTAGTTGGTATGCCTCACAATCATCCATTCGCACAGTTGGAAGTGCTCGATATAAAGCAATTAGAGGGTATCGATTTCATCATGCCAAGGGCTTCCTATCAACGGCAAGTGCTTGCGTGCTTGACCGATCATAATGTGACGCCTAATGTGCTAATGGAAGTATTGCATTGTGACACGATTATCAATATGGCATCGCAAGGAATAGGAGTTACGATCGGGCCGAAGCTGCTGTTCCAGTCTTACGAGCAAATGCTCCATAAACCGCTCTTACAGGATACCAGTCGACCTATTTGTCTTGCCTATCGTATAGGCAGCCCCACGATAGAAGCTTTCCTTGTCAGTAATCAACTAGAATGCTAATCAAAGAACATATATACAGGCATGCAAAAACTCCCGCGAATTCCAGAATCCGCGGGAGTTCTGATTCATTTTTGTAAAGGCTGGCCATTACTAAATCGCTGCCGTGCATATCGATTAACTGATGGAAGCTTCGTAAATCGATTGGATGGAGCGGGACAATGTCTCATCGAATTGCTCCGATGTCTGCTGCGCAGTCAATCCAACGGACAAGGCGCGTGAGAAACTGGCAATTAAACCATGGTTGCGAGCCAATCTCTCATTTGCTTCTCCTTGATCGTAACCGCCTGACAATGCCACAACGCGGAGAACATGCGGATCTTCAATCAATTCACGATAGAAATCATCTGCTGTAGGGATGGACAGCTTGAGCATTACTTTTACATCTTGATCAAGCGCCGCCAATTGCTTAAGAAGCTCATTCTTCAAGATTTGCTCGGATTGCTGTTTATCAGGGCTATAGATATCGACTTCTGGTTCAATTATAGGTACAAGACCCATCGACCAGATTTGTTTGCCGACTTCGAACTGCTGCTCGACGACTTTACGTATTCCTACTTCGTTCGCTTCTTTAATGACCGAGCGCATCTTTGTCCCGAAAATATGTTTGTCAACTGCTCGCTTTAATAGGTCGTCAAGCTCAGGCATAGGCTTCATTAATTGAACGCCCTGTTCAAGATCAGCCAAACCTTTATCGACCTTCAAGAAAGGAACGATGCCTTTCTTTTCCCACAAGTAGTCTGCGGTAAATTGACCTTCGATCGTCCGATCCATCGTATTCTCGAATAAGATGGCCCCCAAAATATACTTCGAATCAAATGCCGAGCTCGTAATGATCCGTGTTCTCATCTCGTGAACGAGCTCGAACATTTCTTCGTCATTGGAGTAACGATCCTCTGTAATGCCATACTGCAGTAATGCCTTTGGCGTGCTTCCGCCGCTCTGATCTAATGCTGCAATAAAACCCTTTCCCGTATGAATTCGTTCCAGTTGTTCTTTGTTCATTGAAGATTCTCCTTCCTGTAAGTGGGATGGAGCTCTCAACGGAGTAGATGTTTCCATCCATCTGTTGAGGCTACAATAGAAACAGAACTTGACGCGTTCACATTAGCCTAGGACGGTCACACATATGCAGCCAAGCTGAATATAGGCTGTTGGGTTAGGCTTGTCCCGTACGTCAGGTAGAGTTTCCTTTATTGTACAACAAATTGTTGTATGACGCACGGTGTCAGATCAGAGCTGGCGGCATATTGCTTTAAAGAATGTTCTTATCGAATAACACGTCTAGCCGTAACAAAAGTTTTGTCCCAAGCGCTGCCTTTGAAGTTCGAGATCGTTACACCTACACCCTTTTTATAGGTGTGGATGACTTTGTTGTTGCCCATATATACAGATACGTGATTTATGACACCGTCACGATTTGTATCCGAGAAAATAAGGTCGCCAGGAAGCAATTTAGTTTTAGAAACCTTTGTGCCAACCTTGGATTGTTGTCTTGAAGAACGAGGCAGTTTTATACCGTTTTTCTTGAAAATATATTGGGTAAAGGAAGAGCAATCAAACGCAGTTGTTCTTCCAGTCTTTGCACCAAATACATAAGGAGTGCCTATATATTTTTTCCCTGTTTGGATTACTTTATTCGCTACTGAAGTAGAGTATGCGGCTTCTGCCTTCATAACGGTAGCGTCGCTCAGAATGCTCCCCGATAAGGCGACCGTTGAGCAAATCCCGATACTCAGCAATGTTTTTCCAATTCTTGTTGTCATTAATTTGTTCATAGTATCCTCCTTATGGATGAGAAAATAGTATTAGCCGAATGACTGGGACTAGCATAGCACACCAAATTCCACCCATAATCTTCTGCGAAATCTGCAAACCAGCATTACAACAGGAAAAACAGAGCTTTATGATAAACAGATGAGAATAAGATTAAAAATGTAGTTGATAATGATAATCAATATCTTTATAATGAGAATCGTTATCATAAATGTGATAATCATTCTCATATATTGAGTTATCAAGGAGGTATACATAATCAATGAAAGCTATACAGTACGGGGTCATTGCCCTAATGGTCATTGTGCTTGCTGCTTGCGGCAACTCGAACGGGGCATCTCCCGCATCAAGTCCGAACCCAGCGGCCGAATCTCCCGCAAGTTCATCACAAGATACGAATAGCCTAGCTGAGGAAAAAGGGGATCATGGAGAAGTAGGGAAGCTAATGCAGCAATTCGGCACGAAGAAGCCAGAGAAGATTGTGACTTTATCCGTGTCTATTACCGAAATCTTGCATGAAATAGGTGTTGTTCCAGCAGGAGTCCCTAAATCTAGCAGCAAGCTCCCAGAAGCATTCGAACATGTTCCGCGCATCGGTTCCTCTCACCAGCCTGATTTGGAGCAAATCGCTAAACTGCAACCGGATATTATCGTAGGACCAATGTCGATTAAGGACAGCATAGAAAAAAAGTTGAAGCCAGCATCAATTCCAACTGCCTACTTGCCTGCGGATTCCTTAGAGCAATTGAAGCTAAGCACAACCGTACTTGGACGTGTGTTTGGACACGAGAATAAGGCAGAAGCCTATTTGGAGAAGATTCACCGTGAGGAACAAGCGATACTTGCTTCGGTGAAGGGCAAGCCTGCACCGAAAGTCATGATACTATTCGGTTCTGCTGAATCATTAATGCTCATGAATGACAATACATTTGCTGGAAGCATTGCTCGCAATTTGGGTGCGACGAATGTGCTGTCTGAATTCATGAAGAAAGCAGAAGACTATGTACCAATCAATATGGAAAGTGTAATTGCGGCCAATCCTGACGTTATTTTATTGGTTGCACACGGTGATCCGGATGCAATTGCCAAGAAGTTCGAGGATGATGTGAAGAAGAATGGAGCATGGGAGAAAATGAACGCCTTTAAAAACGGAAAAATGAAGGCTCTGGATCCTCAACTGTATGGTATTGCGTCTATTGTGAAGGCTCCAGCAGCATATAAAGATATGGCGCACATTCTATTTGATAAATAAGGGGTTTCAGCTGCGTGAAGAAGAAAACATCAAGTTATAAATCCATTCTTCTCCTCTTAGCTGTTATATTGCTTGCCATTCTGACATTACTGTCCATCGGAATTGGAAGCGTACAGTTCAGTCCTAAGGAGACAATAGATGCCGTATTTGGAGCCGGAAATGACGTTTCCAATACGATATTGTGGGACATTCGAATACCAAGAGTACTGATGGCTTTATTTATAGGGGCTAATTTGGCAGCTTCAGGTGCATTAATGCAGGCGGTAGTCCTCAATCCACTTGCGGATCCAGGGTTGACTGGAGTATCAAGCGGTGCGGCTGTTACAGTATTGTTCATCATGCTGGCGATGCCAGGCTATTATTCGATGGTTCCAGTTGCCGCTATCATTGGGGGCAGTATCGCGGCGTTAATGGTGTATGGGCTAGCTTGGAAAAAGCATTTTGGATTAACTCCGGTACGGATCATTTTGTCAGGGGTTGCTGTAAATGCTGTCTTCGGGGGAATGATTGGCCTGCTGTCTATGATGTACAGTGATCGTCTTCCATCTGCCTTGCAATGGCTGAACGGCAGCCTATCGAGCACCGGAATGGCGGATGTGCTCGTCATTTTGCCATACTCCATAGTCGGATGGGCAGCAGCACTGCTTTGCATACGACATGCGAACATCTTGCGATTGGGTGAACAGGTAGCGCATAATTTAGGACTGAATTTGACTCATATTCGGATCATCCTATCTTTTGTTGCCATATACTTGGCTGCGATATCAGTGTCCACGGTTGGGCTTGTCGGTTTCGTTGGGCTTCTCGTACCGCACATTGCTAGAATTCTTATCGGATCTGACTATCGCTATCGTCTTCCGCTTAGCCTGTTTCTCGGTTCGATGGTGCTGCTCGTGGCAGATACCATTGGACGGACAATCTTCAGCCCGATAGAGATTCCTGCGGGTATTGTTATGGCCATGGTTGGCGGTCCGTACTTCTTATATTTGATGCGGAAAGGGGATGCCTGACTGATGCTGCAAGTGTCGTCTTTAAACATTAGGTATGGGGAAAAGAAGATCATTCGTGATTTTACACTAGATGTAAACGAGGGGGAGGTTCTCACGATTATCGGCCCCAACGGTTCCGGCAAATCTACCGTACTGAAGGCCATAACGAGGCTTATTCCTTGTGAGAGCGGCCGAATTTGTATTGCAAATCAGGAATTACAGCAATTCAACTCAAAACAACTGTCGCGTATCATGTGCTTGCTGTGCCAATCGAATATGAGTCCGGCGGATATGACTGTAGAGGAATTGGTAGGGTATGGGCGAATGCCGCACAAGAAATGGTATGAACGAATCAATGTGGAGGATAAGGAGATTATTCATTGGGCTATGGAGCTCACAGGCATGACTCTATTTCGTGAACGAAGATTAGTGACATTGTCCGGTGGAGAGGCGCAGCGTGCCTGGTTGGCAATGGCCTTGGCCCAGCGTCCCAAGGTGCTTTTGCTCGATGAGCCTACAACCTATCTTGATATTGCTCACCAACTAGAGGTACTGGAATTGGTTCGCACGTTGAATCGTGAGCTGAAGCTTACGGTCATCATGGTGCTGCATGATTTGAACCATGCCAGTGCATATAGTGATCGGGTGTGTGTGATAAAAGAAGGCGGGATTCGTATGTGCGGGACACCACGAACCGTATTCACTTCCGAACTGATAAGAAGTGTATATGGAGTAGATACAGATATTCAGGATTCTCGAGATGGAGAACATCCTCGAATACATGTGTTGAATAAATGGAATAAGGAAGCGAGGAATGTCAATGAAGCAGCAGGATAATGAAAAGATGAAGCGTCGATATATGGAGTTCATTGATAGTGTGCAATCCGTAACGCTCAGTACGATTGCAGAAGATGGAAGTCCGTTTGTCTCATATGCTCCTTATGTGAGAATGAAAGGCAAGCTGTATATTTACATAAGCAAAATTGCTCAGCATTATCGTTATCTTGAGGCAAATCCTCGTGTCGATATTATGATGATTGAGGATGAATCTAAGACCAACAATATGTTTGCGAGACAGCGTGCCCGGTTTGCATGCTTGGCTTCGAAGTTGGAGAGTGTAGCAGAAGATGCGATTTTCACACAATTCGAAACATCATTTGGAGCAAGCATGATTCAAATGCTTAGGGGACTTGATTTTTCATTATTTGAGCTGATGCCTACAGAGGGACGATACGTTGCAGGCTTTGGTCAAGCCTATGATATTGATTTGGAAGCTTTGCGATTTGATCATGTTGCTAGAGACGGGCATCAACAGGCTGATCAGATCAGCCCAACATAAGAGGAGGCCAGGACGATGACTTATGATACTGTATCCGTCATATGGGAGACGATTCAGGAACGATTCTATCATATGGTGAAGGAATTAACGGATGATGAATTAAGCTACGGAGTGGGCAATGCTACGATTGGCTACATGATCAGACACAATGCAGAAGTGGAATATTTGTTTGCGGAATGGTACTTTGGTCAAGAATTGCCAATGAATATGGAAATTCGAACAAGTCGGGGCCCAGCGGGAGACCCGAACTCGTATACTAGCATTTTCGAAATGCTCCAGTTAATCCGCGAATCGCAAGAGCATATTGGCCATGCAATGCGTGCTCTGCCTGAACAATCGTGGCATGTTCCCGTGAAGTCTCCTATGGGTACGATCACACCGCTGCAAGCGGTTGGACGGCTGCTATATCATACGAGCCTGCATGCGGGACAAATTGCGCTGCTTCTCAAGCATACGAATCCGAACTCAGTTCCGGCAAGAAAGCCAAAAACCGTATCCACTACCTTACATTGAAATCAGCCTTACGGTTGATTTCTTTTCTTTGTGTGGAGTATGATAGCACCCGAGAGAATTGATCTGGAGGATGATGGTAAATGATAACGTACCACAATTGCTCAGAAGTCGATATTTCTCTGGCTTACAGAGCGTTTACAGTTGGTTTTTCTGACTACATCGTGAAAATGGATCATTCGCAAGATTTGTTCATATCACGCTTCTTTGGCGCTGAGGGGAACCAATTGGAATATTCCTATATTGCGATGGATGAGGACAAGCCAATAGGGTTAATTTTGGGCGGATTGAAACGGTATGAGGGTGTGCTGACGATGCGGTGCGGTACACTTGCAGTACATCCTGATTATCGCGGTACTGGGGTCAGCTCAAAATTGTTCGAGCTGCATAAAGCGAACGCGCTTGCATGCGAGTGTAAACAATTATTCCTTGAGGTTATTGTCGGAAACAACAGGGCAATTCAATTTTATAAGAAGCTTGGTTACCGCAAAGTATATGACCTTCGTTACTATACGCTGCACCAACCGTTGCGTTTGACAGAACGAAAGGTTGAGGGGCTTGTAATTAAACCAATTGCATTTGACAGCTTCGAACACTACGTACAAAACTTGCGCATCGAGCATATCAATTGGCAGAATGATTTGGACTATATGAAGCGGTCAGAAAATAATACCTATGCTGTCGCTTATCTGGACGATATGATCATTGGAACGGTATGTATGAGCGATTCTGGCAAGGTTAGTTTTCTATATGTAGATGCCGGTTATCGACACCAAGGAATTGCGACAAGCATGCTGGCAAAGCTTGTAGAGGAGAAACAGCCTGAACGATTATCGATATCATTCCCTAACAATCATCAGTTGGAAGGTTTTTTGCGAAGTCAGCGCTTCGAGAAAAATCAGCTTGAGCAATTTGAAATGTATTGCTTCTGTGAATGATAGGATAAATGACTTTCTCATAGAGCAGGAGTAGATAAGCCTAAATAAGGTCAATGAACTAAAGGCACCTGTACAGAATATGATGATCATACTATCACGTATGCTGTAAGGATGTGTAGATAATGTCATTCATATTGCGCTTCAGTACGATAACGAGAGGTGCGATTACGTTTACCGGGAACTCCCTCGGAATTAGCCGCGCCTCCAGATTTTCACCTGCTTGCACACCGGGTACGGCTGATGCGATCGGCTCCTTTATTATCAATAATCCGAACTCGGTGTGCGGCACAGTTCCGTCCAGTCCTGCGACTGGCGGGGGAACTACGAATATATATATGATGAATTTTTCAACAAACTCGCTTGTTCTCACTCCGGGAAGTACGGTTGTATACGCTGAATTAGTATGGGGTGGAACCTATTTAATCAATACGCCAGGCGGGGAAGACTTATCAGCCCGCTTGAATGACCCCGTCAGATTCAGCACACCAACAGGCACGTTCAATATCCAGCCAGAGACATTCTTCAATTATGCGGTTAATATTCAAGGCGATTTAGGCTATGTTCGCTCTGCGAACGTAACAGCGCTTGTTGCTGGAGGCGGTGCGGGCACTTACGGGGCTGGCAAAATCGTTGGAACACTGGTTCCGGATCCGAATACGACTAGCTTCGCCGGCTGGACACTCGGGGTCGTATACGTAAATCCTGCATTACCATTCCGCAGCATGAATTTATATGTCGGGAACGTGCCGATTCAATCGGTATCTCCGCCAGTTAACGAGATGATTGGGAACTTCCAAACCCCTTCATTCGGGCCTATTACCGGGCGACTGCTCGTTAGCGCACAAGAAGGAGATGCTGGGATTACGGGTGACTTCGTACGATTTGGACCCACTCTGGCCAACCTTACTACGATCCCGCAGCCGGCAGGGTTTACGAATAACTTTTTCCAGTCGTTAATCTATGATGATAACGGGAATATCAATCCAACTGCTACATTCGGCGATCGCAATCCGATACCTGGGCAGCCAGGGACGAATATCATTGAAGGTAATCGCCAAGGATGGGATATTGCCAACGTAGACATTTCTTCCAGCCTTGTGAATGGGCAAACTTCAGCAGCCCTTCAATTCGGAACGAATGGCGACGGATATACCGTCAATTTGCTGGCGATTCAAATTGACAACATCCCGCCAACCTTGCTGGTAGAGAAGAACTCCTTCCCGGATACAGTAACTGTTGGAGAAGAAATTGTATATACCATTGTCGTCAGCAACGATGGAGATTCCCCGCTTGTGAACACCGTACTTACTGACCCGCTCCCTGCTGGTGTAACGTTTCAATCCGTGCAAACCACACAAGGTACGGCATCGTTTGCTGCTGGCACGGTTACCGTAGATATTGGGACGATCCCTGTTGGTCAGAGTGTAACCGTCAATATTACCGTGCTGGCAACAGCGGCTGGTCTCATATCCAATACTGCTTCAGCTCAAGCAAATCAGACCGGCATCATTTCCTCAACCGCAGTCAATACCGTAATTCCACTGCCGCCTCCAATTCTAGAAATTGAGAAATTGGACTTTCCCCCCATCGTCGCCGTAAATTCGGAGCTCGTCTATATTATATTTGTCTCAAATATCGGGGGGAGCACAGCAACCAACGTCGTCATGAATGATCCGCTGCCAGCAGGAACCACCTTTGTATCTGCTGAATCGGATCAAGGTACGATTTCGTTCGACGGCACGACAATTACGAATGACATTGGTTCACTAGCCCCAGGAGAGACAGTGGTCATTTTTATCGTCGTAATCCCAACGGTTACAGGTACAGTCTTGAACACAGCAACGACTTTTTCAGATCAGACTGAACCCCAAATCTCGACAACAGAAACTCTAGTTATCGAACAACCGATACTTGAGTTATTGATATCGAAGTTCGCTGGACCGGATCCCGCAACTGTCGGTGAGGAGCTTGTATACACGATCGTAGTGTCTAATGAAACTACAGATTTATTAACCGGAGTAGAAGTGGTGGATGTACTACCACCTGGCCTCGTCTTCGTATCTGCTGAATCTACACAAGGAACCGTAACTGAAGTAGCTGGCACGGTAACTGCATTAATTGGCGCCCTTGCTCCAGGTCAGTCTGAAATCATCACGATTACGGTTATTCCTACAGCTCCGGGCATCGTAACGAACACCGCTACAGCGACATCTGATCAGACGCCTCCAGTATCATCCACAATTGAGACGACTGTCAATGCGCTTCCTCCTGCTTTTTTAACTATTGAGAAGCTTGCCGAACCGGATCTAGTAACGCTTGGCAATGAAGTCACATTTCAAGTGACGGTGTGCAACATGGGAGAGACAGTGGCAACAAATGTGGTTGCAGTGGATACATTGCCTGCAGGCGTTGATGTCACTGACATCCAAGTATCTGAAGGCACATTTGTGCAGGTAGGGCAAACGATAACAGCGTCGTTCGGCAACATTGCCCCTGGGTCATGTGCAAATCTTACGATCGAAGCAATTGTATCTATAGTAGGAACATTAACGAACACAGCAGTGGTGACCGCAGATAATGTCGAAGACTCTGAAACAGCAACTGCAGACGTTACGGTATTACAGCCGCTCGCAATTTCGAAGCAAGCTTCAAGCAACCCAGCACTTCTCGGCAGTCCGCTGCAATATACAATCAGTGTCGCGAATTTAGGGGAGCTTCCTCTAACGAATGTAATCGTAAATGATGTCATTCCCCCTACGGTCGAATTTGTCAGTGTTCAATCTGAAGGAGGTACCTGTTCTGTATCTGGGCAGACCGTCACTTGTTTCTTGGGTACATTAGAAGGGCAGCAAGAACAGACGATTGTCATTACGGTCATTCCTTTGTTAGAAGGGACGGTTACCAACAGCGCTACTGCACAGGCAGATAATACGCCTCCTGTTACAGCTACGGTTACGACGCTCGTTGTTCGTACTTTAGAGTGTATTTCTGTCAGCAAACTGTTCGATTGGGTGGTCAATCGGAGTGATTTTGTCATTGAAGAGTCTATTCCGGAAGACTGCAGAGCTTTCGTAGAACAAGCAATTGCTGGCGGTAGGCAAGTGCTTGTGAGCTGCAATGTAGTGCCAGTTTCGGGAGAATGCAGCGTCACGGTTGTAAAGCGGCTGCCGCTGCCCATTATCGGATCGCAAGCAGCTATTGTATTGACCACGTGCTCTGCAGAAGTAACTATTACATTAACGGATAGCGGAACAGGAGAAACATGTACGTTTACACTATTAGTCAAGAATAACGAGAAAGTATCACTCTGCTTACCACTCCCATTAGATGAATCCAACATTACTTCTCAAATATTCGATATCCATTGTGATGCTCGACTCACTGACAGCTTAACGATTGAGCTGCAATTGGATTGGTGTTTGGAACTTGTAGTGAAATTTATAATACCGATGATGGTTGAAGCTACATTTTGTCAACCTAGAGCATTAATACCGATACCAGAGGTATGCAGCATCAGCTTTCCAAAACAATGCCCAGAAATATTTCCGTTTGTGTAAAAGAATAATGGACTTACATTTTGCAGAAAACTCATGCTCGCATGAGTTTTTCTTTTGTTCAACAGGATTGAATCCGGAGCAGGGTTCTGATTTTGCTTCTCATCTAAGTTCATATGATAAGTTCAAATCATACGCAGCGCTTGTGATATAATTATTGCTGCAGATTATAAAATGAGGAGTTGATCGTCATGCAGTATCGTCGTCTCGGCAAGAGTGGATTGAAGGTATCTGTGCTTGGATTAGGAACTAATGCATTCGGCAAGCGTGCAGACAAGCAGGCTTCGACTCGCATCATTCATCAGGCATTAGATTATGGCATTAACTTTATTGATACAGCTAATATTTATGCGGGTACTGAATCTGAACGTATTATTGGAGAGGCGCTCTCAGGAGTCAGGCATAATATTGTGCTCACAACGAAGGCCGGGTTAATTCGGGGGGAGGGGCCAAATGAGAGGGGTTCATCGCGTTTTCACTTGCAGCAGGAATTAGACAGCAGCTTAAAGCGACTGAACACCGATTATATCGACTTGTATCAAATACATACTTTCGATCCGCATACTCCGCTGGAAGAAACGCTTAGAACGCTTGATGATATGGTTCGTTCCGGCAAGGTTCGATATATTGGAGCATCGAATTATTCGGCTTGGGAGCTTATGAAGGCAATAGGCATTAGTGAGCGGCTAGGCCTCAATCGTTATGTGTCCATGCAGACGTGCTATTCATTGGCCGATCGAACCCCAGAGCAGGAGATGGTTCCACTTTGCAAAGATCAAGGAATAGGGATTATTCCGTATTATCCGCTTGCAGGGGGAATTCTGACCGGGAAATATCGTATTGAAGAGCAAAGGCCGATAGGATCAAGAGCAGATACTGATCCAAACTTCCACCGATTTTTCAATAAAGAACGTTTCGCGTTAAGTGAGCAGGTGAATGAATTGGCAGCTGGTGCAGGATGTACCCCAAGTGCACTTTCACTAGCTTGGCTCATGCATCAGCCTTGCGTCTCGACCGTTATTGTAGGAGCGACGAAGGTGGAGCAGCTACATGACAACATAAACAGTGTTGATGTTGAATTGAAGATGGAGCAATTGGATCGGTTGGATCAGATAAGTCGTCCATTCCGATTCGGTGAACCGTTTGCGGCTTATCGATTGCCTGAATAATTCGGGCTCAGGAACTCGTCTCTATTTTCTAGAGACGAGTTTTTTATATCAATGGGACTGACCCCATCACAATATGGAAAACTGTACCTTTTCAATGAGGCGCATTATTTGTAATCTTGAACACGAAAGAAACGGCGCCGTCAAGGCGGTTCAGATATGAAGGGGGTTAGCTTTGATTTATGGTACATTTACATCCAACACTTGATCTGTCAACAGAAGAACAGATGGAGTAAGGGAAATATGCGATCGATCAAATCTGTCATTATCTTAAACATACGGATGAGGTAAACGTATCTCCCGAGTTAAACCCAACAGAAATTGTACAGTATGCGGAGCAAATCGATTTCCACAACCCAGTTACACCGAAGGAAGCTGTACATTACATTGTAGAAGGGTTGCGGAGATATCAGGTACATACGGCACACCCGGGATATTATGGCTTGTATAATCCGCGTCCGAACTTTATGGGAATCGTGGCAGATACGATAACGGCAGCCTTTAATCCGCAGCTGGCTGTTTGGAGTCATGCTCCTCTGGCAGTTGAAATTGAGAACTATGTATTGCGAGAGTTCGCTGTGCGATTCGGCTACCCGCGAGAAACGTCAAATGGAACATTTACGACGGGAGGAGCAGAAGCTAATTTGACAGCCGTACTTACAGCTCTCTGCGATCATTTCCCGGAATATACAACAAAAGGGCTTGCAAGCCTGGATAAGCCCCCTGTAATGTATGCTTCAAGTGAGAGCCATCATTCCTTAGTAAAAGCGGCTCGTGCCTGCGGATTGGGTACGGATTCTATCCGAAGTATACGATCGAATGCATCTTTGCAGATGGATGCGGAAGCGCTAGCCCTTCAAATACGGCAAGACCGCGAAGCTGGCTTTGCCCCTTTTTTGATTGTGGCTACGGCTGGAACGACAGGTGCAGGGGCCATTGACCCGATTGCGCATATTGCGGAGCTGGCTGAACAGGAAATGATATGGCTGCATGTTGATGCAGCGTATGGCGGTGCTATGATATTGGCGCCAGAATTGGCCAATTGGCTGCAAGGAATTAATAGGGCAGATTCCATTACATTCGATGCACATAAATGGCTGTCTGTACCAATGGGAGCAGGTATGTACTTCACCCGTCATCCCCATATATTGCAGCAGACCTTCCGAATGACAGCGGACTATATGCCCAAGGAAGGCACCGAATTGGAGACGTTTGATCCATACACCCATTCCATTCAGTGGTCACGCAGATTTATCGGGCTGAAGCTATATATGTCGCTTGCAACGGCGGGATGGGAAGGGTACCGGTTACTCGTACAACGACAGATTGAGAGCGGCAATTTTTTGCGGCAGGAGCTTGAACGATCGGGATGGTCGATTATGAATGATACGATAATGCCAGTTGTTTGTTTTAATGATCAGGCAGCATTAGCAAATCATGATATGGATTTCGTGCGATTCATACATGAGAAGGTACTTGCTACAGGCAAGGCATGGATCTCGATTTTCACCATACAGGATACCCCGGCGCTTCGTGCTTGTATTACCAATTTTGATACGACCGAACAGCATATGAAAGAATTGATTCACCTACTGAACGAGGCTCGGCAGGAGTATATGACGAAAATTCCATCCTATAATGGGATGATTTACTAAGCAGTTCATATTGCTTAATTCGATGAGGTCAACTATAATGTAACCTACAACTTTATAACTGGATGAAGTTTGCGGGAGATAGACAACACGTCTAGCCGAAGGGGTAAGCTCTCAGGCGCTTGGCATACCGAGCAGCAATTGCGAGTATGTATAAGCAGGACCGTAAATGGACAGGACTCTGGAGAGACTCCATCATTGGGGCACCGAAGGGGCAAGACGAATCGCATTGATCGAATCGTTAAAACTCTCAGGTAAAAGGACAGGGATGCAGATGCAGAGGAAACATAAGTTTTATTTGGGTTGTATTATCATGTTCCTGGCGAAAGCTTTTTTAATTCTGCACGCATGTCCCCAGAGTCAAATCATACGATTTGGCTCTTTTTATTATTCAAGACGAGGGGAAATGATTTTGCAATGATTGAACATTGGTTAGACAAATTGAACAGTTTCGTATGGGGGGCGCCGCTTCTTATTTTGTTGGTAGGGACGGGGATATTACTCACAATTCGTTTAGGTGTCCTTCAATTGTTTCGCTTGCCGCTTGCCTTGAAGCTCATATTTAAGTCAAAAAACGAGGGGGCTGGTGATGTATCCAGCTTCGGTGCGCTTGCGACTGCACTTGCCGCCACAATCGGAACGGGGAATATTGTTGGTGTTGCGACTGCAATCAAGGTAGGGGGACCAGGTGCGTTATTTTGGATGTGGATCGCTGCTTTCTTCGGAATGGCTACCAAATATGCGGAGGGGCTGCTAGCCGTTAAGTACCGCAATATTGATGATAATGGACAAATACTCGGTGGGCCAATGTACTATATTGAGAAGGGCTTAGGCATGAAATTCAAGCCTTTGGCTGTGTTCTTCGCCATTAGCGGCGTGCTGGTCGCACTTCTTGGAATCGGTACCTTCCCGCAAATTAATGCGATTGTTACCTCTACTGAGACGAGTCTTGGTGTGCCGGCAATTGTAACTGCGGTCATTGTTACAATTGTTACTGCCCTTGTTACAATCGGGGGGATTCAAAGTATTTCGCATGTGACGACTACGATTGTTCCTGTTATGGCTATCATTTACTTTATCGCTAGCTTCGTCGTGCTCATCACGTTTGCGGATCAGATTCCCCATGCAATGTCCTTAATATTCCATGGGGCATTCAATGCGACTGCAGCTGGAGGAGGTTTCCTCGGCGCCACGGTTATGATGGCGATACGCAACGGAATCGCGAGAGGGGTATTTTCGAATGAATCCGGTCTCGGAAGCGCACCGATTGCTGCAGCAGCTGCCAAGGTGAAATGGCCAGCCGAGCAAGGTCTTATTTCGATGACGGGGACATTCATTGATACGATTATCGTATGTTCGCTGACCGGCTTAACCTTGATCGTAACCGGAGTCTGGAATGGCCCTATGGAAGGTGCTGCTTTGACACAGGCTGCATTTGATGCAGCATTGCCATATGGTTCCTTTGTACTCACGCTATGCTTGATATTGTTTGCCTTTACGACAATATTAGGATGGAACTATTATGGCGAGCGCTGCATGGTTTACTTGTTCGGCGTGAAATCGATCCTGCCTTATCGGCTTGTCTTTATTGCAATCATTGGTTTTGGTGCATTTATAAAGCTCGATATGATATGGAAGCTTGCAGATATCGTAAACGGGTTGATGGCATTGCCGAACTTGATCGCACTGCTTGGGTTGTCTGGCGTAGTCGTTCATGAAACGCGTCTGTACTGGAAACATAAAGAGACGGAAAAATAAATGTTTACATGTAATACTGGTGAGAAAAAGCTGGCAAATGACACGAAAGTGAACATTTGCCAGCTTTTTTTTCGCGAAAGGAAACTTTTTGCCAATCTTATGCATCTAATTAACAGCTAGTCGCGTGTATGGGGTAAAGAAGGGAGAAGAAACGGCTTGTATACCGATATAGAAATCGATATAGAGACAGATGTGAGGTTGGCTAAGGAAGGAAATAAAGAGGCTTTCATTCGTCTCATCAAGAAGCATGAAGTCCAAATGTACAATATGGCCAGATCCATTGTCAGAAGGGATGAAGACTGTGCGGATGCAATGCAGGAAGCCGTGTACAAAGCTTACCGTGCGCTGCCAAGCTTAAATCATCATGCCTACTTTAAGACATGGCTTTTTCGTATATTGATCAATGAGTGCAATATGATCTTGCGGAAGCAGGCTCGTGTTATTATGTTAGCGGAGCTGCCGGAAATCGGAGAGGCTCCTCCGGAAATCAGTGATCGTCTTGATTTGCGTCAAGCGATTTACCGGCTTGAGGAAGTATCTCGAAATATTGTTATCTTGTTTTATTTTCAAGATTTGCCCATGCATCAGATTGCTGAAATGATGGACATGTCCGTCAGTGCGGTAAAGACCCGGCTGCACAGAGCCCGACATACTCTTGCAGATTGGCTGGATGACTCTGTAGAAAGGAAGATGAACGGATGAAACAGATACAACTGCCTATCGAGCAGCAGCTCGAACAACTTAGAGAACCATATAGGAATGAGCTGCCTGAATTCATTCGCAGCCGAATGGATCAGACGTATCATATCATTGAAGACATGCTTCCATTACGGAATCGGCGAAGACGGGCGAGCCGATGGCTGCGGCGAATGTTGATATCAACGGCAGGTGTCGCAGGACTCGGTGTTGTGTTGATTTTTTCAGGTCTTGCCTCTCCAGCGATTGCCCAGACATTGAAGCAGATTCCTCTGATGAACAGTGTGTTCAAGCTGGTTGGGGATCTTGGACTTCAATCTGCAGAGGACAAAGGGATGCTTACTTCCGTTAATCAACGCGTTACCCACAAGGATGTAACATTATCGATTTCGGAATTGATATATGACGGCAGCCGGCTCTCTATTGTACTAAGCAGAGAGGATAAGGAAGGAACTGCGGACTCTTTTTTTCAAAAATGGAACAAGCAGCGAATGCAGGGAACTCAGGGGAATAGTATCGATTTTTACATGCAAGACAAGCAGATAAATACATCAATGGGTCTGCAGCCAGGGGGAGAGCATGCTCCACATTCGATTATTGTTACGGCCTTGGATTCAGCCGATCTGGAGCTTCCTGATTCATTCGAGATGAAAATGGTTGTGTATTTAGCGGATGTTGATCAGAAATACGAGTTCCGCTTCCCGATTAAGAAAGATACTGCCCGCAACATCATTTTGAGAACAGCAGAGAAGAAATTGCATGATTCGATAAATATGAGTATAGATCGCGTTGAAATGACCCCCATCACAACCCGCTTGCTCGTCGGTGTCCACGGGGTAAGCGGAGACGAAGATTATCATAGCATGCTGGAAGCAATACCGGACAAATATAAGGTGGATGATTTCCTCAATCTCGAGTTCGAAATCGAGGATGAGCAAGGAAATCTACAAAATGCGATTGCAGGAAATGCTTCAGGGGAGGGTAAAGGCATGATCTTTTCTACGTCATATGAGCCCTTCAAGGCAAAGCCTAAGCTGATCGTTATTAAACCATTTATTAGAAAAGGCTCGGATAAGAACTATATCCCAGAGCTGGAGTTCAGAATACCGGTCAAATAAAAATTGCAATCTTCGACCTTTCCCGTGTAACATAAATACAGATGGATAAATACCACTGAAATCTTGCACTTCAGTCAGAGGAGAATCGGCATAATGGAGATCTTGAATCAATTGGAACCAGGAATTCGAGAAATAGTGAAGCAATTTATTGAAGCAGGACGTCCTTCTGCAAGACTGCAGAGCTTCAATGAACGACGTCAAGGCTATTTGGACTCAGTTGCGCTCGCTGGTGCAGCGGAACCCGTAAGTGAGATCACGGATTGCACGATCGATTCTATCCCTTTACGCATATATCGTCCTTCGCACGAGTCGGATCTTCCCGTCATGATTTACTATCATGGCGGATGTTTCGTTAGTGGTGATTTAGAGACGCATGATCGCCAGCTCAGAGCGCTGGCTAATCTAGCGAAGATACTGATAGTAGCTGTTGACTACCGCTTAGCGCCAGAGCATGTCTATCCTGCTGGACATGATGATGCTTATAAGGCTGCGCATATTGTACGAGAGCATGCCAAGTCGTGGGGAGGAGACCCGAACGAGATTACATTGGCTGGCGACAGCGCGGGCGGACATATAGCGTTAATTACGTCCTTGCGGCTTAAGGCTCAAAAGGAATGGATGCCCACCAGACAAGTCCTGATTTATCCAATGCTAGACGCAAGCGGTTCCAGCAATAGCTATCAACGATACGGAGATGATTTCGTTATTACTCGGGATACGCTGCTTAGCGGGTTTGAAGCTTATCTGCGAAATATTCCAGTTGATCATCCGGAGGCTAGCCCGCTTCTGCGTAACGACTTGGAGGGACTACCTTATACGCATATTCTGCTTGCCGAATTCGATCCATTAGCAGATGAGGGAGAAATGCTGTATCGGCGGCTGCTAGAAGCGGGTGTTGGTGCGGAATGCAGGAAGTACTACGGAGTCAATCATGGTTTTTTCCAGCTTGCCGGTATAAGCGGCGCTGCACGGACCGCAATCCATGACGTTGCCTCTCTTATAAAACATGCTCATCAATAGAATGATGGATCAATGAAAAATAAAACAGATAAATAAAACAGACATATAGAATATAAGATATAAAAAGGTGAAATGAGGCCTGGCTTCGTACAGCGGCAAGTAGAGAATAGAAGATAAAAAACAACAGATATATGCCGCTGTACAGCTGGGTTACGGAATGAGAGGATTGCGATAACTCTTTTTCCACTTCCGAATCTTCGTCCGAAATGATGTGAACGGTGCAACAGAATTAATATGAATCCAGCGAGCCATCGGCCAATTCGGCTTGTCTCCCGTCCATTTGCGCATTCCTTGCGTAAATAATTCCTCTTCACTGCAACCATCAATCCATTTTATCCATTGTTTCACCGTCTCCTTTAGTTGAAAGCGTAATTCTGTTAAAGAGTATGGTGAAGATGCATCATAGAAAGATTGATATAAAGCCCCCAGTTGATTCCACTTGTATTCAGGAGAAGGCATTTGAACGATTTCTCCACTCTGTTCCTGTTTGTCCCACTCCATCACCAGATTCAGCCAGCCCAATTGGTAGGCGATAATTTCAGCAGGAGTTCGATCAACCCCCGTTATTCGGATGTCCCTTACATGATCCTCAATGTCATGATACTCCTTGTCGAGAAGCCCGTATCTTTTGTGAATTTCATCGATTAACGCAGCCTTGCTTGTATAACGAATCGCGGTCATGAATTCAATTCCTCCTTCACTTTCCTATTATTCATAGTATGCCATAGAGAACATGACAACAGTATGTCAACGATTGCAAACCATGATGAGGCGCAGCTTGAAGCACTGCTATTCGGTTTATTTCAAGGATGAGTGGGGGGTCATGGAGTTTAGAAAAAATCCACAATCGTCTATGGAGTGAATCTCAACGGGCCTGATAGAGTAAAGACAGCAATATGAAAATATAAGGTGAAGATGCTGGTTCTATATCTTTAAAACAAGATAGAAAGGTGCCTGCATAAAATGAATAAATGGTGTGCCACATTAAGCGCGGTCATCGTATTGGCGTGCTCATTATTGGTATACAGGTTTGTTGAGGATACATCGATAGAGAAGCAGATCGGCGCTCGCAGCCAATTGACGCTTCTCGATGCACTATATGTTGGCATGTTCGCGGCAAAGAAATGGAATCCCGAAGCCGTTCCCCTTTATTTGACAAGCGTGGATGACGATTTAGGAGAAGCAAGTGGACAAGAAGGAACGAGAGGCCGTTGGAACTTGCAGGTTGCTGCTCCAGGAGTCCAGCGCGCTGTTGTTGCTATTCGATATGGAAAGGTTGAGAGGATCATAACCGGAGTAGGGCCTTACAGACCTGAATATATTGTAGCGGCTGATCGGGTTAAAATCGACAGTACGACTGTGGCTGACCAAAGCAAGCGGGCAAGCAACCTGAAGCCTGGCAGAGGATGGGCAAATGGATATCACTTTATTCTTCAGGCCGTTGAGGGAGTTCCAATGATTACAATTGTTGGACGAGATGAACACAATCAGCTGAGGCAGATTGATTTTGATGCAGGGACAGGGAGGATATTGTCCGAATAAGGGGAGTGGTTCAGATGAAAAAATGAATGGCGACCATTATGATCTCAACTGCGCTACTTTCTACCGGTGTACCTTCAGTGAAGGCGGATGCGACATATGTAAATGAAGATTTTACCGCCTATACAGGGGCATCTGGGGATAACAAGCCTGTATTTGCAAGTGGCAAGGCTGCTTACATTGGTGGTGTTGCTGTACATCCGACTTCTTGGGGGACAGGGAACTGGAACAAGCCTGTTTATCCGTTCGGAACGATGATTGTACTCAATAATAACGAGCATATTACGATTCCTGGCGGAAATGTCCTGAATACATTTATTGTAGAAGACACAGGCGATCTGAAGAATACGGGCAAACTTTCCTATCGCTGGATTGATGTTTATTTCGGGAAGTACAGCGCGGCTAACCATCAGGCTGCAATTAACTTTGGTAAGAAGAAGTTTAGTTACACCGTTATTTCTTAATTCGTGGAATAGGATATTACCAAGCTTCAGCATTTCTCCGTATAAGGGTGAAATGCTTTTTTTCTATTTTCAAAAACAATCTTGCCTATGACGTAACGTCATGGTGTACATTGATGGTAATAGGGCGAGAGGAGATGTTCGAGTGAAACACATGTATACTGTTAAGGCTTTTGCAAAACTCACGGGTGTAACCGAACGGACGCTTCATTTTTATGATCGAAAAGGATTGCTTGCACCCTCCAGCTACAATGAACATGGGCATCGTCTCTATAGTAAGGATGACATTCCCACTATGCAGAAAATTATTACGTTAAAATATTTGGGTTCTCGTTGCAAGAAATCTTGGATTACCTTGCGAACCATGATTCACATCAGATACGCGATACATTGCAAAAGCAGAAGGTTATGCTGGAGAAGAAACGCGAAGAGCTGGATTATGTAATCAATACGATAACACGGGTTGAGCGGATCATGCAGGATGAGGAGCTGGACAGTGATCTGTTATTAGCGATTATTCACTCGATTCATCATGAAAAGAAGCAAGAGGAGTGGCTATCAGCGCGATTACCCAAATCAGTGATCGAGCATGTCCTTCTACAGCATCTTTCCCCTCAGGAACGGCTCGAATTTGAAAGGGAGATGCTTACGATTGTGAATCAATTGCAGTATTACTGCAAGCAAGGTATATCACCAGTTGAAGAAGAGGTTCAGCGTGTAATCGAGCACATGATTAGCAGTATGAATGAACGTATTGCACCACATTATCAGCAGAAAATCGCAGAAATCGATCTGAATGATCATCCCCAAATAAATGTGTCTATCTTCTCCAAGGAAGTAGAGGAATATATCAAAGAGGCCGTCAACCGATTTGAAGCAAATCAATTAAGCCTATCCCATGCAGAAAACAGGGTTTAGAGGAGGAGAGGCGTGTTAGAAGTGGGGGTATTGTTGTATTCACTATGTTTAATGGGAAAGGGGGTTGAAGATGTCTAGCATCGTGTCGGATGCACGCCGTATGTTCTATTTTTCAATTGTGATCTGGATGTTAAAGCCGTCTAAGGAGCGGGGAGAGCTGTTTCCGTATCATCAACACTCTCAGTTCAAAACAATGGCCATTTTTTTGTCTATTTTACTTGTAATTGAAGGTGTACTGTTTCATTTTCTCGTCTTAATGTGGAGTCAACTTGCAGCATGGCTCCTTTCAGCTATAAATATTTACGGACTGTTCTATATGATGGCATTGTATAATTCAGCGAAATACTTGCCTCACTTAATCAAAGGAAATCGGATCATTATACGCTGCGGCTATCTAAACAGTATTGAAGTGGGTTTGGACAATGTTGCCGAAATACAGAAAGCGAAAGAAATAAATATGGGTGAGAAAATCCCGAAAGATGTACACTATGCCGTCCTTATTTTTGATACTCCGCAATTTGAAATCGTACTCAAAGAACCTGTCGAGACAAAGAACTTGTTAGGGAAGACGATTTTAATCCGTTCTGTAGTGTTCAGATGTGACAATCCGGAAGCTATGCTGCTGAGGCTAAATCAAGGGATTCAACATACTGTTGAGGGGGGATGCATATAAGGTTAAATCATACATAAAGGGGAATAATTTGAACTTTTCTTATCGTTTATCCGTACTATATTTAAGTTTATAAATTGGGGAGGCGTCTAAGTGAAGAAAAGGTTATCCTGGTTGATGGCACTGTGTTTAATGGTAACCATGATTGTTCCGACAAGCGCGTTAGCTGCGAATGCAAAAGCGGACTTGAATTACGCGGCTACCAAAAAAGCAGCGGCCGAAAAGGCAAAGCTCCTGACGGAATCATTCGGCACAACAAGTGTACAGTATGCGCTCATTGATCATGGTAAGATCGTTGTATCCGGCCAAGTTGGAAAAAATGATGCATTGGGAAAAGTTCCTCTTACAAAAGACACCATATATGGAATTGGATCAACGAGTAAGGTGTTCACCGCTGCAGCCGTCATGAAGCTCGTTGATGATGGCAAGGTAAGCCTAGATTCGCCTGTTGTGCAGTACATTCCGGATTTCACGATGAAGGACGAACGCTATAAAAACATTACAATCCGGATGCTGCTTAATCACTCCTCTGGGTTGAGAGGCACTACGATGGGGAGTGCCTTCTTGCTTGGAGATAACGACTCGCAAGCTCATGATACGCTGTTGAATCAACTGCAAAAGCAAACGCTAAAGGCAGATCCTGGCGCCTATTCTGTATATTGCAATGATGGGTTTACGTTAGCTGAAATTGTCGTAGAGCGAGTCAGCGGCATGAGCTTCACCGAATTCCTTCATAAATATTTTACAGAACCGTTAGCAATGAACCATACGAAGACACCATTAGATCAGGTTGATTCCAAAAAATTCGCTGGAATATATCATCCGGCCTTTGAAGGACAACTCCCGACTGAAAATACGAACCTTATTGGTTCAGGCGGCATATATTCCACGGCTGAGGATCTTGTTCGCTTCTCGCAAATTTTTACGGGACAAAACGATAAAATCTTGTCTTCTGACTCTGTCAAGGCAATGCGTGCGGAAGAGTTCAAAAAAGGAATGTGGCCCGAAGGTGATGCTGACACAACACTCAACTATGGTCTTGGCTGGGACAGTGTGGAGCTGTATCCATTTAACAGCTACGGGATTCAAGCGGAAAACAAAGGCGGGGATACATTTATGTATCATGCATCACTTGTCGTGTTGCCAGAACAGAATATGGCAGCTGCGGTGCTGTCATCGAGTGGAAGCAGTATGACCAATACGATGCTGGCCAACGACATGATACTGCAAGCGCTGAAGGAGAAGGGAACGATCAAGGAGTTCAAGGCAGCAAAATCATTCGGCAAGCCTGTCAAGGCTTCAATGCCGGCTGATGTCGCAAAGCATTCAGGCTATTATGCAGCAAATGATCTTATTATGAAGGCAGCAATAACGAAGACAGGCGAGTTGTCTATTCGTTACAACCAAATGCCGGGTATGCCAGAAGAAAAGTATGTATATACCGCTGACGGATCGTTTGTAAACGCTGAAGGGACGGCAAAGGTTCGATTTGTTACGAGAGATAACGGACGCACTTATTTATGGGCAAGCTCGTACATGAATAGGCCAGGGTTCCCTCAAATGGCCGTGTCTCATTATTCAGGCGAGAAGATTACGGGAAATGAGATTTCCAAGGAAGTGGACGCCGCCTGGGCGAAGCGTACCGGGAAGAAGTATTTTCCGGTTACTGAAAAATATAATTCTGCTTTTTACTTGCTTGTGGATAGCATAAAAATGAAGAAGATTGACGGTTTGACTGGTTATGTTGACGGTAACGAAATTCTAGGGCCAGATTCAGCAAGCAATCCTGTACAAATCCCTGGAATGAACGGAAGAGACACGATGGAGTATAATTTCATTACGAATGATGGCATCGAATATTTAGACAGAGCTGGGACATTGTTCGTATCTGAAGATACGCTGAAGCCATTTTATCTAGGCTCGCAGTCTACGGTAACGATTCAAGAGAATGGATATGCAAGATGGTTCAAGCTGCCTGAAGCAGCTGCTGGCAAGAAGCTGACAGTTACATCAATGCCTAAGCATGCTTCATTTACGGTATACAATGAGTTGGGTCAGCCCGTACAATATATGATATCGTCGGCAGCTAAAAAAGGAATTGAGCTGCAAAGCAGCGGCACGATTGTATTCGCAGGCGAAGCGGGAGCAAAATTCGAAATCAAGATGAACTAGGGGACTTATAGCTTGGTAATCATTATACAAATATATAACTTAACCAATACAAAGCCGCTGGTGTGACTCCAGCGGCTTTGTTTGTTGTAAGACTAAGAAATTGTTGTTTTGCGGATCATGATGAAGGATAGTAAAGAGTAGAGAAGTGACAAGGCGAATAAGCAAGAAGCAAGTTGCGCAGCCGAATGGCTGCTGAACCACGTAAATATGCTGCCCCACCAGCCGAAAGATGTGCAGAGATAACTGAAGATGGAGAAAATGACAAGCATGACTGGGAACAAGATGAACATTCCCATACGGCCATAACGACGGAAAAATATAGCAGTGACAAACCCTAAGGAGCAAAGATGTATAGCTGTAGCGAAGTAAGTCCACCATTGTTCAAATAGACTGCCGTCTGTAAGATACGGCAGGCTAAAAAAATGGAAATTCGCGCTTAAGCTATGTGTAATGCTACTTTCACTAATGGACAAAAGCATTACAATCGTGGCAACTGTTACGCTGGATAGCAGGAGCATCAAATTGGTTCCAAAATAGTAGTCTGTTCTGCGGATGCTAATGCCAAATGCGAAGGGAAAAGTTTGAGTTACGGCTACGATGCCGAGGACTAGTAGATAGATAAAAATGGAGACCATCCCACCGCTGTAGTATCCTTGTTCCGGTTTCAGCAAATAGCCGACCAACACATTAATCAGAAAACTAGGTAGCAATACAAAACACCACGGGGCAAGAAACCATAGTATGTGATCCTTGCTGTACATTTTCATAACGGTTGTTACTCGATTCATCGCGACTCCACCGCCTTGCGATCAGATTTTCTTTTTGTGAGGTGAACAATAAGCTGCTGCAGGGATACTGTTGAGAGATCAAGGCCTAACGATGCGGCTTGTTCCTGGATATGAGGAGTTAGATTGTCAAGTACGGTTGCAGACAATAGTCCGCCTAACGGCTGGCGATTGATGATTGTATGGCCAGCGATGAATGACTCGACAAGTTCTCTCTGTCCAACGACGGAGTAGGCACGGCCTCGCAAAGCATCACTTTCCTCATTCAAAAGGATCTTGCCCCCATCAATAACAATCACATGCTCTAAAAGTTGACTGACTTCATCAATTAAATGTGTGGACAGCACGATCGTTCGGGGGTGCTCCGCATAATCCTCAATCAAACGGTCATAGAACAAATTACGCGCTGCTGCATCCAGTCCAAGGTATGGCTCATCGAAAATGGTCAGCGGTGCCCGACTTGCCAATCCAATAATAATGCCAACGGAAGACAGCATGCCGCGTGACAGCTTCTTGATACGCCTCCTTAAAGGAAGATTGAAATCATACAGCAGTTTGCTTGCCAATTCCTGATCCCAATTCGGGAAGATGGAAGGACAGAGACCAATGACATCAATGACTCGAAAGCTGTCTGGATACTTCTGGCTTTCTTTAATGAAGCAAATCTTGCTCAAAACTCGATTATTCTCATAAGGGGCTTCTCCGAACACAAGCAGTTCACCGCTTGTTGGAAATAACTGTGCCGTCATCATATGCATAATCGTTGTTTTTCCTGCGCCATTGCGCCCAAGCAGGCCATAAATTTTGTTAGCTTCGAGTGTAAAACTTACATCGTGTACGACAGTTACATCACCGAATGACTTGGTTAATCCCTTAACTTCAGCAATGGTTCTCAATTCGTCCGATCTCCTCTCTGAATCATGTCTGTTAATTGTTCCTTGGAAATGCCAAGCTTCTCTGCTTCGCGAATCATGGATACCACATACTGTTCGTAAAAAAGTTCTTTCCGCTTTTCCATGAGTTTTGCTCTCGCTCCTGTCGCTACGAACATGCCTATCCCACGCTTTTTGTACAAAATGTTCTCATCAACCAGCAAATTAACACCCTTGGCCGCAGTAGCTGGATTTATCTGGAAAAATGAAGCAAATTGATTCGTTGAAGGCACTTGCGATTCTTCAGGCAATCGACCTTCGATGATGTCGTCTTCAATGCGTTCGGCAATTTGCACAAAAATGGGGCGGCTGTCGTCCATCTTGATTGTCATATCTACACCACCAAACTGGTTAATTACTCATGTAACTAACTATATAACTGATGGATAATCATGTCAACATGCATTTGCCTATTTCGGAATTTTGAACGAGTGACTCGTGGTTATAGTGGGGTTTGGAATTACGCTAAGCGCAAAAAACTCGCAGCCAGTTGACTTGCGAGTCTATTGAAGGGGGACATGTGATTGGTTATTCATCGGCTAGATGGTGTTTCTTACGATATGCCATACAGAATCGAGAGAATGAAAGCAAATGATAAAAATGCGCATAGGGGTATATACAAGCAGGTGTCCATTTTCGAAAATGTTGTACTTCGATTTTTTTTAAACAAGCCTACATAGTTAAATTCACCGATGACTCGCAGTGCAAATATGCACGCACAAACCCATGCTCCCCATTGAATAATACTTGAGTCGATAAATGATGGAAGGAATGATGCACGCACGAGCAGAATGACGCCGGCAAAGGCAAGCAGTGCAGCGATGAGCAAGGTCATTCCGGAATGGGGTGAGAATACTTGCTTGCCATCTCGCTCTGGAATGACAGCACCCTTGCCCCATGTACCGTGGAATGCCCAGTACACATGCAGCAAACTGATGACGAATAGCATGCAGGCCGCAATAAAACTGATTGCTGACAACATTTTTACTTCCTCCTTTTATTGCTGAATAAACGAAGCGATTGTGATGAAGCAATGGTGTCTTTATTGCTGCTAATTGAATTAATGATAATAAAAGAGGTAGCATACGGTAATATAAGGTCAATAATTTCTGGAAATATGAGAAATGATTGCTAATTTGATTATAGATCCATTTGATAATTGGTCAATAAGGGAGAGGAACGTCAGCAATCAGTTGTTCTGTTGCTCTGCAAATCTATTGGATATCCTGAATCCCTGTCATATCTAACGGCTGCAAGGTTGTATGCTGAGCACAGGGCTTTATATCCACCTGCCATAATTCCAAGTGCAAGCACACCAGCTGCAATTGCCACCATGAAACCCATATGTACACCAAAATGATCCACCACCCAGCCAGCAATCGCAGAGCCAAGTGCAACCCCAATACCTAGTCCTGTAGTTGCCCATGTCATGCCTTCGGTCAACTGATGTCCAGGAACGATTTTTTCCACCAGTCCCATCGTAATAATCATCGTAGGTGCGACGGACATACCTGAGAAGAAGACGGTAATAGCCAGTGTAGTCAGATTGTTCACGATAAACAGAGGAAGCAAGGTTACCATCGAAAAACTAACTGCAATTGCAAACTGACGATTTAGCGGCATGCTGATTTTGAGTGTGCCGAAGATGAGACCTGCCAAGCATGATCCGATAGCGTAGACAGACAGAACGTAGCTGGCTGCAATTGTGTTCCCCTGCTGCTCGGCAAAGGCAACACTTACAACATCTACGGTTCCAAATATCGTGCCGATTGCAGCAAGCGTAAGAGCCAGCAAACGCAGTGCGCCGATTTGGAACACAGACCCCTGACTCGCGTTGTGCTGCGGCTGTACTGCCGGCTCGCTGCCCTTATGCAGCGTAAAAAGAACAATGCCAAATGCCATAAATAAGCAAGCAGCGAGAGGGCCGGCTTCCGGAAAAACGGACACGCATAATCCAACTGAAATGACAGGTCCGATAATAAAGCAAATTTCATCTACGACGGATTCAAAGGAATAAGCGGTGTGTAGTTTGGGCGATCCTCGATACAGTTCCGTCCAACGTGCACGCACCATTGCGGGCATGCTGGGTATGCAGCCAGCCATAACCGCAAACAGGAAGAGCGTCCAATCGGGCGCGTCCAATCGGGCACATAGCAGCAGAGCCAATATGGAGATTATGCTTAGCGCTGCTGCGGGGCGAAGAACTCGTGATTGTCCCATCCGGTCAACCAATCGGGATACTTGCGGGGCAAGCAGCGCCGAAGCCAAGGCAAAGGTGGCGGCGATGGCCCCAGCGAGGCCGTATTCCCCGCGCATCTGAGCAATCATGGTAACCAAGCCGATTCCAGTCATAGAGATCGGCATTCTGGCAATAAATCCAGCGGAAGAAAAAATAAACGAGCCAGGAGCGGTGAATAATTCTCGATAAGCACGTAACATATTACAATGATCCTCCTTGCTAAAAATAGAGTGATTCCCATTTACATACGAAGCGTATGCAAATATAATATTCACATACGTTGCGTATGTCAATAAAAAGATGAGGAAAAATACGGTATGAAATAACCCGGTTCTATAGTTTATCAATCTTGTTAATTTCAAATTTTGTTGTAGAATAGAACGAAATATAAAACTGAGCTAGCATCGTGCAAGCAGCAAACGGTGCAGGAGGGGACATGGTTCGAAAAGCAAGAAAAGAAATGATCGAAGAGACAAGGAGGAAACTGCTCGAAGCGGCAAGAGAAGCTTTCGGAACAATCGGATATGCAAATACGTCCATGGATGAGTTAACCGCTTCCGTAGGATTGACGCGAGGTGCGCTGTACCATCATTTTGGCGATAAAAAAGGCTTACTCGCGGCAGTTGTTGAAGAAATTGATCTAGAGATGGATAATCGTCTTCACGATATTTCGGAAGCGGCAGCAACGACATGGGAAGGCTTTGTAGGCCGATGCCGAGCGTATATCGAGATGGCAATTGAGCCTGAAATTCAGCGCATCGTCCTTAGAGATGCGCCTTCCGTCCTAGGCAATGGATTTACTCATCCATCTCATTCTCAATGCTTGACGACAATGGCATCTATGCTTCAGCAATTTATGGACGAAGGAATCATTGCGGTCACGGATAGTCATGCATTAGCACGGATGTTGAACGGCGGACTTGTGAACACAGCCTTTTGGTTAGCTAATACTCCGGATACAGAGAAGGAGCTGGCCGTTGCGTTGCATAGCTTGGAAGTCGTATTGGGAGGGTTACGAATGAAACCAAGTTAGTCGCAACGATCACGTAAATCGATAGAATCTATGAAAGCTAAGCTGATTAGTAAATATTCCATGCATCATTCAATAAGAAGGGAAGAGCAGATCGTTTGATAGATAAACGATCTGCTCTTTTTCAATTCGATCAGAATGATGCCTATGCGCAATATGGAACGGGATAGCTGCCAATGCTGCAAGTAATGCTGATGATATCTCCGTTACGCCATACGGTTAGGCTAAATTGCTCATCAATCGCCAGTTCACGGATGGCTGCTTCCAAGTCTGAGTAGCTGGAAATGGTCGTGTTGTTGATGTTCACTATGATGTCATCAGGTTGGAGTCCAGCAGCAGCGGCTGGGGAAGAGCCCTTAACCGTCAATACTTTGGAGCCAGCCGGCTGCCCGTCTTGCGGATGGACGTCATATGCTGAATGCCGATCCATGTTCTCCACATCTTTTCGCGTGTTCCTGACCAGTCTCATATACGCACTTCAAGTTTTGAAGGAAAAGTAGAGTTCCAGAGCGAGTTAATTGCCCTGCTTCTGTTAATGCGCTCCATACCTTATCAATGGGTGCTTCGATAAGCATATCTATCTTCACGGATTGTAAGCTGTTCATTGGTTATCCTCACCTTCCAAAAATGTTTTGAGTCGAGTTAAGCGATCTCCTAATATGTACCCCATATCTTGCAAGAGGGATTGATATGCAGATTGCAGCAAGGCATGCTCCAAACGGTAAATTCGGTATTTCCCTTGCTTCTGCTCGCTAATCACTCCTTCTTCTAATAAAATTTGCAAGTGCTTTTTAACGGCGGGTTGAGAGATGTGGAAAAACTGAACAAAATCCGACTGCGTTCGTTCACCTTGCGCAAGCATATGAAGAATCGTCCCCCATGTCGGTTCACTTAGAACACGATAAATATCCGTAATACTCACCTCACATATAACCGTATGGTTATATAAAATTAAACGAAAAAGTCCTTGTCAACAGAATTGTTAACAAAATTTGCATTTAATTTGGTAATATATCACTTATATGTGGCTGTACCTGTAAAAGGCTTGTTTAACAATTAGATATTTTCAAGATAGATAGGCAGATTAAGAGGATTCCGTGTCGTTTTAGAAAATGATTGAAAAATCTTGCTCACAAGGGTGACCAGACGATGATTACGAAAATGTATGTGGAGAACATGTTACAGATGTATATGGATGATACAGTTGATTCCTATCGCTTAATTGATAATAGTTGGGAGGATGAACACCGATATGTCGCGATCGTTAACACGACGAGTGGAGAAAACATCGTTTTAAAGTGCTACAACAATTCGTATACGGACAGCAGCAAGATCGCGGGATGGGCCCAGTTAGCTTCCGTGTACCGCCGAAATGGCATTGCTACGCCACAATTTTATTGTTCGAGGAATGGCGCTTACGGGTCTGTCATAACAATCGACAATAAACAGTTCCATTACTGGGCAGAAGAATTCATGCCTGCTAAGACATTAGATGATTTGGAGATCGACTTGGAGGATTTGAGCCCCGAATTTCTGTATCAAGTGGGAGCCTGCATAGGAAGTATGCATACTGCTGCGAAGCGTGAGGGGATCGAATATGCATGGGGCAGCCCGTATGTTCTGCTAGATCCAGATGAGGAAAATTATAGTGATGCGCTGTCATGGTACGAGCAGTTGAGGAATTCGCAAGCAAATGTTCGATTGGTAGAAGAAATATGGAAGATATACAATCACAAGCGCAAGCAATTAGAGGCTATATTTCCATCTTTGCCTGCAGGCGGTGTACAAGGAGATTTCTCGACAAATAATATTTTAGTGAATGAAGAGAAGAGATTTGCAGGAATTATTGATTATAATTTAGCTGGTAATGATAAATTCGTGACGTATATGATGCAGGAGGGTATTTTTCTTTGCTTTGAATGTTACCGGGAAGAATGGCTGGATCGGGAAAAATGCGCATATATGGAGCAGCGCTTTAAGCATTTTTATAACGGCTACACCCAGCAATACTCGTTAACAGATGTGGAACGGTCTGCTGTTAATATGCTGTATAACATCATTCGGCCATTCCGCATGGATAAAGTGGGCACAACGCTTCGCAAAGCAGAAGAGGGACTATGGCAAGAAGTCAACGAGCGGCTGCGCTGGATGCATTACGAGCTGACTCGTGACGATATATTGGCATGCTTAGAAAGCTAGCAGGAGGCGAGGGAGATCACAATGGATTACTCTATTGTTCTCCCTCGTATGTCGACAGCATATTTCGTATTTCGCTTATGACTTTGCCTCGCAGTTCTGCGGGTTCAAGAGCTACCATAGCAGCACCAAATCCAAGGATGATCTCGGCAGCTGAATCAAGCGTATGGAACTCCACATCAGCATAATGCCAGCCTTGATGAGCAGGCTCGATTTGCAGTAATTTCGCGTATCGTTCATGCTTGAGTCGCTGAAGTAAATCATCTCTTACACGAATTCGTACAGGATAGCGAGGCAGGGTAGATGTAAATTGCTTCGTGGATTCCTCCCAATAGAAAGCCAGGTCGAACCCGTCAGGACGAGTAAAAGCTTGATTCAACATTTCTGCATCGCGTATCCGTGAAATGCGATAGCTGCGGAATCCGTCTTCTACTTGAGCTGCGACATACCATACTCCTCGTTTGGCAACTAATCCGAGCGGCATGATGTCTCGAACCACAATACTGTCATGTCGTTCATAAGTGATGCGCAGCTTATGCTGTATCCACACGGCCTCCTGCACAATTGATAAGTATTGAGCAGTATCTTCCGTTTGGCGCCATCCCGCGCCGTCAATGTGTATGCGTTCTCTGGCGATGTCGGCGTCTCTCCTCATTCCAATCGGACTAGCGGCAAGCAATTTGTGATAAGCATTGTCGAGTTCTTGTCGAAGACCGAGATCGTCCACTAATGACGAGGACTTCATTAAGAGCAATGACATCAATTCTTGCGGCTTCATTCCCGTTAATTGCGTTCGATATCCTTCTGACAACGACCATCCTCCGTTGGAACCACGCTCCGCATAAACCGGGATACCGGCTATACTTAGGGACTCCATATCACGCATAATGGTTCTTTCAGATACCTCCAGTTGCTGGGCTAGGTCTCGTGTTGTCATTTTGCCATAGCTTTGCAGCATGAGCATAATAGACATTAATCGATCGGCTCGCATGTGACAGCTCCTTTCTCTTATATCAGGTAATGTTTATCTGATCTATTTTAATATGACAGTGGTTGTCATATATCTTCCTTTACACTAAAGAAAAAGTCAAATCTAATGAGGAGGTAACTGCATGAAACCATTGCAGAATCAAATTGCGGTTGTAGCGGGAGCTACGAGAGGGGCAGGGCGCGGGATCGCGGCAATGCTGGGGGAAGCGGGAGCGACTGTATACTGCACAGGGAGAAGCACACGAGCGGTGCAATCCGATATGCAGCGAACGGAAACGATCGAGGATACGGCAGAAATCGTAGCGGCATATGGAGGAATCGGGATACCGGTACAGGTGGATCATACGAAGGAAGATGAAGTGAAAGCCCTGTTCGAAAAAGTGCGGAACGAACAAAATGGTCGCCTTGATATTCTGGTGAATGATGTATGGGGCGGTGATCCATTGACGGATTGGGGCAAGTCATTCTGGGAGCATTCACTTGAAGATGGATTGCTCATGCAGGAACGGGCGGTTCATTCCCACATGATAACGAGCTATTATGGCGCACCGCTGATGGTAGAACGGAAGCAAGGGCTTATTATCGAGATTACGGATGGCGTTGACTATCGTTATCGTGGAAACTTGTATTATAGTTTAGCAAAAGTGTCGGCGATTCATTTGGCAGCAGCTATGGCGGAAGAATTGCGTCCGCATGGGGTTACTGCTGTTGCGGTTACTCCCGGATTTTTGCGTTCAGAGGCGATGCTCGACCTTTTCGGCGTTACAAAGGAGAATTGGAAGGATGCGGTGAAGCAGGATCCACATTTCATCATGTCGGAAACACCCATATATGTCGGAAGGGCGATTGCTGCGCTTGCGGCTGATCCGAAGAAAATGGAGAAAACGGGACAGACTCTCAGCTCCTGGGGACTTTCTGATTGGTATGACTTCGTTGACGAGGATGGGAATAGACCACACTGGGGCAACTATGCCACAAAACTTGGACTGTAAAGTGTTATGCAAATAAGGGATATCAAATAATACTTCCGTTATCCATGTATCTTAGCTAGGACAACCTGTAACTTTCTGCCAAGGCTGCAAATGAAGGGCATCCCGAACGAACTAGGATGTCCCTTGCAACCTAACCTTGTTTTTCAATGATAATGAGACAAGTCCTATCAGGGAATGGAACGGGTATCTTAATCTATCATATCGATTTCATTTGGATTGACGGTATTGGTACATATAGCGCATAGTAAGTCAGGTAGACATCGTGATGGAGAGAAGGTTATTCGCACATTCTATCAACAAGAATATCATGTCGCAGAAGGGAATGAGATCATGAGTAATGCCGTGAATGAGCAGACATGGAAGGAGATTCTCCAGTTATTTGAAAATGGAAACAATCGTATAAATGTTTTGTCAGCCGATCCTGTACGAGGAAAGAATACAGGAGCGATACTGCAAGTCAGCGAACGCAGTTACATAGGTGCGATTGCTCGTCGTTCGGGAGGCGTTCTGGTGGATGGCGGATGGATTAAGCTGCTCGGCTCTGGGAATGATGCTGTATTCGGCGATTTACTAAGTTGGAATGGCTTCGGTGATGATATTGGAATTATGCCGCTGCATGGCGCATGCATGATTGCATATGACTTGGCAGGTGGTTTTTTTGCCCTGAATGGAGGCTGCTTTGAGAGCGAAGGAAACCACGTCTACTATTTCGCCCCGGATACGCTAGAGTGGGAGGACACGGAATTGTTGTACTCCGATTTTTGTGAGTGGCTGGCGAATGGAGACTTGGCGCTTTTTTACCGTACATTCAGATGGAATGGCTGGGAGAACGATATTGCTGCGCTAAAAAGGAATGAAGCCATCAGTTATTTCCCGCCGTTGTGGGCGGAAGAAGGCTCAGCTGAGCACAGCAGCAGGAAAGCTGCTCCTGTTGCGGAATTGTGGAATTCTTACACACAATCTAGGAATGGAATGGAGAGCGAACAATGACGAAGGACAAAATCAAACTAGCGATTGTCGGCCTAGGAAATATGGGCAGGTACATGATTCGAACCATTTCCAGTCCAGCGTTGGCAGAACAGGTGGAATTGGTAGCGATATGCGAGGCGAATTCTGAATCGCGAGAGCAGTATCAGCAAGATTACCCGCATGTGAAGTACTATGCTGATTATAGCAAGATGCTAGAGGAAATGGACATCAATCTTCTATACGTATCTGTTCCTCCTGCCTATCATTATGATATCGTATGCGCGGCATTGCGCAAGAAAATCCATGTCTTCTGTGAGAAGCCGCTTGCTAACAATTTACAAGAAGCAGCTGAATTGCTCAAACTGGCAGAAGAAGCGAACGTTGTTCATGCTATTCATTTCTCGATGCCGCATGAGCCGTCTGTGAAACGAATGGAGCAGATGATCAAGGAACAGTCCATTGGAACGATCCGCAGCATGGAACTTATCCTTCATTTCCCAACATGGCCGCGCAGCTGGCAGCATAACAGTTGGATCTCGACCCGGGCGCAGGGGGGGTTCGTTCTAGAGGTAGGCGTTCACTGGATTCATGTTATTCAGAAGCTGTTTGGCACGATTACGCATGTTCAGAGCGAACTGGAGCTGCCAGCAGATGAAGAACGCTGCGAAACGGGGATACGAGCAAAAATGCTGCTGGACAGTGAAATTCCGATTTATGTGGATGGCTTATCGGGCATGGCAGGAGAGGAACGAGTTTCTCTCGTTATTTATGGCAGTGAAGGTACGATTTCTCTCGAAAATTGGAATCGGCTTCATGTTGGAGCAATTGGACAGCCACTGGCGAATGTCGCCGTAGAAGATATGGAGGAAGTTCCGATGGCGGTGCAGGTCATTCGTGCCATTCACGGAGAGCGGGCCGATTATTTCGATTTCCGAGATGGGTATGAAGCTCAGGCTGTTTTGGAGGCGTTACGACATCCTTCGTCAGCACAGCTTGCGGACATTCGGAAGGCAGCAGAATGAACAGCTTCTTTGAACTGATTGCTGCTGAGCCCCGCTTATGTGCGACAGCGATGCAAACCGTTGGAAGCAAAGGCTATGACGGTTTTGTTATGGCGTTAGTGGTCGAACCTTGAGTAAAAATGAAGAAAAGCCCTGCCCTCATGAACTGTGATCCATAAGAAGAACACTTAGAAAAAAAACGACCCTCTTGTGGGTCGTTTTGCATTATACACTCTAGAATGAGGCTGTCATAGCCAAGGCCGGCTCATGTCTCTTAGGGGGAATTGTTGGGACAATGCCTCAATGGAATGGCTCTTCGTCATATGAAAGACGAAGTTCATTTTATAGATTGTCAAACTATTAAAAGAATACATGTAAACAATGTATAGCCCCTTATATTGCATCAATCACATACATTTTATCATCCTCGGGACCAGCTTGGATAGAACTGGGCTGAGCATTTAAATAGACAACTTCCGGTGTGGAGAAACCCTCTAATGTTCGTTTTTGCGGAAATATAAGGAATCCTTTCCCTGTTTGCCGTAGTTCGCAATTTAGTTCTATAAATATAAATTCATTTTTAATGACTCTACCCCATAATCAGTGATTACAGTCCTATAACTTTATTTCTAGCTATTCTTCGATTCAATCCTTTTTAACCGTGATCATTTGGCCACATAATGCCATGAATTACACAAGTACTGATGTTCTGTTTTGAGCCTCATTTATTGCATTTATTTGGTGGGTTGATTCACAAGAAATTTCTTTCGGATTTTAAGAATAAAAGAAAGTTTTACTATAAATACTAAATACACAAGAAATAATAAGAAAGGATTAGCACAGCATGTTTAAAAAAATAACATTCTCCGTTTTACTCCAAATGCTCATCTTTTTCTTTCTGGTGTCCGTCAGTCATACTGGTGCACTTAGTCTGAATGAAGAACGAGTAGAAGATTCGTTGCTTCGAAAGCTTCAAGAAGGGGGCTACATTCTTTATATACGGCATGGCGAGACGACGGGACAAGATAAACCTAATCTGTCTTTCAATGACTGCTCAACCCAAAAAAACTTGAACGAAATTGGAAAAAAACATGCAAAAGCGTTGCGTACCGTTTTCGAGAAACTAAAGATTCCCGTTGACTACCCCGTTTTGACAAGTCCTTACTGTCGTACCAGAGAAACTGCCGAAATTGCTTTCGAAAAACAGAATATGGTGGTCAATGAGAATTTAGCTTACATTTATTATTTAGAAGATGGCCAATTAGATGATGAGCAGAAGAAAATAAAAGCAAACATCATTCAAATGCTTGAAACCCAACCTCGGCATGGTACAAATAAGGTAATTGTCGGTCACAGTTATCCATTCCATGAATCGATCAAGGGTGAAATTCCGAACGTAGGTACGGTTGTGTTAAAACCGAAAGGCCAGGGGAATGGGTTCGAGTTTGTTGCTCTGATCAAATTGGAAGATTGGATCAGATGGTCTGTCGAGAATCGTTCCTGATCCGGAATGAAAGAGATCAAAAAAATCGGTAGTCCCCAAGGTGGGGGCTTCCGATTTTTTTTCTTGTACGCTCAACTGAGCAAATTCATCTTTAGGGTGCAAGTCCCACACGGGGGGAGGAGGCGAACGCCGACGCGTTCGTGCTAAGAGCAACGACAGCCGTTTCCCGCAAGGGAGCTGCCAACAATCAGGGTATGTTGGCGCGCCGAGTTCTTCGTAGGCACAACTCTCCCCTTCCTCTCGCAAAGTCCATAACGACCTGCTGGAACGAATGCTCGGTACGTAATGCTAGAACTTTATATGATATAATGAGAAATGAAATTCATATCATAAAGTCAGTGGTTATTTGATCCATGGAGGAACGAATCATGCAACTTATACAACCAGATCGCGTTCAACATCAGCTGCAAAGCTTACAGGATAAGTTCTTATATGCGCATCTTGAGATGACAACGGGTGCTTATGCTGCACATCGGGATAAATCAAAAATGACGGCATCCGTATTTTTTAAAAACGCCCCCGTCCGCTATTCACATGGCACGTTAGCAGGAACAGGCCCCTATCGAATCGGTCTAAAAACAGAGCATGGGTGGATTTATGCGGAAGGTCTAACACATTGGGAAGAAAGCGATGAGCGCCGACTGATTATGGCGGGCCATGATTCGGAGGGACGATTGCTTGTCAGCTTCATGCTTAGTGAGCAGCCATTCTAAGTAAAGCGAGCCTTCTCACTGCTGATTGCGAATGATTCAATTAATAGAGACAACTGAAGAGGGGACATCAAATGGAATCACAACATCGTATTGTCGTCGTGCTGCCTCATCCCGATGATGAAGGGATTATGGCAGGTACATTGGCGAGACATATTCATCAAGGCAAGATCGTTACTTATGCATGCTTGACATTGGGAGAGATGGGACGGAACATGGGCAACCCTCTCTTTGCCAATCGGGTGACATTGCCGCTCATCCGTAAACAGGAATTGCTGGAGGCGTGCAAGCGGATCGGAATCGAAGATGTCCGCATGTGGGGGTATCATGATAAAACGATTGAGTTCGAGGAGCAGGATAAGCTGTCGCAGAGAATTGCTGAATTACTGCTAGAGCTGCAGCCGGAAATCGTATATACGTTCTACCCGGGGCATAGTGTTCACCCGGATCATGATGCGACCGGCGCTGCTGTTGTGCAGGCCGTGAAGAAGCTTCCTGTAAGCGGTCGGCCGGTCGTTCGGTGCGTCGCGTTCTCATCCAATCGCAAGGATGCTCTAGGTCAGCCGGATGTAGTGAATGACGTCAGTAACTATGTCGAGCAAAAGATTCATGCGATTCATGCCCATCAATCTCAGGTACGGTTTTTATTGAACAATGGAACATTGGATGACCCGGCTTTTCGGGCGAAATACAGCAAGGAAGTATTTTGGCAGTATCGATTCGATGATTAGAGAGCTCCAAAGATCCATTAGAAAGTAAAGTTACTGATATCGGAAAAATACAATGTGCAGACACTCGATTCATCAAGTGATTATCGCTTGTGAATCGAGTGTTTTTTGCATACGAATGATTCAGATGTGAATTCCTGCGAAAATGATTATTTTTGACTCTAACTCAATTACAAAGTAAAGAAGAGTGATTCCTTAAGAATCGCTCTCTTTCTGCTTAGCTGAATTCGAACCTGTGACTTGTTCACAATCTGTAGATTGGCAGTCAATTAATATTAGCGCTGAATACGACGGCAACTACGTGATTTGCTATCAAGCTTCCCAGCGTAAATCCGACATCTGGATTTAATGTTGGCTGTACAACTCCGTTGATTTAGGTATCGCCTACATTGGCATAACTTTTGTCAACACTCTTCACATTGCTCAGTCTGACAACATTCACCTTTGTCATCATTGTATTCGTTGTGGCGGATACTTGAATATCTCGTGCAATGCTTGGATAGTTAGGCGAACCTCACTTTGTTCAGGTTGGGGCATAATCTTCGTCTGCTCCCAATAGCCCATCTGGTTTATGTCATACTGATAATGATAGGATACAGCAAGATGCTTCAAGATATCGTGATGTAGCGTCAATGAAGTGAGATGCTCAGGAACGTGAATGGATAGCTCGACCGAAGCAGTTTGACCCATATGAAGGACGGGAAGCAAGAGCTGATTGGAAAGTGAACGAACAGTCCCCGAAGCTGCAAACATCGTGCTACAGGATGACATATTATACAGCTTTGCTTGGGCAGGCAGATTCAGTGCAAGATTATAAGCTGTACCTCCGCCCACATTCATAATTGTTAAGGTCAGGAGAGCATTTCTCTTATTCTGATGAGAAGACGCTGCAAACTGCGATGAGATTTGCAAAGCATGGTTGTGGGGATGAACATACACTACATTGCCGTAAGCCTTATGCAGCGAATTCACTTCATGAAGCTTTGTGTGACAGAAATACAGCACCTTAATTTGATTCCTTAACAGTGCTGAGAGAGGCGGGTCTACCATTTTTGCTTCGTGATATAAAATAACTGCTTCTCCAGGCTTCAAGCATTCCAAGCATAATTCGCTGAGATGCGAAGGAACACATTCATCATTGACGGAGGTTGGGATAGGCATGGATTCGGACAAGAACCGCTTCTGAGAGGCCATAAGATCCTGCACACAAAGGGACAACGCGTCCATCGTGCCGCAATTGTGAATGAGCGTTCGGAAACGCAGGACATCGCCAATTGCTGCTACTGTCTTATCAACCGTCGTATGCACCTCAAGTTTACTATAATGGATCAATGTCATTACGCTGTTGCTGAATGCTTTATGGATTTTAGCTCGGACTGCTTGCGAATAGCTGTCGATCCGATAGAGTGCCGTCGCTGTATAGATGAAGCAATTCGACACTGGTGGCGTGTACACTTCAATCTCAAACCGTACAGTTACACTTTCGCCAGAATGGATACGTCCAATTTTGATCTGATGTGCAGATGTTGGAGCAAGATGGCGCATGTCATTTTGTTCGAATCGACATGCACGGATAAGTCTGGCTTCGGCAGGAAGCGGGAGCATGAGACTGACCTGTTCGGCTGAAGAATGTCCGATATTGCAGATTATGAGCGTGTATTGGTTAGGCTCGCCACATTTGACATCTTTATGTTTACCACTCAGTCGCATGATTAACTTAGCTGGTTGAATTCCGTTCTTGGAAAGCGGAATACAAGAATTGGACAGGAAAGGAAAGGCTTGAATGAGGACAGGATTAGCCTTTGAAATCCCTTGCTTGCATCCGCAAAATTTGGGAAGCCGATACTGATAGTCTACTTCTGATTGAATGATGAAGCTTTTCGTTCTCGGGATACCATCCACATGTATCCGGAAAGATATCAATACCGTTGTTCGAGGAAAAATAGAACCGATATAAAATCCCCGTATGGGACATACTTCAGGCCAATGCTCTCCATTTACATGTACAGATCCGCTAACGATTCGAAGTTCCTCGGGTATTGCGGTCGAGAACCACACCTCATCAGCAGTTGCCGTACCTGCATTCGACACGGCCGCCTCAATGACGTGCTCTTTACCGAGCGTAATGTATCGGTGTGACGAGGCTGCATGGACGATTATGCGTCCATGGTAGATATAAGTATGAACGGTATTGCTGCAGGTTCGACGTTTCATTAGAGAAGGCTGATCATGCGAAGGATAGCAATATTCAGCATCTGCCACGTTCGCTAACCATCCTGTTACAGGAGCTTCTCTGACTAGGCAGCGATATGAAATGACACGGCTGCAGCCAGGGTGAAGCGTGCCGAGATGGAGTTCGAGTGCATTTCTGCATACATATGCCTTTCCGTCAATGCGAAGACTGCCTGATAAGAAGGTAAGGACATCTGGTAGCAAGTGGATAAAGTGAATATCCCTTAATGGAACAAGCGCCGTATTTCGCAAAATAAATGTAAATGACTGTTGTTCTCCCAGTTGTACGCATTCTCGATCCACACTCATGTACATGTCTAAAAGCGTGGCTTGTACCATAATGCATGCCGTATTCGATAGCTTCGTATCATATTTGATATGACCCCCGTTATGGAACATAGTGGAGTAGCTTACCCAGGAGGTATGGCAGATAAGCTGGTTTACAGCAATATCCATCACTTCGGCCAACAGGCTTACATATGTCTTGCCGCCGGGCATGATCCGATGCAGACGAAATCCGCAGATCGGATCAGCATACGGCGCAGGAGCGCCGTCAATACGGACACTTGATGGTATCCAACGCAGCTGAGAAGGCAGCGGATCAGCAAACCATGTATGTTCTAGTGTCACATTCCCTTGATTGTCAAGGCGATGATACAAACGAATGATCTCTCCTGGCATGGCAAGGCGGGTATTCGCATATTTGTACAAACTGACGCGATGATAGCGAACATACGTCTTGGTTTTGTTGCTGTAAGTGGTTCCCGTATGTATCCGGCAAGAATCGTGCTGCGTATAGTTGTAGGTAATCTTAGCTTGATTGCTGATATATCCGGAGATCGGCCTTGTGGTAATCAATGCGGTGAAGGTAACCATAATCACCGTGCCTATCAATAATCGGCCTAATGGATAGCCGCGCGCAAGGTTGCAATATTTACAAGTGATACCATTCACCTTAACTGAGCCTGGTAAAATGCTAATTCCGTTATCAACCCTATCGCGCAGCTCCGTATTCGTTACGGTCACATGGCCTTCATTCGCAATACGAATCGTATATATCAGATGATCGCCTACATCAGCATATCTGTGATCTACCATTTTCGTTATGTAAATGTTGAGATCATCATGATTGTGGGCCAGGATCATATTGCTTGGTTGTGATGTCGTGATAGATGGTTGATTTGGAGCAATTTGATATCTGTACGGAATGATCGCCTGATTGCGTACGATCTGTGTGCCATGTATTTCAACGATCACAGGATTACTATCAATGGTAATTTGGGGCCCTCTATATTTGCTCGAACGATAGACACTATAGGTCAAATCAGCTTTTGTTTCAAGGCGGCCAGAAGGCGGAACATGATGCAAGTTCAATTCATATTGGATGACCCGGGGAGTAAGATCATGGATATCTTCTATGCAAAAGCCAACTAAGGGATCCTCTGGTGAGATCGGCATCCCGTTGACTGTTAATGTGCCGGGAACATAGCAGCATTCATTGTCTGCGATAACTCGAAAGGATAAGTTAGCAAGTCTTCTGTTGCTGTTCGGCGTAATCGTTGTTGTAAATGAAATTCGATCCTGCCAATATGCTCTCGACATCGAACATTGCTGCGTTACGATCACATCGCATTCAGTCGAGGGAAAAGTGACCTCTACTTGATTGGACTGTACGCGAGTGCGATACATATTAGATGGAGATGCAGGATCATATGTGACGGAAGCAATGCATACCACCTGATCTTGTGAAAGCTTACTTTTTTGAACAGCAGCGGCAAAAGTAATCGTGACCGTTGCATCCTGCGCCAAAGAAGGTATGATGAGCATTCCGCTCTTGCAGTTAACCGACATGGAATTGTGACAACTGTCTTGGACACAAATATATGGCTCAAGCAGCGTTGCCCCTTCCGACAAATAGAGCGTCACATATATCCGTTCAGCTGCCCTGTCTCCAATATTGCACAGTTGGAGGGAATAGAACACGGTATCGCTAGGTTGAAGCTCCTCACTGCCCTTGTATCCCTCTATGTCCTTCAAGCTTGCCTGTATTATCGCTCCTGAGCAATCGAGCTGTACAGCTATCGTATAAAGTTCTGAAAGAGCTGAATCATCTCGGGCAGATAACGCACATATCAGTTGATCTTGAATGTAAGTAGAGTCAGTACGATCGAGGGATAATTCATATTGCCGCAACCCAGCAGATCCCGGAAAAGGATCTGCCTCGCACATCTGTGAACATGCAGAGTAATAAGACCCTGCCTTTCCGACTAGGGACTGTACATTGCTCGCGCAAAACCACAGCTTTATATGGACATCACTGTATGGAAGATTGAACCCCCAAAAAATATGGGGATAAGATTTCTGTTGATGAATATGTTCGTGACCAGCGGCCAATTGAATGTATTGCAAGGGCAGGGAGAAATGTTTCATGATGACGTGTAATACCCATCCGCATTGAATCATTTCTTTGCAGTGAACCCATGAAGGAATATGTAAGGAATAAGCACCAGCTGTCCATTCTTTTATTCGAATTGTAACGTCTGCGGTACATATCAATTGAGTTGCTTGTCCTTTCGCAACGCAAGTCGAGCAGTCTTGCGCTGACAATTCATACTCACCCGAAGGAGCATGCAAAATGACTTTTGCTTCTTGCGCCCAATACACATGCTCTTTTTCCAATTGCTGTTCAAATGTCCCGTACCATGTGAGCTCTGCATGCAAGATGTCACATGCTGTGATCAGATCCAGTAATCCAACACGATCGGTCAAGCACTCCGAGGAGCCATTCACAAATTGACCTGCAATTGATATAGCCGCTGTATCTATCGTGGAAAATCGGGGGATAAGCGGCATTGTTCTGCCCTCCATTTTCATGGTATCTCTTATAGAGTGTATGAAAGGATTTGCAAGTTATAACCTTTCGCGCATACACTTCGGCATAAGAAATGGCATGCAATAGCAATAGACATGAGGCCTTAGGAAAATTGATTTTTTCGTGATGAAGAATGGTTTCAGTGGCACACTAAGGGAAATGAGGAAGGAAGTGAGTCATGAAATCGTATATACATGCTTTATTTGTATTGTTGATGCTGTTCGTATGGGCTGCACCCTCAAGCGGATGGACAAAAATACAGCCTTATACAGCTGCATTTATTCGTGACAATGACCTGTGGATTACGAGCGGAACACAAGAGAAGCGGATTACAACCGGGGAGTATATACGGAATCCGAAATGGTCCTTTGACGGGAAATGGGTCGCTTTCACGAAGGGGAAGGAACAACAGGAGGTGTGGGCATATCACACCGTTACAAAATCTCTTAGACGGATAGGAGAAGGAGAAAATGTGCAGTGGTCGCCCAAGTACAGCATCCTTGCCTTTCAGACAAATAATACGCTTCGGATAGCTAATGTGGATACACCCGCTACCCCAATTATTACAACGATTGCAGATCAAATCGGCAACTATGCATGGAATCCAAGCGGAAACGGATTGTTAGTATCTACACTCTCCAAGCTGCTGCCTAATGGGAAGTGGGAGGATATCTATTTATACAACATAAGGCTTGAAGCGGGATCAAGTGCGCCCAATAAAGAACTGCTGTACCGGATTTCAAATCAAACCGATGATTTCTTCGCCGTATTAACCAGTACATTCAAATGGTCGCCCGATGGGAAATGGATCGCTTTCATCGCGATACCGACTGCGTCGCTATCCGCTGACGACAATACACTGTGCTTGCTGTCTGCAGATGGGAAAACCTTCATTAAAATCGGTAATATGCTTCACAATACCAATTGGTTCAATTGGGCTCCGAAAAGCGATAAGCTGGCTTACATAGCTGGAGTGGGAAGAGAAGCGACAAGCAACAAGAAGCTTACCGTAGTCAAGGAGCCATTCCCTCTTAATCAGCGTTCTTATACACCTGATGGGAGGGTAGATACTGATTTCACATGGCGGGATAGTCATACGATAATTGCCTCAAGAGCAACCGAAGCTCAATGGACGAGCAATCCCGATAAGAGGCCGCTGCCAGAACTCGTGTTCATCGATCTCGATACCGGAGTGCAAGCGAAGCTCACTGCTCCTCCCACTGGGTTTGGGGACTATTATCCGTTATTCGTGGAAGATGGCCGCAAGCTTTCATGGATCCGAACGGACCGATCTACAGCAGAAGTCCTGCTGTCTTCACCCGATGGCAAGCACATGCATGTATGGATTCCGGATTTAACGCTCGGTACCAATTATTATGAACGTTGGAACTGGAGTGAAGTGTTTCAACCTTACAACACCAGTACAAATTGATAAGATTGGAAAAGTGCTGCGCAGCATTATACATGCAACATTTTGGATCTAAGAATAGATTGTTTTGTTTCAATAAGCCGACATTCAAGAAGAATGAAGGCTTTTTTATATCGATTGAATGGTACATGAATGTCTAAAAAAGAGATAGGGAATGTGCATTGCCAGAAGAAAAGTTGAATCGTAGAATGATAACGTATAAGTGATAATGAGAATCGTTATTATAAGCGGACTCGATTCACAATACTTACTATTTATTTCATAGAGGTGAAGGATTCATGATCGGGGGAACATGGAAGAAATCAGCTTGGCTGATTGTATTAGTAGCGGCAGTATTGGGCTTATCCGCTTGCGGCTCAACAGGGGCTCCACAGACGAAAAAGGAGTCTTCCACAGCGGCTGAGGCAACGGATCATTCCACTGCCAAGAGCGAAGCGGAAACGAAGGACACAGATACCCGTGTAGTGAAGGACGAGTTCGGGAAAGTATCGATTCCTGAAAATCCGAAGCGTGTGATGGGAGTGTATTTGCAAGATTATATGACTGCCTTAGGCGTGAGACCAGTCATGTAATGGTACCATCCTAGCTGGGGGAAGCAGGATTATCTAGGACTGGATGTACCGGCATTTGATATTACCGGCAGCATGGAGGCATTGCTGGCAGCCAGCCCCGATCTCATCATCGTTGATGGTGGTGTGGATGCTGCGAAATACGCGCAATACTCCAAGATCGCTCCTACTTATCGGCTCCAGGAAGGGATATTGCAAAATCCCCTAGAAATCTTAAAAAAAGTTGCTGATTTGCTTAATATGAAGGAAAAAGGGGACAGTGTGCTTGCACAGTACAACCAAAAGATAACAGAGACGAAGGACAAGCTACAAAAAGCGGTTGGAAACGAGACAGTTGCCGTAATTCGTTTGAATGTAGGCGATAAAACGCTGGCTCTATTTGGGATCGAAAACCGCTATATCGGCAGCATATATAAGGAAATGGGGCTGACTCCACATCCACTGGCGAGGGATATGAAGGAATTCCACGCGATCTTGTTGGAAGAGAAGCTTCCGGATTTGAATGCAGATCATATCATTGTGTTCCCGTCTAACGGTACATGATCCTCGGAAGAGAATAAAGAAGCAGAAAAGCTGCTTGACAGTACACTGTGGAAAGGGCTGCCTGCCGTGCAAAATCATTGTGTGCATGAAGTGGATTTTTTGACATGGATGAATTATGGGGTCATTTCCAACAAGAAAAAAATTGATGATGTACTTACGCTGCTCACATAGACATCAGTATCATCAGATGAATAAGTAGTAGCTTTGAGTTCATGAAAATGCCCTACGATTCCTTGCTGCATTATTCAATTTAGATAACGGACATGGGACTGATGCTCTGGTACAATATATAAAAGCAAGATAGAACTAGGAGTTGAAGCAATGAAGCCAATTACGATCTTAATCGCAGAGGATGAACCGGAAATTGCCGATCTCATTGCCCTGCACATTCAGAAGGAAGGATATAACTATATACAAGTATTAGATGGTCAAGCAGCCGTTCAAGCCGTTCGCAAGCATCCAATTGATTTGGCGATCTTGGACATTATGATGCCAAAGCTCGATGGATATGAAGTAACTCGTCAAATTCGAGAGCAGCATACCATTCCGATTATTTTCCTTAGCGCAAAAGATTCAGACCTCGATAAAATTACCGGCTTGGTAAGAGGAGCTGATGATTATATGACAAAGCCGTTCAATCCAATGGAATTGGTAGCGCGCGTCAATGCACAGCTGCGCCGTTCCATCCAGCTAAATCAGCCGACGACAGGAACAGGCAAAAACGTGCTGCAGGCAGGTGGTCTTGTTATACATGCTGAACAGCGTACCGTCAGTCTGTATGGGGAAGAAATCGAGCTGACGCCAAAAGAGTTTGATATTTTATACTTGTTAGCGAGTTCTCCCAAAAAGGTATACAGCTCAGAGCTTATTTTTCAACAGGTATGGGGAGAAGCCTACTATGAAGGCAGCAATACCGTTATGGTTCATATTCGTACCTTGCGCAAGAAGCTAAAGGAAGACAAGGCCAACAACAAGCTGATCAAAACGGTATGGGGGGTAGGCTATTCGTTCAATGGGTAAGCTGCTGAGAAGCTTTCGCTTCAAAATGATCTTGCTGCTGGCATGCAGCATGCTGTTATCCGGAATCATTACATATTCGCTTTTTAAAGCAATGCAGCTCTATTATCATACTACGAGATTGGAAGATCCGTTCACAGCCGTCCGATATTTTATGCGCGATGTGGGGGACATCTATTTTTTCTTAATTATTTACATCCCCCTTACCATAACGCTATTCTTTTTGTTCACGAGACGATATAGTGCTTACTTTCGAGAAATTTCAACAGGCATTCGCTATTTGGCTGACGGGGATTTTACGAGAGAAGTCCAAATAACTTCCAACGATGAATTTGAAGAAATCGCCCGCGATTTGAATCAAGCCAGCTTAAAGCTGCGAGGGGCTTTAGAAAGAGGAGACTTTGCCGAAAGAAGCAAGGATCAATTGATATTGAATTTGGCGCATGATCTGCGCACCCCGCTTACGTCTGTGATTGGATATTTGGACTTCATTCTTCGTGAAGAGGCACTGTCAGATGAACAGCGCAGGCACTTCACTGAAATTGCATTTGCCAAGTCGAAGAAGCTGGAGAAGCTGCTTGAGGAGCTGTTCGAATTGACCCGAACGAATTACGGGAAGCAGTCGATAAGCAAAAATCAAATTGACGTTGGCGAGCTCCTGATGCAATTGAATGAGGAGATGTACCCGGTCTATGAAAATCAGCAGCTTATTTCCAGAATGAGTATAGATCCTCACTTGACTGTGCTTGGTGATGGAGATATGCTGGCCCGCGTATTTGAAAATTTGCTGATGAACGCAACTCGCTATGGCAGTGACGGCAAGTATATCGATATCCATGCACGCTCAGAAGCAGGTGCGGTAGTCATTCAAGTTGTGAACTACGGCGCATATATCCCGCCTGAGAAGCTTCCTCACATTTTCGACATGTTTTATATCGGCGACGAATCCCGAACGCAGCGTGAAGGGAGCACGGGACTGGGCTTATTTATTGCAAAGAACATTGTTGAGCAGCATCATGGATCCATATCAGCGCAAAGTGACGTGATTTGTACAAAGTTCAAGGTGTGCCTGCCCATGTATATAGCTCCCTCTCATGAAGCAGGCTCCAATGAAGTTGCTTCTAAATAATCCAATTTAAGAAAAACTTTATTTTTACCACCACTTCTTTTTTATTCGTGTTCCTTATCCTGATTACAGGACAAGAGAAGACCTTAGAAATGAAGTGGTTTTTTTATGTCGAATGATGAAGAGTGCAGCTATGAAATAGGATGGGAATGATGATGAATCGGAAGATGAAAAAATGGTTTCGCAAAGATGCCGCTGCAGCCCTGTTATTTCTTTTGCCTAGTGGAATCGGATTCGCCATGTTCTACCTGATTCCATTCGGAATGGGAGTCATGTATTCGTTTCAGGACAATGCGGTCAATGGTCAATTTGTCGGTCTTACAAATTATCGTGATCTGATGGCGAGCGATTCCTTTCGCAAGGCTGCCATACATACTTTTTATTTTACTGCGCTAAGTGTTCCGCTAATGATTGCACTTTCATTAGGCCTGGCTCTATTGCTGAACAAAAATGTATATCTGAGAAAAGGACTGCGGACAGCTTATGTATTGCCGCTTGTCGTACCAACGGTATCCATTATCTTAATTTGGCAGGTGCTTCTAGACTGGAATGGGTCGCTGAACGCCTGGCTTAGTGCCTTTTCCTTCGAGCGCGTGGATTGGATGAAGTCTGATGCCGCCCGAATAGCCGTCATTGTTGTCTTTATGTGGAAAAATATAGGGTATAACATGATTTTATTTCTGGCAGGTTTGCAGCAGATTCCGAATGATTATTATGAGACGGCGGCAATCGAGGGGGCGGGTCGCATGCGTATGTTTAGCAGTATAACGCTGGTTTATTTGACTCCGACGATGTTTTTCGTTGTACTGATGTCCATCATTAACTCATTTAAAGTATTTCGCGAAACGTATCTTGTCGCGGGCGATTATCCGCATGACAGCATCTACATGCTGCAGCATTACATGAATAATATGTTCATGTCTCTTGACATTCAGAAGCTGACAGCGGCGGCAACCATAATGGCGGTCTGCATACTTTTCATTGTCCTGGCACTGTATGCGATCGAGCGTCGGTTCCGACAGTCAATGGAATAAGAATGGAGGGGGTGAGTTGCACACAACGCAAAATAAGTTTCGCGCATGTCTGTTAACGATCGTCATGGCATGCATCGCAGTCATCATGCTAGCACCAATAGTGATAACATTCACAAACTCAATAATGACAGAGCAGGAAATTGAGCGGAACTACGTTTTAATCGGCAAGATGAATGATGCTGCCGTTCCACATTCGCATCAGTTTGCCAATTTGAAGCTATTACCGGATCAAGTGTCAGCAGAACAGTATCTCAACATTTTGATAAAAAGTCCGAAATACCTGTCCATGTTTTGGAATTCCGTATTTCTGGTTGTGCCGATCATTGCTGGACAAACAGCAATAGCAGCACTGGCAGCTTATGCCTTCTCCAAGCTGCGATTTCGCGGTCGGGAAGCGATATTTTTAATATACCTGTTGACTATGCTTATGCCGTTCCAAGTAACGCTTGTACCAAATTATATTATGGCGGATCGGCTAGGCTTGCTCAATCATTCAAGCTCCATTATTTTACCGGGAATCTTCGCTGCATTTGGTGTGTTCATGCTCAGGCAGTTCATGCTTCATATTCCGTATGCCTACATTGAAGCTGCGAAAATAGACGGGGCCAGTCATATGCGGATATTTTTCACCATTATTTCGCCGCTGGTCAAGCCGGGAATCGCGGGACTTGTCATTCTGCTGTTCGTCGATTATTGGAACATGGTAGAGCAGCCGCTCATTTTTTTCAATGATCCATTGAAGCAGCCGTTGTCGGTCTATTTGTCCAAAATCAACGAAGGGGCAAAGGGCGTTGCATTTGCCGCCTCCATGCTTTACATGGCTCCTATGGTGCTGCTGTTTTTATATGCGGAATCATACTTCATCGAGGGCATTCAATTGTCCGGCATTAAAGGGTAGCTTTCAGAGTAGGAGGAATAGCGAGTGTCAGTTGCTGGGCTGCAAGAAGATAACCATGATCGCAAACGCAAGCAGGTTGTAAAGAGGATATCCATATTATTAATAGTCGTGTTGGCTGTACTCACCTTGTTCAGCAACACATTTGAATCACTGATGCTGCCCAAAGTGATAACCGAAAAGGCAGTAAGCGGCAGTCTTGACCATAAGCTGGTTGGGGGCGGCATACTGCGTCCTATTTTAGAAGTCAAGTTGATGAATCCTGCTGGCTGGAAAGTAAGTAAGGTATTGGTGAAGGAAGGTGCACAAGTCAGAAAAGGGCAGACTTTAGTAACTTACGACAGCATCACTGCAGAGCGTGAATTGCTGGACGAAAAGGCGAATTTAGAGAAGCAGCACATTGAGCTGCAAACCATTCAAGATCAGTTTATTACTTCTTCTACTGTAGATAGGGATGAGATGAAGCTCCGAAGCGCATCCCGAGATATACATACACGCAAGCTGGATATCGAGATTCAAACACGTAAAGTGAATGAACGAAGCAGACAATTGGCGAAGCAGAATCGTATTGCTGCCCCATTCGATGGGATCGTCACCAAAATTCATGCTGTTGAAGGATTGGCATCTGCAGGTGAGCCTGATGTTCTGGTTTCTAACAGCAGCGGCGGTTACTTTTTCGAACTTACAATGGATGCAGCGCGCTTGACAAACCTTGCTTTAACAATTGGCGACATCGTGCAAACTGAAGTACAGGTCACCCAACAGACTAAGAAACAGTCACGTCAGCTTGATGCTACGATAACGGAAATAAAGGATACGGCGGTAAGCTCTAACGATCCAGTCGCAGCGGGGAGCAGCGCGGGGGAGATATCTGTCCCACAGGTATATAAGATTGTTCGTCTCAAAATTACAGACAAGAGCTTGAGAGGCGGTGAAGTAGCACGAATTACGTTGATGAAGCGATCTCACCAAGAAGGAATGATCATATCCAATCAAGCGATTCATCGCGATCGGGAAGGAACGTATGTGTACGTCGTGGATGAACAGATGGGCCTGCTTGGCAATGCATTCACTGTACGCAAGGCCCTCGTTACGATTTTGGAAAGCAACGACAAGGTCACATTGGTTCAGCCTGACGGCATTTACGAGCAGGAACTGATTATTATGAATAGCAGTGAGCCTATACAAAATGGCAACCGAGTTCGATTGCAATAATCTGCAATATGTCTGATGTCGAAAAAAGAAAGAGGAGGAGATAGCGGTGAAAAAACGACTACTGATAGTGTTGGCTTGTATGGCGCTATTGACAATGACAATGGCTTGCGGCTCTAGGGAGCAAGGGGAAAAGCCGAAAAAAACAAAGGATGGAAAGACGATCGTTACGATGTCAATGATGGGCACGGATTCGTTCTATAAGGCCGCTGTCAAAAAATTCGAACAAAAAAATCCGGACATTGAAGTGCAGCTACACATATATAAACAACCGAATGAAAAATGGGAGGAGAATGATCACGACAAATATGTGCAGAAGATAAACACAGAGCTGTTGGCTGGAAGCGGAGCAGATATTTTAGAGGTAGCGAGTCTGCCTGTCGGGAAATATGTAAATAAAAAGTTGTTCGTCAATTTGAACGAGTTCATAGACAAAGAGGAACTCCTGCAAAAAGGGGATTTATATCCCAATATTATAAATTCGATGAAAATCAACGATGGACTATACTCAATGCCGCTTACCTTTTACATGTTATGTTTTATTAGCGATGGAAATGTACTGAAGAAGGCTAATGTTCAGGTCGATGACAAGAATTGGACATGGCAGCAATTCGAACAAGTGGCTCAGCAATTGAAACAACATTCAAGTGATGATGGGGGGATCCGTTATGCATTGGCCAACTACCCGCCAGAGGATCTGCTGCTAGAGATCGTTAGCAGTCGATATGCGGAGTTTGTTGATAGTCGCATTCAAAAAGCAAGCTTCGATGCACCGCGCTTTATCGAACTGATGGAGCAAATCAAGAGCATGTATGATCATCAAGTTGTTACATCGAAGGAGGCGGAAATCGGCAAGCAGCTATTCTATTCCACTATGCTGATGTCTTCAGCTGACTTTGTCGAATGGCCGCATACTTTATATTCCAATCCAGTACTGATGCATCGGCCGCATACAGCAGAGCAGGACAGCGGCGTTAATTTTTATGCCCCCTATCAGCTTGCTATTTCAGCCAAGTCGCAAGTTCAGGAGGAGGCATGGAGATTCCTATCCTTTTTAGCATCCGAAGAAGCGCAATCGATGCAGGAGAGACGCGGGTTCTCCGTACTTGCCTCGGTGAATGAGAAGAAGTTCAGCGATGTACAAAGTAAAGTGAACAGTGGGGCATTCAAGCTAGAATCGGGAAAAACCGTTAAGGTGGCTGATGGGTATTTTGCCAAGGCCAAGCACCTTCTGGCAGCAGCAAATGGCTACTCATCTGGCGATGACAAGTTGTTCTCAATTGTTAAGGAAGAATCGAAGTCGTATTTCAGCGGTCGAAAGTCAGCACAGGAAGCAGCAAAATTAATTCAGAACCGTGTGACCACCTATTTGAATGAATAATGAAGCGGAGAGAGGGGCAGCTATACGCTCCTCTCTTTTGATTGTGATTCATCGCAGTGACATCCATTCATGAGAAGGTGAACTACATGCTCGTCGTATTTTTAGCCTCCGAACAAGCTTCCTTCATGAATGGCAGTAATCTTCGGGTTGACGGTGGATCGGTTGCGAGCATGTAACCAGTGAAAGGGAATCACGGTTTTTGACACTAACCTTGATGTAAGTACCTGAACTAAAAGTGCGTACTTACAATTTGATAGTGATCATCTTATACTCAAGAGGCACACCTATCTAAGGAGGTCAAATCGTTGAAAACTCTTGTAATCGTAACACACCCAAACCTTGAAACTTCCGTTGTCAACAAGCGCTTGGCAGAGGAACTTAAAAAGCATCCAGACAAATATACAGTTCACGAATTGTATAAGGCATATCCTGATGGCAACATCGATGTGCAGCAAGAACAACAATTGATAGAGTCGCACGGGAATCTTGTATTGCAGTTTCCGATTTATTGGTTTAACTGTCCGCCGCTGCTTAAAAAATGGCTGGATGAGGTTTTTACGTATGGATGGGCTTATGGTTCAAACGGTGGAGACAAATTAAAAAATCGAAAAGCTGCATTGGCTGTGTCTGCTGGCATTAAAAAAGAGGATATTGAGGATGAGGGGAAATATCGTTATTCACTTGCACAAATTTTATCCCCATTTGAAATGAGCTTTCAATACTGTAAAGCAGATTATCGCTCATTCTATGCGTTTTACGGGGCAGAAAATGACCCTTCCGAAAGCAAGTTGGAACAAAGTGCTCTTGAATATGTGAATTTCATTGACAACCTGTAAGCAGTAATTTCTTTAAGCAAAATATATAGTTTTCGTTGTGGTCGGCTAGGGATAGGATTAAAGTGGAAATGCGAATGTAAAGAAGACGAGGTGCTTGCTCCTCGTCTTTTGTGATTTTCCCTATTGTAATGCCTTTTATAAATCGTCATCACTAACAAGCATTTCGCTATTCTTCATCTTCATCGTCTTCATCTTCATCATCGTCGATATCGAGCTCCTCGCTGACATCATCTTCATCATCGTCGATATCGAGCTCCTCGCTGACACCTTCATCATTAACGTCGATATCGGGCTCTTCACTGACATCTTCATCATCAACGTCAATATCGAGCTCTTCACTGACATCTTCATCATCGTCTTCATCTTCATCGTCGTCTTCATCTTCATCGTCGTCGTCATCGTAATCATCTTCATCATCTTCATCGTCGTCATCGTCATTGTCCAAATCTATGCTAGTCTTATCTCCATTCTCAAACTCGACCTCGATATCATCAACTTGTTCCCAGTCGATGTTTTCTAGAAAAGAATTAAGGTCGTTGCCTTCATCAGTATTGTACTCGACTTTCTCTCCGTCAACATATTCGATTTCGATGCTATCAATATCCGCTAACTCTTTGATCTTGTTCACATATTCATTCTTACTCACTCGGATCCATCCTCTCTAGATTGGATTAGTAACATTATGAACGTTCCTTCTATTTTATGTTTATATTTTAGGAAGGTATGGACAAATGAAACCGCTGTTGCGTGGAATTTTGACTATTTCTCTGTAGTTCAGATGGCAACCGTATATTTTCTCTATGAAGCTCCAGATGCCCTTACTAGGAAGAGTAGTCAGTCATATAGTGGTATATGGTTTTAACTAATAAAGGAGCGAGCATAATGAAGGGGTTAATCCTCAGTGCTGGCAAGGGTTCTCGGGTACAACCATTTTCCTTTACGACCCCCAAACCTTTGCTTCCCGTTGCAAATATTCCGCTTCTCTATTACTGCATCGGTAACCTTGTAGAAGTTGGGATTCAAGAAATAGGAATTGTGATCCAACCTGGACACCATACGTTATTTGCGGAACAGTTAGGACGAGGGGAACGTTGGGGAGTGGAAATAACGTATATATACCAACATATACCGCTAGGAATTGCCGATGCAGTTAGGCAGGCAGAAAGCTATATTGGCTTGAACAATTTTGTACTTATGCTTGGAGATAATCTAATTACCGAATCATTGGCAGGTCTCTGTGAAAGCGTTCTGCGAAAAAGGCACGACGCATGTATGCTGTTAGGAGAGGTAGCTCAACCGCAGGATTATGGAATTGTAGAAATATGCGATGATCAAGTAATAGGGCTGGAAGAGAAGCCCGAGAATCCAAAATCGAATTTAGCGTCGCTTGGGGCATATGTGTTTACTTCTAACATATTCGAGGCAGTTCGTTCTATATCTCCGTCAGCGCGGGGAGAGTATGAGATTACACATGCTATTCAGTGGTTGATAGACCAAGGATATTCGATTGGTTATACGATTACGGATAAAAACCATACAGACATCGGAACGATAGGACGATGGTTAGAGGCGAACCATTGGGTACTGGATGATATCGGGGATGATAATCTTCGTGAATTGCACTTCCAGTATCCGGGATGTCGACTGATCCCGCCGGTTGTAATCGATCCAACCAGTGAATTGAAGGATTGCATCATTGGTCCCTATGTAACTGTCGGACCTAGAGCCAAGATCAGTCACTGCAGCATCAAGAACAGCATTGTGCTGCAGGATGTCAGCATTACAAATGCACAACTCAACAATGTGATCGCGAATCAACATGATATCGCTTCACCGTCGAGGGGGTGAATAGCATCGATATTTTGGTCATAGGTCTTGGATATGTCGGGACAACTACTGCTCTTGCTTTTGCTGAAAGTGGATGGAAAATCACTGGATTCGACACGGATCATCTCAAGCTCTGCTCCTTGGAGAAGGGAGAACTCCCCTTCTATGAGCCAGGCCTAGAAGAGCTGCTGCAAAATCATGCACAGCAGGGGAACATCAGGTTTGTTAGGGATGTAAAGCAAGCTATTGAAAATCATCAAATCTTTTTTATTTGTGTGGGCACACCGTCTCGAGAAGATGGAAGTGCTGATTTATCATATATACAACGGGCAGCAGAATGGATTGGCGAATATATGCAAGAACACAAAGTCATTGTTGTGAAAAGCACGGTGCCAGTAGGAACTCAGAAAAAAGTCGCAGCATGGATTGGCAGCAAACAAAGGAAACCAATATCATTTGATGTCGTATCTAACCCCGAATTCCTCCGGGAAGGCAGTGCACTTCATGACGCGCTTCATCCGGATCGAATTATTCTTGGTACCGATTCGCAAGTTGCAGCTGATGTTGTAAGCAGCCTTTATCGGACTTACACGGGGCCTATAATCCGGACACAACCCTCTACAGCAGAGCTTATCAAATATGCCTCCAATGCTTTTCTAGCGACTAAGATTTCTTATATGAATGAACTAGCCAGATTGTGTGATCAATGTGGTGTATCGATTTCTGATGTTGCACAAGGTATGGGGCTAGATCCCCGAATCGGTTCTTCTTTCTTGCGAGCAGGCATCGGATACGGAGGCTCGTGCTTCCCCAAAGACGTTAACGCATTAATAAGCACAGCGGAGCAGTATGGCATTCATCTTAGCTTGCTAGAGAAAGTAGTACAAATTAATCAGAGCCAAGTTTCATATTTTCTAACGAAGCTGACAGCCAAGCTCGGTACACTTGAAGGAAAAAGGATAGCGATCCTCGGACTAGCTTTCAAGCCGGGAACGGATGACATAAGAGAGGCGCCTTCACTTGCTATCATTACTCAATTATTGAACAGTGGTGCCATCGTTAGCGTTCACGATCCCGTTGCTAAACTTCCTTTCAACGATCCAGCAGCTCGGTTGACTCAATATTCCCATATTTCAGATGCGCTGCAGAATACGGAAGCAGTCATCATTTGCACAGAATGGCCGATATATGAAGCGATGAATTGGAAAGAGGCCATTGATGTCATGCAAACTCCTATTCTGCTGGATGGCAGGAATATGCTGAAGGCAGCCGAGATGATAGAGTTCGGATACGATTATCTAGGAGTGGGTGGGCACAAATAGAGAGAAAAATAGAAGATTATTTTAAGCAATAGATAGGGAGGTGAGCACACAAATATGTATGTCTTGGTGACGGGAGCTGCTGGATTCATCGGCTCCCATCTGTGTGAACGACTGCTCCAGGACGAAAATGTACACGTAATTGGCGTTGATGGCTATATTGATTCATCAACACCGCGGCATCATAGAGAATGCAATCTCGACTCGCTGCGGAATCATTCAAGATTTACCTTTCACGAAGCAAATCTTTTAGAATCCAACAACGAATTACTGCTGAAGGATGTTGATGTAGTGTGCCACTTAGCAGGCATGCCAGGAGTGAGATCAAGCTGGGGATCAGATTTTTATCATTATGCCTCTCATAATATCGTGGTAACACAGCGATTATTGGAAGCTTGCAAGTCGAACCCCGTTCGCAAATTTATTTATGCCTCGACATCATCTGTGTATGGAGAAAAAAACGGGAGAGTCGATGAAAGTGCAGTCACTGAGCCTTTGTCGCCTTACGGCGTCAGCAAATTGACCGGGGAGAACCTCTGTCGGGTATATTTGCACAATGACGGCATTCCGGTCACGGTGCTTCGCTTTTTCACTGTATATGGACCCAGACAACGTCCAGATATGGCCTTTCACCGCTTTATTCGTCAACTGATTCACGGTGAACCGATAAGCTTATATGGAGATGGCAGCCAAACTCGCGACTTTACCTATGTGTCTGATTGTGTAGAGGGGGTTGCAGCCGCCGTTCATGCGAACGGGATTCTAGGGGAAACCTTGAACATCGGTGGCAAGCAGCGCGCCTCCATATTGGAATGTATTGATTTTCTACAGAAGCTGATTCCACATAAGGTTCAGATTCAGTATATGGGCAATACCTATGGGGAGCCAAGTCATACATGGGCTGATATAAGCAAGGCGCAGAAGCTGCTTGGTTACAATCCGCAGGTAGATTTGCTTGCAGGGCTTGAGCAGGAAGTTGCATCGCTTCGACAAGTATATGGTTTATAGGTAAGAAGTGGCGTCGAAGTTATCGACGCCACTCTTGATCAAAAGCAGTGACTCAGCTCCATACCTCCAATATTTCTTGGGCGACACGCTGCCATATGAACTGTTTCTCTGCAATTCGTCTTCCTCTTAACCCCATCTGTTTGCATTCTTCCATATTCGAAAGAAGATGGTTCAGCTTATCCGCATATTCGATCGGATTCTCGGGATCTTCAATCAGAAGCCCATTATTATGAAGAACTACTTCTGGATTACCACCGCGTGAAGTTGTGAGAAATGGAAGGCCTGCTGCCATCGCTTCATAATGTACTCTCGCCAACGGCTCATTCCATATTGAGGTACAAACGAATATATCCGCTGCACAAAACCATCGATGTACTTCGTTCGCCTGCACATATCCGGTCGTAATAACTGGAATAGGGGAGCGGGCCGCAATTGCTCTTACATATCCAATATAATCACTGACTTTATTATCGCTGTACCATGCACCGCCAACAATAACTAGCACGGCATCCGAATGTTTCAGATGCGACATCGCACGTACAAGCACGTGGGGCCCTTTTTTTCGAGATAGTCTTCCGACAAATAAAATGACTTTTTTTGAAGAAAGCTGATGCTCTGCGCGAAGGCTGTTGCGAGTATTGCGAGCATAATCGGACTCGACCCATGGTGCGAACAGAGAGGTGTCTGCTGCCGAATATATGGTTCGTATTTTTGTTGCGGCGTGAGGATGATATCTGCATATTTCCTGTCCAATATATTTGCTGATTGTAATAATGGTTTCCGTCTGTTCTACAACGGCTTTTCCTTCTTCCGGATGAATTTTGCCGGGGTGGAACATGTCATTGTGCATACTTAAGATGATTCGTGAATGAGGTGCTACACTCCGCACGGGGAGGACCAAGCGTGGGCGATTAAAGATATGAATTAGATCGTACTTCTCTCCATGCTGAGTGAGAAATCGAATAACTCCTTCGGCATAAAGCTCGAACAATCCCTCTGAAGGAAGACGTACATAACGAATTCCTTCAGCGACCTCAACATCAGGAAGCTCCGGATCTGATCGACCGAGTATCGTAAGGTGGTGCTTCCGGCTCAACAAAGAAGCTACTCCTCCGATATAAGTTTGAATGGCGCCGCCCCTTATATTCGGGACAGGAAGCTTCTCCGTACAGATCATTAATATGTTCATGCCGTATGTGTCCTCCTGTCTTATCCAGTTTTACGGAAGCGTAATTTTTTCCTGTTTTTGCGCAGCTTTGCTGAACGGAGCGATCTCTTCTTTCGACTGACCAATGAACGGAGCGCCCTCTTCTTTCGACTGACCAATGAACGGAACAATCTCTTTTTTCGGCCGACTATGGATATTGTTCGTTGGCCTAAAGATTTTCTTTTACGCTTGCGGCGAAGCGCAAGCTTTTTTTGTGACAACGCTCTATTTGTGCTGTGTCGGCGTGTTCTTCTACGCTTTCGACGAATAGTTTTGCTGCTGCGTTTTCTATCAAAGATCGCTTCAGGTGCGGAATCGGCTGCAGCTGCTGTTGGATTAGATGCTGTAGCATCGGTTCGATCAACGATATCAGAATCCGATATGATGTTTGATATCGTATCAGTTGCAGGTTTACCGTCTGGATGGAGTGCAGGGGCAGATACTGGTTGTATGGAGATAGAAGGAATTGCATTATATACGAATTCACCGCTAGCATAATCACCGGGAGCATAATTTTCAATATCGCTGGCCAGCTCTTTCAAAGCCTGCCATTTGGTGCTTTCCGTAGCAAGTACGCGTTGCAGCACGCCTTCCAATTCCGTACTCATGAAGGTGGTTGGGTCAAACACGATTTCTTTGACATGCTTATAGAATTCGTTCGGAAATGCCATATCCAAGCAAAGCAGTTCGAACATTTCCCGATCCATTGGGTTGGCTTCATGGTAAGCACTTATCATTCCGCGTATCCAAGTTGTATCCCAGTATCCTATATCATCCATTGTACTCGTAATCAATTTTCGCAAATCGCGAAAAGGAAGATCGTACGCTACCCCATCTAGGTCAATAACCCATATTCCACCGGGTCCCATCTGGCCATTAGACCATCCGTAGTCTTGATGAACCAACCCCCAATATGGCTCTCCCATAGCCACCATGTTGGTGTATTTCGAAACGTTCAGTAATCGATCTAATGTCTCCTTCGCTTGATTCTGGAATTCATCAACAACATCGAGCAGTTGCTGACTGACAGGGAACTCGCGATAGGCTGAGGCAATGTCCCGGAACCATCCGATTTTTGCAATGATTTTCTCGTAATAATCGGGCCATGTGTATAATCTTGAAGACTTGCCCGCACCTGCAGGAGGAACGTATCCCTTCGAGAATCGATGGAATTCGCCGAGACCGTAACATAGTGCAGCTGCTCCCTCTAAGTCAATCTTAGAAACAGGCTGCATTTGCTCTATCCAGTCCGTTACAATCCATAGCTTTCCTCCTGCTTCAACATATACCTTGTTTTCAACCGTGGAGATAAGTGCTGGTACGCGAGCTCCTTGATCAACCAGATACTGCTGTGCCCCGATACTGAACAAACTGCGAGCAGGGGTACGATGAAGAACCTTAAGGCTTCGTGAACCATGATTCGTTTCAATTCGCCAAATCGCGCCGCCCTTGTCAGGTTTAGAGGTTATCAGCACCATGCTGGATACTTGCATGTCATATTTTGTCATCACATGGCGCGCGGTCTCTTCCACCTCTGGAGGCACATACTGCTCAAGAATGGTTCCTGGCGGTACGGCATCAATTAGATGTTCCCACGGCTGTATTTGAAATGGATCCAACGGCATTCCCTCCACATTGATATTCGTTACTCATAGGAAAAAGGAATTGAATATACATTCAGCTTTTTGTGATTTGTACGGTATGAATCTGTGAATCATAGATGTTCGTCCGGACTGCCATTGCTTCTAATGTGATGCGCCCCGTATCTATCAAATAATTACTTATGCCATGCCCTCATTATTCAGTATTTCTCGATAGATGATGAAGGAATCGCTGGCTTGATGGGACTCTTGTTAGGCGGCTTTGTTCTAGGATTATCACGTTTTCCCTGATTCTTTTTAAGGCCGGTGTCTGTTTGCTTCTCTGTATTGGTGCTCGCCCTTAATAAGGGGATTAGCGCATAGTATATTGATATGTCATAGGAACAAAAGTGAAAGGTACAATCGTATATTTATGAAATCTGCTTGCTGATTGTTAAGCAAATAGAAGGAAACGGCTTCAATGAAGTTTTCACTTATGGATGAGTTTATAGTTCAAAGGGTGGGGACGAATTAAAAAATCGAAAAGCTGCATTGGCTGAATGTGAATATCATTGACAACCGGTAAGCAATTAATCCTTATAGCAAAAGAAGTATTGCCCTTATAGGGAAATACTTCTTTTCGTCATTTTAGCGCTCCACGGTATCTAAGGAAGGCAATCTGTTCTTTTCTCCCCAGTCGCACATCATATCTAATAGAGGAATGAGCGAAAGACCACGCTCTGATAAGCAATATTCTACTTTGGGAGGTACTTGCGGATATTCCTTGCGAATAACTAGGCCGTCCGCCTCCATTTCTTTTAACATGACACTTAGCGATTTAAATGATATTGTACCAATACTGCGCTTCAGTTCATTGTGCCGCATCACCTTTTGTTGAGCCAGCCAGTACATAATGATCATTTTATATTTGCCGCCGATTAAGGATAATGTATAGCCGAAGGCGGTATCTTTGAGGTTCACGCCAGTCGGAACACAGGATTTTTGCAAAGGTCACACGCTCCTTCGTTATTCCGTTCTAATTGAGCCCTATAAGAAGATTAGTCCTCAAACCGCAGCGTAAATAGAATGGCCTCTTCGATATTGCTCAACGATTCTGGTGACAAAACGGAAGTTATTATTTTGTGAGAACTTGTCATTTGCATACCCCATACCGGAATTGAATCCTTTGCAAGGAAGGATTTAGGGTTGCTGTATGACATAAGCGTACTTCCAACCTCCTTTTTCTTCGATGGATTTGTGAAAACGGTGTACAAGTTTGTACCGGATTCATGGGCTATCCCAACTTTAATCTGTTTCATATTACCTTGCTCGTTAATAGAACCTGACGTATCTATGGATATTATAAGCTCAATTTCTTTGTGTTCCTCTTGATTTGGGGTGAGGAATAAATCGCCAACGCCACCGACAGTTTCAACTTTCTTTCCATGCTTCCATATCTCAATGTCCAGACTTGCATGCGGTTTTTTTCCTTCATAGCGTAACGTAAATGCTCCTGTCATATTACCGAGAAAAGGCTTTAGTTTGGCTGCTTCTCCCTCAAATGGGTCTGCGGGAGTCAATGTTATTTTTGCAGGTGCAGATTTGCCATCTGGTAAGGTCTGCGTTGATTCTGCAGTACATCCTGAAAGCAGCAATACGATCAGGAGAACATATGTTAATCCTCGCTGTCTGTTCATCTTGTTCCTCCTTATGCGGTGCATACCATACCTGTTATTCGAAATGGAAAAGCTAGAGTAGGCATGTGATTATATTGTACTATGAACATGTACTTACATTGTACTTTGAGTTTGATTTGATCTTTGGCTCATGTGAGAAATGAAAAATAACAAATGACAAATAACAAATAACAAAGACAGAGAACATGCGATCGTATGCAGGAAGGAGTCATACATGAACATTTTAGAGAAAAGAAAAGCAGAGCTATATGCTTATTCGGCCGAGCGAACAGCGGCAGATGATTTTGAGCTTTTTTGGGAACGGACACTAGGGGCATCGCGGAATAAGCCGCTGAACGGGAAGCGTGAGGAAGCAGACACTTTGTCCCCGTACATGACAGCATACCAGATTACGTATGAAGGATATGATCATACCCCGATACATGGATGGTATGTACTTCCAAAATTCATGGATGCGGCGAAACTGCCCTGTGTGGTTATCTACCATGGCTACCATGGCAGCAAACGATATCCGGAGAGCTATGCCGATTGGCTTCTGATGGGTTATGCGGTATTTGCAGTTGATGTTCGGGGCCAGGGAGGCGACACCGGAAATGAGCTGTCTCATTCATTCGGCATGACAAAGGGCTGGATAACACAAGGCATACTTCATCCGGAAAAAAGCTATTATCAGGCCATCACCGTCGATGCGATTAAAGCCGTGGAGTGGGTGTTCCAGCAGCCAGAAATTGATAAGGGGCGTATCTATGTTGCTGGTGCCAGCCAAGGGGGAGGGCTGTCCTTGCTCGTATCTGCGCTAAGCGACATTCCTGCCAAGACAATTGCGGATATTCCGAACATGTGCCATATGGATTTCGGCATATTGCACTCCACAGGATCTCTGACTGAGGCAGCAGCTTTTATTTCCGCTTACCCAGAATATGAATCACAAGTGATGTGGACATTAAGTTACTTTGATGTTCTGAATCTAACGGATCGTCTCCGCAAGCCTGTCTTGATGTCTGTAGGGCTGAAGGATCCGATATGCATGCCGGAGGCGGTATTTGCGGTGTACAATCAAATCTTGGTGCCTAAGGAAATGCATGTGTACCCGTTCAACGGTCATTATACGACAGGCGATCATTTCAGAAAGCAAATCGAATTCTTGAGAAAAAGCATCAATTAACGATGTAAATCGATTACTGCATATTCAACATGTCCCTTTCATATTGATCAATGGAATAGTTGCGTATTCAGGGATGTTGATCTAGCGTGCATGTAGAATGCAGGGGGCTTAGAGACGCATCTGTTCCATTAATTTCAAGAAGGGAGCGGTAAAATCATCATGGTATGGAATGATTCGAAGCAAATGCAAATTCCGCAGCCCATCCGCGAAAGTGACGGCGCAGGCGCTACCGATCTTGGCCCACGCGATGTCATGCGAGATATGGAAAATCCAGATATGTTCGTTCCTCCGATAACGGATGCGGGTTTGATTCCCAATTTGAAGTTTTCATTTTCCGACGCTCATATGCAGCTTAATAGAGGCGGCTGGTCACGAGAAATAACGATAAGAGAGCTGCCAATTGCTAAAACGCTAGCAGGTGTGAATATGCGGCTTACCCCCGGCGGAGTGCGAGAGCTGCATTGGCATCAGCAGGCAGAATGGTCGTTCATGATATTGGGGCGGGCACGAATTACCGCCGTCGATCAGAATGGCCGTAATTTCATCGCCGATGTAGGCCCAGGTGATTTGTGGTATTTTCCGCCGGGTATTCCTCATTCGATTCAGGGACTTGAAGAAGGTTGCGAGTTCCTGCTTGTATTCGACGATGGCAGTTTTTCGGACTTAAATACGCTGTCGATCTCTGACTGGTTTGCCCATACACCGAAAGAGGTGTTATCCGCTAATTTTGGAGTGCCGATGTCCGCTTTTGACCAAATCCCTCAGGGGCAGGTTTATATTTATCAGGATCAGGTGCCCGGGACGATTGAGAGTCAGCAGGTGCCCGATCCGTTCGGCACAGTGGAGCCAACCTTCGTCTATCGGTTAATGGCACAGCCCCCACTTACCACGCCGGGCGGCTCAGTGCGCATCGTCGATTCCTCCAATTTCCCAGCATCGCGCACGGTTGCTGCTGCGCTGGTCGAGATTAAGCCAGGAGCCATGCGCGAAATGCATTGGCACCCTAACAATGACGAGTGGCAATACTACTTGAGCGGACAGGGGAGAATGACTGTTTTTGCGGGTAACGGCGCTGCACGCACATTTAACTATAGAGCAGGAGATGTAGGATATGTACCATTTGCATTCGGACACTACATTCAGAACACGGGAACAGATAGCCTGTGGTTTCTTGAAATGTTCAAAAGTGACCGTTTTGCAGACGTTTCCCTAAATCAATGGATGGCCCTTACGCCGAAGCTTCTTGTTCAATCCAACCTAAATGCATCGCCTGAATTAATGAGCGCCCTGCGGGCAACGAAATGGCCGGTTGTAAAATATCCCGGCATTCCTCCGGTTATAGAGTAAGAAGACCAATTGCGTGTGGTTCCACTTTCTTATATATTTCTACTTGGCGTCATGATAGACTTTCATTTTAAATTCAATCTGCAGGTGGACTTCAAATTGCAGTACTCAAAGCTCAATAACAGGTGTGATCGTGTTTCTAGCCGCCCGTTCTCCTTCGATTGGCAGTTGGATATTGGGGCAGAGAGCATGCCTCTGGTATCAGTAAGTAATGCACTGGTCATGATTCCGCTCGGCAGTGTATGTGCTAGACGCTATTTTCGGTACTTGCGTAATCAGAATATGCAGGGCCAAAGGAGATTTTGATACGCGAAAATCTGATTCAGAAGGTAAGGCAATGAGCAGAGAACAAGAAACCATTCATACGATCGCACATGTAAAGCTGCTGCACAAATATAAGGCAGACAATGTGAATACTCATTTATCTTATAGCAAAGAGATCATGAATGAACTGAGAACCATGGTCGATCATGCGTTTCAAGAAATGGGAGGCATCTACTAGGAGTGGCATAAGGCTGGCAGACGAGAGCAATTGGAATTATAAGCGAATCAGGTGACAGGTATCATGAAAAATGATACATACGAATGTGCAGCCAAGCCAGTTGTGATAGATTCAATGGCTTGGCTGTATTCATTTTTTTCCACTATTCAGGTTTATTGCCTACATTCGGATTGGGGACATACGAACTCTTATAGTCTTTGTACGTAACATCGGTCACCATCCCTGCAGAAGCATGATGCAAGTCATGGCAATGGAACATCCAGTCTCCAGGATTATCGGCTTCAAATGCGATGACATATTGCTCCCCGGGTTTTACATTCAATGTATCCTTTATGATAGGTGAGCCCTGTAGTGGCTGGCCGTTTTTGCTCAATATCTGAAAGAAATGTCCATGCAAATGCATCGGATGATCATCAGTTGGCGATCGATTGATGAAAGTAACCATTACTTTGTCGCCCTTCGCGACTTTAATCTTGTCCGTATCCGGAAACACCTTGCCGTTGATGGTGTACACCATTTCCCCATTTTTCATTGCCGTATTCAAATTCATCGTTACCCTTTGATCATACGTCTGTTCAAGTGTAAATAATGATTTCGCTATTTCTCCATAAGCAGCTAGATTGAATTGTGGGAGGGTTTCGGCCGTGTCGGATTGGACAACCGATTTTGTGATGTCCTCATACTGAATGACGGCCCTCATATTGCGGACTCGCTCTTCTTTGCTATGCTCGTCCAACAGCCATGTACCAGGATTGTCTGCTATAAACTCAATATCGTAACGTTCGCCGGGCGCAATCGATAATACTTGATCTTGAATGACAGCTGGGTTGTTTATAGGCTGCCCATCCGTGGCAATTACCTTGAATTCATGTCCTTGCAGGTGCATGCGATGCGAGAGATATCCAGCGTTGATCAAGCGAAGCCGAACCTTATCACCTTGTTTGACCTTAAGCGGTTCTATCGCATCGCCTGATTTTCCGTTGATTGTATACAAATCATACATGCTCATATCGTGGCCGCCCATCTGCATGGTGTTGTGATCCATGCCGTTATTGCTGCTATTCGACATATTCATCTTTGAGTGATCCATTCCAGACATGTCTGAATAATCTTTGGGCTCGTTCTCATTCGTATGTTCTGTATTCATCGCTTCTGCACTCATCCATTCGTCGAGGACGAGCGTATAGTCACGATTATATTGTTCCTTTGGATCCTCGACAATGAGAGATCCGTATAGACCTTTATCCACTTGGTTGACACTGTCTTGATGGGAATGGTACCAATACGTTCCTGGAATTGTTGCTTTGAACTCATAGGTGAATGACTTCCCTGGAGCGACAGCATCTTGGGTGACGCCAGGAATGCCATCCATGCTATTCGGTACGGGATAGCCGTGCCAATGGATCGACACCGGCTCTGGCAATTCATTTTCAAGCGCAATCTTGACGGTATCTCCAACCTTCACTCGAATTTGCGGCCCAGGAACAGAATTATTAAATGTCCATACTGGGAGTACAACCCCATTGGAAACTTCCAAATTACTTTGTTGGGCAGTAATCGTTAACGATGTGCCGTCGACAGATGCAGCATGCGTTGTGCGTTTAACCGGTGAGGCATTTGACTCCAACTTCGATTTTTGGCTGTTCTCCATAGATGAATGATCCATATTTGTCTGATCCTTGTCGTTCCCTCCATTCCAGCATCCGCTTGTTACAAATGCGATTACTGTTGTGATGACCATGGTTTGCATGACTCGATAGCGAGTTGTGAATAAGCTTTTCAATGCATTGCCTCCTCAATTATCATTTTTGTAGATTACATTCTCAGCATAAGCAACAATTATGGAGAAATGATGGAGATCCATAGAAAATACAAATTTATGCAGTACTTTTTATACTCAAAGGATTTAAGTAGGGAGGAGATTATGCAGAAAGGCAAAATACTGGTAATGAGGGACAATTCGAGCGCGACGGAGCATTTTGGAATTCGATACCGGCAGTAAAAAATCACCGAGTTTATGATGTGGATGGAAAGTACTTTTGGACGTATGATCCGATTGCAGTTCAAGCACAGGTACAAAAAGTGACCGAGATGCTTGTAGAAGGCAGCAAAGCAAAGAGTGAGAAATAATATTTGTACAATAAATCAATTTATTTTGTCCATTGCCACATGAGGAATAATGTCCTAAAATGAATATTGATGCAAATGATAATCAATATCAATTAAATTCAAGAATCAGCAAGGGTGGCATGTATGAGTCAAGTGGCTAAATCTTTACCTAAGGAAGCTGCATCGCGAGCAGTTGAATTTCGCTCACGTCCACTGGCAGCAACACTTATTCTTTTTGGCGGTTTCTTCGCATTAATGTTAGGGATCGCTATATCTGTATCGTTCGGTGCGGCAGATATTCAAGTGACTACGGTATGGGAGTCAATTTTTCGCTTCAATCCGGAAGTAACACAGCATCAAATTATTCAAGAAATTAGACTGCCGCGCGTATTGGGCGGGGCAATGGTAGGAGCCTGCTTCGCTGTTGCCGGAGCCATTATGCAAGGTATGACTCGCAATCCGCTGGCGGATTCAGGATTGCTTGGCTTGAATGCAGGTTCAGGATTCATGCTGGCTATCTGCTTCGCATTTTTTCCAGGTCTGCCTTACATGTATTTAATTTTGTATTCTTTTCTTGGTGCAGGCTTGGGCGCAGGGCTAGTGTATGGAATTGGATCATTAGCTAGGGGAGGATTAACCCCTGTTCGAATGGTATTGGCCGGGGCGGCACTCAGTGCTCTCTTATCCGCACTGAGCGAAGGGATCGCATTATATTATCGAATTGGTCAGGACTTGGCATTCTGGTACGCTGGTGGAGTAGCGGGCACGAAGTGGCCGCAGCTAGAAGTGATGTTCCCGTGGATTTCAGTTGCTCTTGTAGGGGCGATTGTATTATCACGTTCGATTACAATGCTCAGTCTTGGAGAGGAGATCGCTAAGGGGCTCGGTCAGCGTACACGTCTTGTAAAACTGGCAGGCACAGTCATTGTGCTTATTTTGGCTGGTGCGGCCGTATCTGTTGTTGGAGCTGTTGGTTTTGTAGGCTTGATTATTCCACATGTTACCCGTTATTTAGTCGGTGTGGATTATCGCTGGATTATCCCTTGCTCTGCCTTGCTTGGCAGCTTGCTTGTTGTATTCGCTGATCTTGCTGCTCGCATGGTGAATCCGCCATATGAAACACCTGTTGGGGCATTAATCGCTTTAATTGGTGTCCCCTTTTTCCTCTTCTTAGCACGTAAGGAAAGGAGGGGGCTGTAAGCGGTGACAAATCTATCTATCACGATGATTCAAAAACGAAAAAAGCAGCGAAGTATCGCGATTATGATCACGATAGCCGTGCTGATTGTCATTATGTTCATCATCAGCATGAATACAGGATTTATTCGCTTATCTCCCATGGATTTGCTGCGAACATTGTTCGGTTCAGGAACGAAGAAAGAAGAGCTAATATTATTCGACTTCCGGTTGCCACGCATCGTTATTTCTTTGCTTATCGGTGCGGGTCTGGCGGTATCCGGATGTGTTATGCAGGCCATATCGCGCAATCCATTAGCTGATCCGGGGATTTTAGGCATTAATGCAGGTGCTGGACTTGCCGTGATGCTGTTCATCTCATTCTATCCGTCAACTGCACAGGCTCCAATCTATTTATTGCCTGTGTTCGCATGGCTCGGCGCTGGACTAGCAGCGGCGCTCATATGTTTGCTATCCTATAAGCGGCATGAGAATATATCTCCTACGCGATTACTGTTAACCGGTGTTGCTGTTGCTGCAGGTATCAGTGCTGCTATGATCGTATTGACATTAAAGCTTAGTCCAGAAAAATATCAAACGATGGCGACGTGGCTTGCCGGAAGCATCTGGGGTACGAATTGGAAGTATGTGCTTGCACTTCTTCCGTTCATCATTGTGTTATTACCCTACATATTCTACAAGGCTCGAATCATGAACGTTCTTAACTTGGGAGAACAGACGGCAACAGGGTTGGGAGCATTTGTATCAAGAGAACAAATTTTGCTGCTGGCAGCGGCGGTAGGCTTGGCAGGCTCATGTGTCGCAGTAAGCGGAGGCATCGGCTTCGTTGGGCTTATTGGCCCGCATTTAGCTAGACGGCTTGTGGGTTCCAAACACCAACTCCTGCTGCCAACTTCGGCTTTAGCCGGGGCCTTGCTTGTGATTACGGCAGATACGATTGGACGATGGATATTACAGCCATCAGAAGTGCCTACGGGAATTGTCGTCGCTGTAATCGGCGCTCCTTACTTCCTATATTTATTAACGCGCTCGAAAGCATGATAAATAAAACTTCGGATTTTAAAAAGGAGGAAGGGAGGTTTCCCATTGCTGCGCAGATTTTTTGCATACTATAAGCCGTATAAATGGCTGTTTGTCATTGATTTTTCCTCTGCTCATCATTCATGTGTATTTGAATCATGCTTCGAGGTATGCGCAGCACATGGTTGCGATCAAGGCGGGAACAGTTGTACGGGAAGGTTCGCCAGCCGAGGTCATGAAGAAGAAGGTGCTGCGTGAGGTATTCTCCATTGAAGCAGATATTGTGCCTGATCCGCGAACTGGAGTACCTCTGTGTTTCCCTTTCGAGTGAAGTACGGTGGTGGCTGCGGGTGCATAAATGAATGAACGGCACAGTCGATCGAATGTGCCGTTTTCCCTCGCTATCTTCCTTCAGCCTTATCTCCGCGCAGTACCATGCAAGTACTCGTTGCATAAGCAACCAGGCTGTTATTGTCGTCATATACATTACAATCAATAAGTCCAATTGTCTTACCCTTCTTCACACTCTTTGCTTCTGCTCTAATGGTTCCATTCCATACAGGCTTCATGAAATTGATTTTTAATTCAATCGTCGTAAAAGTCTCTTCCGGCAACAGAGTGGAGCCGAAGGCCATGCCCATTGTGATATCAGCAAGGGTACAGGTGATTCCACCGTTAAGCGTGCCTTGCGGATTGGAATGCTGCTGATCTACATCCATTTCAAATATGGCATGTCCAGGAACTACTTCGATCGCTTTTATCCCGATGAGCTGCTCTACTGGCGAAGGTTCCACAAGGCCTACGAGCACATTGCGGTAAAACTCTACTATTTTATTTTCCATAAGTCACCTCGTCTTAGCATAACTTGCTAAAAATGTGGAGCTAGCTCTCAACATGTTAGAATTCTCTTATACAAAATATAACATATGAACATGGGATATTATAACATACGATTGATTAAAATTTTCTTTCTTAAAAGCATGACAGCATAGTGTTGATTGCGAAGAAAGCAATCTGGCATTCCCATTTCAATCATGCGATAATGTACATACTTCTGGAGTTACTTTCAGCTCTACGAATTGGATACGTGCGCATGTAAAGCTTAACATCAGGTGAGGAGTGCAGAAGAGAATGAAGAGCAATGTTGGAGAGCAGCAGATCAGATTCATGACTTTTAACGTCAAATATGACAACGCTTACGAAAAAGATTGCGAGAATAGCTGGAGCCGCAGGGCGGGGATGGTGGCTAGTATGATTCGATACCATCAGGTAGATGTGGTAGGAACGCAGGAGGCATTGAGGCATCAGGTTGCCGATTTGGAACGAATGCTTCCCGAGTTTGGCTGGATTGGGGCAGGCAGGGACGATGGTGCAGACACAGGAGAATTCGTTGCAATATTTTATCGCAAGGATCGTGTTAAGCCGCTAGAGCATGGAACGTTTTGGCTATCCGAGACACCCGAAATCCCAGGAAAACGAGGATGGGATGCCGCTTGTCCACGCATCCTGACATGGATCCAGTTTTTGGACAAGTTGACAGGAACCAAGTTCATTCATTTCAATACGCACCTTGATCATATTGGAACCGTTGCAATGAAGCAGAGTGCCCATATGATCTTAAATCGGCTTCCCGAATTGGCGGGTGATGATCCAGTAGTAGTAACGGGAGACTTCAACTGCACGGAATCGTCCGAACCCTATCAGATTCTCACGACTGGCCAGGACGGTAAAGCAGTGCTGCGGGATGCGCGGTACGCCGCAAAGAACTCCCACTTTGGACCATCCTTCACGTTCCACGGTTATCAGCTGACACAATTAATCGACTGTCTATATTACAATGGATCAGTATTCAAAGGGGATAACGGAGAGGATCTAGATTCGCCTATCGATTATGTATTCGTGAACGAGCATGTTGACGTTTTTCAATATGCAATTCTTTCGGATCAGGTTAACGGTCAGTTTCCATCCGATCATTTGCCTGTGGTTGTAGACCTTTCATGGCACTAATTCTTCATATTTATATGGTAAATTAAAGGCCGCGTCAGCGCGGCTTTTTTCATGTCATTTTCGACGAAGGCTGTTCGTAAATGCGGCACAGTTCAAATAACCGGTGTATACGGAGCCAATTATAATTTATTTCCGCTCGGTGTTTTTTTGCAAGAAATATTACACTAAAAAAGGGGCAAGCACCGGTTATTCATTATATGCCGGAATTGTACAACAAAATAGAGGAGGGAAGTTTTGATCCCACAGCCATCATTACGCATCAAATGCCGTTGGATCAAGCAAGCCATGCGTACCGTATTTTCAATAATCATGAGGATGAATGCGTAAAGGTTGTATTAAAGCCGTAAGTGTTGCTGTAGATGTACCATGACCATGCTTTAAATCCGTTTAATTTTATCGGAATTAGAGAATAAAAAGTTTGGATAAGTGTAAAATAAATCTAAAATGACGTGGATATCCCACGGAGGTGTGCCCGAGTGCAAGCTGACAAACGATTTGACTTATTAGCACTTTCTTCAATTCCATTGATAATGACTTTAGGCAATTCAATGCTAATCCCTGTATTGCCTGAAATCAGGAGACAGTTGAAGGTTAGCTCGTTCCAAACAAGTCTGCTCATTACTGTATACTCGGTCATGGCGATTTTCCTCATTCCTATTGCCGGCTATTTATCTGATCGCATTGGCCGTAAGGCAGTCATCATTCCCAGTCTTCTCATAACAGGCATTGGAGGCGGTGTGTGCGGTGCAGCGGCGGTCTGGATGGATCATTCTTATTCAGTCATTTTATTGGGAAGGGTTCTGCAGGGCATTGGCGCTGCTGGCGCAATGCCCATCGTTCTGCCTTTAGTAGGGGATATGTTCAGCAGTGAAAAAGATGTGAGCAGCGGTCTCGGCATTATCGAAACGGCCAATACATGCGGCAAAGTATTAAGCCCTATTTTGGGGACAGCCCTGGTAGCGATCGTTTGGCATCTTCCTTTTTGGGCCATTCCGGTATTGTGTCTAATTTCGATCCTGCTCGTTCTTTTTTTTGTCAAGCAGCCCAAAGAATCTGATTCTGAACCGATTCCCATTCGCGACTTTTTAAAACAAGTGATGCAGTTGATTCGAGAGAATTCGCGTTGGCTAATCGCCCTATTTGTTATCGGTGGACTTTGCATGTTCATGCTGTTCAGCTCGTTATTTTATTTATCAGAAACGCTGGAAGACAAGCATGGGTATAAGGGAATAATAAAGGGTTTGCTGCTAGCGATACCTCTGGCCGTATTAAGCTCCTCCTCTTTTATTGCCGGAAAATGCATAGGCAGTAATAAAATCGCGATGAAATGGATCATTGTGTGCGGTTTGGCTTTAACAGCGGCAGGCCTTGGCATGTGCATACTAATGACATCTGTAATTCCATTGTTCATTTGGCTAAGCGCAGCCTTTCTCGGAATAGGAGCATCCTTGCCATGTCTCGATTCCTTTATAACCGCTAGCATTGAGAAGAAGCATAGAGGCACGATTAGTTCCTTGTACAGCAGTATGCGCTTTGTCGGCGTGGCAGCCGGCCCAATGATTGCAGCACTGGTGATGAATCATGCACGGATCAATTTATTTCTGATCTTATGTGCTTGTGGGATAGTAGCCGCACTTTCCGGCTTGTTTGCAATCAGAGTTTCACGCGGTTCACAACAATCGTAAAGTTAACTCTTCCGGCAGTTCCCTTGGCTGAATTGATTTTCGGATAGCTGGCCGAGAAAACTGCCGTAGAGAAGTTGTTAATGAAGGTACAATTGATAGGTTGCAGAAATGTAAAGTGGTTCTTTTGAATTGCAAACTATTAAGATGAACGTGAAGCGGAGAACCGCAGTGTCAGTGACCAAAAAACAATTCCTATAGCACTAACTATGGCACCCAATATGCTTACGCCATTCCAACCCCAAATTGCATAAACATTCGTTGATGCGATTGATCCTAATGCACTGCCAAGTGAATAGAAAATCATATAACCGGCCGTCAAGCGACTTCGCGATTCGGGGCGAACGGCTAATATCATGCTTTGATTGGTAACATGAACGGCCTGAACAGCAAAGTCAAGCAGGATGATTCCGCCAATAAGCGCAAGCAAAGATTGATCTACATAAGAAATCGGCAGCCAAGATGCAAACAGCAGAAATAGTGCCGCCCCAGTCGTACGTTGACCTAATCCTCGATCGGCCCAGCGTCCTGCTTGTGCAGCCGCAATCGCTCCGGCTACACCGGCTAACCCAAATGCTCCGATTGCATTATGGGAGAGGGACAAGGGAGGAATACGCAATGGCAAAACAAGCGATGTCCATAAAATACTGAATGCTGAAAAAATGAGTAGGGCGAGTACGGCACGTATCCGTAATATCGGTTCCTCTTTAAATAAAGTGAGGACAGAATAAAGAAGCTGCTTGTATGACAGAGATGCACGAATGGAATCTTGTTGCGGTAGTATGTTGTATAACGTGATTGACATGATGAGCAGTAAGGCAGCAGACACAAGATAGACCGAACGCCAGCCTGCAATGTCGGTGAGAATGCCAGCTACACTCCGGGCAAGAAGAATGCCGATTACAACACCGCTCGTTACGGCGCCGACAACTTGCCCGCGCTCGAAGGATCCGGCCAAATTCGCCGCATAGGCAACAAGCACCTGTGTCACTACCGCTAACAATCCAACGCAAGCCATGCCAATAAACAAAATCGTGCTGTTCGGAGCAATCCCTACTGCAACAAGCGCTGCTACAGACAGAAGCATTTGTAAAGAAATCAACTTACGCCGGTTCATCATATCGCCCAGTGGCACCAATAACAATAATCCAGCAGCGTAACTAAGCTGCGTGATCGTAATGACGATCCCAATTGTAGAATGCCTAATGCCAAATTCACCAGCTATGGCGTCCAATAACGGCTGCGCATAATATACATTGGCAACGGCCAAGCCGCACGCTGTCGCAAGCAAAAGAACAATGGAGCGGGATAAAGAAACTTCAGATATTCGCGCACTCGTACCCATCATTGCAACTCCTTTTAATTATAATTTTTATTATGTACTGATCGGTATGTTATATAGCCGAAAAATACCATGCTAAAAAGTGAGTTGTCAATATTTTTCTGAAAATCAACTGAATAATGCTCAATACATAGATCTTGAAATCATATTTCGTTTGACAGATCATGTCCTATAGTATATTTTTATTGTACCGTTAGGTATGATATATCTATTCTACTTCTATCATCATCGTGACAAAAAACGATCTGTAAATAGAGTTTAGAGAGTAAAGGAGGAGGGACATGGCCCGCCCGCGTGAATTTGATGAGGAAAAAGCACTGCATGCCGCGATGCAATTATTTTGGGAAAAAGGATATGAAGCAACTTCCTTAAGCGATCTAACCGCATATATGGGAATACAACGCCCAAGTTTGTATTCTGCTTTCGGGGATAAAATAGGTTTGTTCGAAGCTGCGCTGCGAACATATACACAAGCTCATGCCGCCCGCATTCGCGCGCAGTTGTTGAATAAGCCCTCTGTAAAAGAAGCGTTCCGGAGCATATTCGAAAGCATCGTTCAAGAAGGGAGCGATTTGCATGAGGGAAGCGGCAAAGGATGCTTTTGCATCAATACAATGGTTGAGCTTGCACCTCACGACGCCAAATTTGAAGTTCTGACAAGGGAGCATCAAATGTATCTCGCAGCCATTTTTCAGGAGTCAATCGAACGCGGAATACAGTCTGGGGAACTGAAGTCGGATATGAACGCTAAGGCAATTGCACAGGCTTTAGTCATTTCGCTGATCGGTGTCACCGTTATGATGAAATCTCGTCCGGATGAATTATTTATGCGCAATTCCTTACATGTTATCCTTCAAAGCTTAGAGTAATGATAGCTGCGGCCATTTACATTAAAAGACGATAAAGAGGTGGCAAGACCAATAGAAGAGGGGATTGGTCTCGTAAGCCAGCGATAAAGCAACATCTATACCGAACGTGTATTTTTCGAATCTTGCGAAGTCATATGGCGTCGATTTGATCCTCTCAATCGCAATGATAACTCGTGGATTTTTGAAGGAGGTATGTTTTCAATCTTGATAATATGTTTATAAATACCAGCACTTCAATTCAAACACACTATAGTTTATACATTGAATATAAGTTTTTTACACTTATGTAAGCGCTTCATTTCTAGTAGATTTAAGTTGTACTCGAATATAGCACCTCATGGTGCGAGGAGGAGACTTATAGTGGTCAACACGATGAAAAAGAAAATGAAGCTTTTACTCATCACCTCGCTTCTTGCTCTATCTACATTTGGGCCGATTATGGCTTCAACTGCTCATGCGGAGCAGCCGCGCACCTCTTATTGGCATCCGGCAACACTTCTAGAGTGGAGCCCTACAGCCGACAAGGATGCGAAGTTCAATCGGGGAACGATTCCGCTTGCAGAGCGATTTACCGGCCAGAAGGTGAATCCGAATGCACAGACCCAATCGCGGCTTGTTGCTTTGTCTGCGTTAAATGACAATACTAGCGGCGTTCCGTCTCAAGGATCCAGTCAATTCCGTGCGGATACGTTCGGATATTGGCAGTATGTCGATATGATGGTGCTTTGGGGAGGCTCGGCTTCCGAAGGACTTATCGTACCTCCGAGCGCGGACATTATCGATGCGTCCCATAAGAACGGAGTGCCGATTCTTGGAACTATCTTTTTCCCACCGAATGTATACGGGGGCAACTATCAATGGGTACAGCAAATGCTGCAGCAAAAACCGGATGGCTCCTTCCCAGTAGCAGACAAGCTGCTTGAGGCAGCAAGCTATTTTGGCTTTGACGGCTGGTTCATTAATCAAGAGACGTCGGGCGGCAATACGGCTGATGCTGCGAAGATGCAGCAATTCATGCAGTATTTGCAGACTCATAAGCCATCCGGCATGCATGTTATGTGGTACGATTCAATGACGAACAGCGGAAGTATTAGCTGGCAAAATGAATTGAATGCAAGAAATCAGATGTTCTTGCAGAATGGTGCGCAGAAGGTGGCGGACAGTATGTTCCTTAACTTCAACTGGTCTGCATCCATGCTGCAAAACTCCAAAAATAAAGCAGCCAGTCTTAATCGAGATCCGTATGATTTGTACGCCGGCATCGATACAGAAGCGAATGGCTACAATACGTACGTCAATTGGTCAGGGATTTTCCCTAACAATCAGGCGCCTGCTACATCATTGGGCATCTATCGTCCGGATTGGGCATATCGCAGCTCTTCCAATAATGATGATTTCTACGCGAAGGAAATGAAATATTGGGTAGGACCGAATAGTGATCCGCGCAATACGGCGACTTCTTCCAATTGGAAAGGAATTGCGAATTATTTTGCAGATAAATCATCGATACAGCAGTTGCCTTTTACAACTAACTTCAATACGGGGCATGGCAGTCAATTTGCGGTTGATGGCAACATTATGAGCACGAAGGAATGGAATAACCGCAGCTTGCAAGACATCCTTCCTACATGGCGTTGGATTGCGGAAAGCTCGGGTACAGCGCTGAAACCAAGCTTTGATTGGAACAACGCGTATTATGGCGGAAGCTCCCTCAAAGTATCTGGTGCACTTAGTCCGCAGAATGCTACTCATTTGAAGCTGTATAGAACTAGTCTGCCTGTGTCTAGCGATACAGAAGTCTCCGTTACATATAAGACTGGGGAGTCAGCTTCAAATATGAAGGTTGGTGTATCCTTCGCCGATAATCCGGAGCATTTTGAGTTCTTTGATGTAGGCGATGGGGAAGCTTCCGCATGGAATACAAAAAGCATCTCGCTGGGCAGCTTTGCCGGCCGCACGATTGATGCGTTGTCCTTGAAGTTCGACAGTGGGAATGCGCTCAGCAACTATGCGATCAATATCGGTCAATTATCTGTTCGCAATGCTGGTTCATCATCAGCACCGGAGACTGTAACGGGCTTGGCCATTGAGGATGTTGATTTTTCTGGAAATACAGCAGATGCGCGTTTAAGCTGGAATCCTTCTTCAGGGGATAAGATTCAGGCGTATGAGGTCTATCGGGTGAAGCCTGATGGCACACGGGAATTCATAGGCGCAACGCCTAATACTGCGTATTATGCACAACCGATGAGCCGACTTGGAGGTGAAGAATCTACGACTCTGGAAGTGGTTGCGCTAGGGGAGAATGGGGCACGCAGTACAGCAGCACAAGTCAGTTTCCAATGGAAGCAGGCATCATCTAAGATGAATCTAGCACTGAATCAGACAGCGACTGCAGACAGCTTTGTGCCAGGCGAGACACCTGCCAAGGCATTCGATGGCACAACAGCGAACAACAGCAAATGGTGTGCAACCGGCTCCGAGCCGCACTGGCTGCAAGTCGACCTGGGTTCAGTCTATTCCATCGATCAATTTATCATTAAGCATGCTCAAGAGGGCGGCGAGTCATCGAGCTTCAACACGAAAGAGTTTAATATCCAGCTTAGCGAGGATGGAACCAACTGGACGGATGTTGTTCAGGTGACGGGAAATACGATGGGAAAAACAACGCATAGCATCGATCCGATGTCAGCGCGTTATGCGCGTTTGAATGTGACGAAAGCGACACAGGAATCCGATACAGCAGCTCGCATCTATGAGTTTGAGGTGTGGGGACAGCAGCTTCAATAATACAAGCGAGCCCTGACAACAAACAGGTTGTCAGGGCTTTGGTTAACGGTTCAGACGAATCATCCCAGAATCCTCTATCTGGACGCGGACGTCAATCCGTTCAAGAGAGTTGGGCGTGAGCTGCAGCAGGGAACCATTTTTGTTTTTTTTCCAAATGGAGAGGTACTTGCGATAAACATGATTTTGCAACGAATAAATGTCAAGGTTTCTATTCAACCCCTGTTGAAATGTTTGTTGTACATCATTCCTTACTTTTTCCTTTGCCGCTGCGATGATAGCTTCTTCGGTTGCATTATCGGCAATTTCTTCGACAGAGCTGCGGACATCAATTACGAGGTTGAACTTGGGGACTTCGCCATGCAGCGACACATTAACGGATACTTTATGTTTATTTATTGTAAGTATCGCATCAGGGCTGGTTGGACGCCCGACTCCTATATGTATATTATGAATTTGATTTGACAGCCACCTCAATCCTAATACTTCTTCCTGCGTCAACCAATTTTTGTACTTTCCGTTTTGAAGGACGAATACTCCATTGAGTTCGTGCTGACTAATTGTTTTTTTGTCCTTCATCCATTCCTCATTGTTGAGTGAAAGGCTGGGCAATAATACAGTACATCCCGGCTCATTCAGCAGTGCGACCATTTTCAGCAGCTGCAGCGGAGGAATGTTGGTCTGCTGCTTCAATATTTCATCCGGGGCATATAGCATAGACGCGATGGGCGACAAATTAAACGGAGGCGTTACCGCGAATAGGTCAGCGATCGGAATTTTGGTGCCGTACACCCATGGTGTATATCGAATTCCTGAAAAACGAAGAAGGGAATCAATCATCTTATTTACGTCCTTATGCAAGGCACGCTCACTGAAGATGAGTACAGTCGTATGATCCCAAATGACTTGCAGGGTAGAAGCGGCATATATGTCATTTACCGCTGAATCAAGTGTGTATCCTTCTCCCTTCCCGATCCATGTCGGCGGTTTGCTCGGGCTTCTGGTTCCTTCCTGCTTCGCTACATTGGTGAACTCCAGCGAGTTCGTGTACACGATATATTTACCATTAACATAATCAATGCCCAAAGCAGTAACATAGTTCATATCCTGGACATTTTTAATGTCCCAACAGCCTGCAAGTGGTAGAACCAGAGACAGGATGCTGACAAGCAGCCATAATCGTTGTTTTCTGCTCCTGTATAGAGATCTCTCTCCTTCATGATAAAATAAGCTCATTTTGGCTCCTTTCCTTCGCGAGTCTTGTCAGTTGTTCGGAGCATAATGGGACGTCGGTTCACAATCTTGACAGGCAATGCAAGAAGCGATTTCAGCATATCCCCGAAAATAGGCGGTGACAGTGGCGATAAGTAGGGCATGCCAAATGAATGCAGTGACGATAAATAGACCAGTATGGCCATGACAGAAATAAAGAAGCCGTACATGCCAAGTATGGAAGAAACGATTAGCACAAAGAGACGCAATATACTTACCGTGCCGCTCAGCGACTGGTTAACCAAAGTAAAGGTAGCTACAGCAGTAACTGCCGCTACGACAAGCGTAGTCGGAGAGCTGAGACCTGCTCGGATCGAAGCATCTCCGACAATTAGTCCACCTACGACGGC